>NZ_SDXQ01000030.1:0-42668 GCF_006964045.1 Arthrobacter sp. TS-15 | reverse complement strand
GTGACCGCGACGCCGCAGGCCCCTTGGCGCCTGCGGCGTCGCGGTCACCAACGAGGAACGCTTCAACAGCCCGCCGCCCGAACACGAGGCCCTCGAGCAGGGAGTTGCTGGCCAGCCGGTTGGCACCTTGCACCCCGGTACACGCCACTTCGCCGGCGGCCAGTAGCCCGGGAACAGAGGTGCGGCCGTAAAGGTCGGTGACCACGCCGCCCATCCAGTAGTGGGCCGCGGGTGCTACAGGAACAAGCTCGGTGGTCCAGTCAACGCCGGCTTGGCGGGTGCGTTTGCTGAGGGTGGGGAAACGTTTGGCCAGGAAGCCTTTTCCTCGGCTTTCCTCAATCACGGTGGCGTCCAGGAACACGTGGCCGTTGGGGTCGCCGAGTTTTGTGAGGTGAAGGGCGATGCTGCGGGAGACGACGTCCCTGGGTGCGAGTTCGGCATCAGGGTGGTAGTCGGGCATGAAGCGGTGACCGGTGGCATCTACCAGGATGGCGCCCTCGCCCCGTACCGCTTCGGAGATGAGCAGGGGGTCGTTGTTGCCTTCTGCTTCCCGTGCCTCAGTCGGGAGAACCATGCACGTTGGGTGGAATTGAAAGAACTCAAGGTCTGCCACGGCCGCCCCAACACGCCACGCCAGTGCCAGGCCATCCGCTGTTGCCACTGAGGGATTGGTGGTTTGGGCGAACAGCTGGCCGGCTCCCCCGGTGGCGAGCAACACAGAGTCGCCGTGGACGCCGAGGTGGCGGCCATCGTGGAGGAAGTTCGCTCCCACTACACGGCCGCCGCCCGGTCCCCCCAAGGAGAGCGATGTCACGTGGGCGTGCCCTATGACCTGGATCTTTCCTGCGGCTTGGAAGTCCAGCACGGTTTTGATCAGCGCGGCCGCCACTCCGGCTCCTGTAGCGTCGCCACCGGCGTGGAGGATGCGGGGAGCTGAGTGGGCGGCTTCGAGACCCAGTGCGGGATCGCCGTCGTCGTCAAGGTCGAAGTGGACGCCGAAACGTGCCAGTCCTGCGATGTCCAACCGGGCCTCAGTGCACAGCACCCGTGCTGCTTCTTCATTGCAGTGGCCGGCCCCGGCTTTGAGTGTGTCGGCGATGTGGGCTGCCACAGTATCGCCGGGGGCCGGCTCGTCCAGCACAGCGGAAATCCCGCCTTGGGCGTAGTAGGTGTTGCTGTCTGCGAGCGCACCTTTGGTCAGCAGCACCACTTCCGCGCCGGCATCGGCAGCAAGAAGGGCTGAGTACAGACCTGCGATGCCGCTTCCGACGACGACCAGCCTTTGGGAGGCGGCCCCGCCGGTAAGGCTCTCTGTAGTCATATGAGGCTCGATTCGGCTAGTCGGGTCTTGATGCGCCCGGACGGTGATGCCGGCTTTGTGGTGCCGTCGGTTTTAGGCAGGTTTGGCTGCCAGCATGCGTTCGAGCGCAATTTTGGCGTTGTCCTGCACGGAGTCGTCAACGGTGATGCGGTTGACGATGCGTCCTTCCACGAGTTCCTCCAGGACCCAGGCGAGGTATCCGGGGTGGATGCGGTACATGGTGGAGCAGGGGCAAATGACGGGATCGAGGCAGAAAATGGTGTGCTGCGGATATTCGGCGGCGAGCCTGTTCACCATGTTGATCTCGGTGCCGATCGCGAACGTGGTGGATTCGGTGGCGGCGGCGATGGCCTTCTTGATGAAGTCGGTGGATCCTGCGGAGTCTGCGGCGTCCACTACTTCCATGGGGCATTCGGGGTGGACAATCACGTTGACGCCCGGGAAGTCCTGCCGGGCTTTCTCGATCTGGCCCACGTTGAAGCGCTTGTGGACTGAGCAGAAGCCGTGCCAGAGGATGACCCGGGAGTCCTGTAGTACCTGTTCGTCATTGCCGCCAAGTTCCTTGCGCGGGTTCCACATGGGCATCTGCTCAAGCGGGACGCCCAGTGCCTTGGCGGTGTTGCGGCCCAGGTGTTGATCGGGGAAGAACAGAACGCGCTGACCGCGTTCGAACGCCCATTCCAGAACCACTTTGGCGTTGGACGAGGTGCAGACGATCCCACCGTTGCGGCCACAGAACGCCTTGAGTGCTGCAGAGGAGTTCATGTAGGTGACAGGGATGACGGGTACCCGGCCGGAGGCATCCGGGTCCGTGCCGAAGATTTCTTCAAGCTGCTCCCAGCATTCCTCCACGGAGTCTTCATCTGCCATGTCAGCCATGGAGCATCCCGCGGCAAGGTTTGGCAGGATGACGGCCTGTTCGGGCGTGGAGAGGATGTCCGCTGTCTCGGCCATGAAGTGCACACCGCAGAAGATGATCGCTTCGGCGTCGGGCTTGGTCAGGGCAGCGTTGGCGAGCTGGAAGGAATCGCCCACGAAGTCCGCGTACTGGATGACTTCGTCACGCTGGTAGAAGTGGCCCAGGATGACGGCCCGGTCCCCGAGTGTCGCTTTGGCGGCCCGGATGCGGGCGTCAAGTTCGGCGTCGGTGGCTTTTTTGTACTCATCGGGCAGCTGGCCCTGGCGCGGTGTGGCTTTGGGAGCGACATCCTCGCTGGAAGCACCCGGGCCATAAGCAGGTTCGCCGGCAAGTGCTTCGGCGAGGTCGTACTCCCATGGGCCCCTGGCCAAGGCCGGGCTGCACGTGGCCCCTGCGCGGGAGAGGCCTTTCTCGGCTTCTTCGCGAGTGATCAGCTGGACGGCAGTGTTAACGCTGCTCATGGTGTACTCCTGTTATCTGGCCCGAGGCCGGGCGTGCCGGTGAAGCGGTAGAGGCGTGGCGGGCGGTGTTTTCCGCCTTGAAGGTATTCACCGGTTTCTTCGATTTCCGGTGTTGCCTTGACGTGCCTGCGAAAGTTAGCGGGATCGAGCTGGCGGTCCAGCACGGCCTCGTAGACTTCGCGGACCTGGGCGAGGGTGAAAAACTCTCCCAGCAGGTGGTAGGCGATGGTCCCGTAGGCCATCTTGTTGCGCAGCCGCCACAGGGCGTAGTCCACGATTGCGTTGTGGTCGAAGGCCAGTTCGGCGAGCTTGTCTGCCCGGAACCAGCGCACATTCTCGGACTCGTCAGCGAGGGCAGCTTCAGTGGGTTGCACCAGTGCCCAGTACACGATGGAGACCACTCTTTGGGTGGGCGATCTATGGAGGCCGCCGAAAGCGTAGAGCTGCTCAAGGTAGTGAGGGGCCAGGCCGGTGGTTTCGCGGAGGTTCCGTGAAGCCGCATCCTGGAGGGATTCGTCGTGGGCCAACGGTCCACCCGGGAGCGCCCACATGTCTTTGTAAGGCTCACGGATACGCCGTACCAACGGCAACCACAGGGTTGGGCGCCCGGATGTCTCGCTGGGGCGGAGGGCGAAAATCACCGTTGAAATAGCCAGCGACGGCGGTGCAAGCCGCCGCTCGGCAACGTTGGCTGAGTTGGTGTTCACGGCGTTCACCTCGCTTCATCGCCGTCCGAAACGCTCCCCGGTCAGTGAAGCGCTAGTTAAAGTCATGTTGACTAAAACTAATGGTACGGCTCGATCGACGCGGAGCAAAATGCTTTACGTCACACTGGCTTGGCGGCAGCTTCCATCAGCGGGAGCGTGCGGCCCTGGATGTGGCTGTTCAGGACGATGACCGACGAACACCGGACCACGGACTTGGTGGCGATCATGGCATCAAGGACGCGTTGCATATCAGGGTTGGACCGCGCGGCGATCCGCACCATCAGGTCCGAATTTCCAGTGACAGTATGAACCTCGATAATTTCCGGGATGGCACTGAGGCTTTCGATGATGGCATCGTGGCCGATTTCCTGGGTGATGGTCACCGAGCAGAACGCCACCACCGGAAAGCCGAAGTTGGCGGGATCAGGCTGGGGAACCCAGGAACCGATGACCCCGTTTTCAATCATTCTGTCTATCCGGGACTGCACCGTCGCCCTGGCAACCCTGAGCACGCGGGAAGCTTCCAGCACTGAAGATCGCGGTGAATCAGTGAAGAAACGTACAATTTTTGCATCAAGCGCATCCACCAGCATCAAAGTTCCTGTCCCCGGGGTAACTTACCCATCACATCGCTACAGCAAAAAGTGATGTATCTTACAAACTGCGAGAATTATTCCACGGCTCTTGCTGCGTCGTCGACGCCCGCGTGCCAAACCCATGAGGCCAGCACGCCAAACCAGCATGTAATCCATAGAAGGTAGACACGTATGACAACGAAGTCCATCGCGGCTCCTGCGCCAACATCCGGCCTCGGCCATTCGCTCAAGCCGCGCCAGCTCACCATGATGGGGCTAGGCAGCGCGATCGGCGCGGGCCTCTTCCTCGGCTCGGGGGCGGGCGTTCAGGCGGCCGGTCCGGCAGTCCTTATTTCCTACCTCGTCGCCGGTACGCTGATCATCCTGGTCATGTGGGCCCTTGGCGAGATGGCGGCAGCCAACCCGAACAGCGGCGCGTTCTCCGTTTACGCGGAGAAAGCCATGGGCAAGACCGCCGGCGGAACCATCGGCTGGTTGTGGTGGTTGCAGCTAGTAGTGGTCATTGCAGCCGAAGCCATCGGAGCAGCCGGTCTGCTGTTCTCGATCTGGCCCGTCATCCCCGTCTGGGTCCTGGCGCTGGTCTTCATGGTGGTCTTCACGGGCATCAACCTTGTGGGCGTCCGCAACTTTGGTGAGTTCGAGTTCTGGTTCGCCATCCTCAAGGTCGCAGCGATCGTGATCTTCCTACTGATCGGCGCAGCCCTGCTCTTGGGTTGGCTGCCTAACGTGCCCTCCCCCGGGTTCTCAGCGTTCAGCGACTTTGCCCCCAACGGCATCGGCGGCATCGCGGCCGCCTTGTTCGTCGTGATCTTCGCCTTCGGTGGAACCGAGATCGTCAGCGTCGCCGCCGCCGAAACCGAGAACCCCGCCCACAGCGTAGGCAAGGCCATCCGTACAGTTGTTTGGCGCATCCTGGTCTTCTACATCGGCTCGGTGTTCGTGATCGCAGCCGTCCTTCCGGTGGGATCGGAAGGATTGAAGTCCCCATTCGCCGGAGTTCTGGACCTTGCAGGAATCCCCGGCGCCGGAGCGGCCATCACCCTGGTAGCCGTCGTCGCCCTGCTGTCCGCCCTCAACGCCAACCTCTACGGCGCCTCCCGCATGATTTTCTCCCTCTCAGAGCGCGGCGAAGCTCCACGCTTCCTGTCCCGCCTGAGCGGTTCAAAGGTTCCCGTCGCCGCAGTCGGCATCTCAGTTGCCTTCGGCTTCATCGCCACGGTCCTTGAGTTGCTGTTTCCGGAGAAGATCCTGCCGGCTCTGCTGAACCTTGTGGGATCCACATGCCTCGTGGTGTGGGGCACCGCACTGGTCTCGCAGTTCATCCTTCGCCGCAGGGCTGACCGGGACGGCACCGAGCTGCCGCTGCGCATGAAGGGATTCCCCTTCCTCACCATCGTGGGCCTTGTCCTGTTGGGCCTCATCCTGGTGGTGGGCTTCGCCAACCCGGAAAGCGCCGGGCAGCTGATCGGAACGTTCATCCTGATCATGGTCATCGCCGCCGGCTGCTTCCTCAACGCCAGGGCCAAGGCTGGCAGGCAGACCACGCCGGTCGAGTAGCCAGCTGCTCATCATCATCAGGAAGCCCTGCACAGTTTGTACTGTGTAGGGCTTCTTTGTGTGCCCAAAATGTACAAAGTGTGCCGCTAGAACTGCACTGATTGCGCACAGGCGTAATGGGTGACTAGGGTCACAGCCATGACTACCAAAGCCGTGCTGGCCGCCGTCGATGATGACGCGGCCCCGCTCACCCACCATCAACTCCGTGAGCTGTACACCCTGATGGCAGCCGTCCGGCATCTGGACACCTCAGCCGTCGCCTGGCAGCGCCAAGGCATCATCCCGGGATACGCCCCGGAGCTCGGCCAGGAGGCCGCCCAGGTAGGCAGCGGCTACGCCGTTGACCGGACCCGTGACTTCGTCTTCCCCACCTACCGTGAGATGGGCGTTGCCCGGGCGATGGGCCTGGACATGGTGGGCTACATGTCCACCCATAAGGCCACGTGGCACGGTGGTATGTACAACCCGTTGGAATCCAGGTTCGCACCCATTCAGGCCGTGGTTGCGGGCTCGGTCCTGCACGCTGTCGGCTGGGCCCATGGCCAAACCCTTTCCGGCCACGCGGAGGGTGAAACGGGCGTTGCCATGACGTACTTCGGCGACGGCGCCTCCTCACAGGGCGACGTCCACGAAGCCATGAACTTCGCGGCAGTCATGAAGGCTCCCGTGGTGTTCTTCATCCAGAACAACGGCTGGGCCATCTCCGTCCCCACGGAACGCCAGGTAGCCGGCGGATCGGTCGCGGCTCGCGCTGCCGGGTACGGAATCCCGTCCCTGCAGGTGGACGGAAATGACGTGGTAGCTGTTTTCGAAGCCACTCGTTCCGCTTTAGCGCACTGCCGCGCCGGCAACGGACCCGTGGTGATTGAAGCCATGACCTACCGCCGCGGGCCGCACTCCACCGCCGACGATCCCGGCCGCTACCGCACGCTGGATGAGGAACGCCTCGACGCCGGCGAGGATCCGCTGGAGCGCTTCAGGCAGCGGCTGCTCGACGAAGGGGTTGCAGACGAGGCCTTCTTCGCCGAAGCGCAGCGGAAGGCCGAAGAAGAAGAGGAAGCCATCCGTACCGGCATCGAGGACCTGGGCCCCCGCCCCGGCGCCGAAATGTTCGGCCTGGTCTTCCAGGAACCAACGCCCGCCCTTCAATCCCAGGCCACCGCGTGGCGCGAGGAGTCCGAACATGTCTGAGACCATGACTGCCTTGCCAGGCATTGAAGCTGCCGCAGCTGGCGTTCAGCAACTGTCCATGCAGCAAGCACTCAACCGTGCCCTGGACGAGATCCTGGCCGAGAACCCCAAGGCGGTCATCTTTGGCGAGGACTGCGGCCGGCTGGGCGGCGTCTTCCGCATCACCGACGGCCTCCAGGCAAAGCACGGCGAGGACCGTGTCTTTGACACCCCGCTTGCCGAATCCGGCATCCTCGGAATGTCCGTGGGCCTGGCCGTGGCAGGCTTCCACCCCATCCCCGAAGTCCAGTTCGACGGCTTCGCGTATCCGGCCATCAACCAGATCGTCTGCCAGATCGCACGGATGAACTACCGCAGCCGCGGGACCCTGCCCATGCCCATCACCCTGCGCGTGCCCAGCTTTGGCGGTATCCGTGCACCCGAGCACCACGGAGAGTCCTTGGAGGCGCTCTTCGCCCACGTTCCGGGGCTCAAAGTGGTATCACCGTCCACCCCGAACGATGCCTACCACCTGCTCAAGTACGCGGCAGCTCGACCGGACCCGGTCATTTTCATGGAACCGAAGTCCCGCTATTGGCAGAAGGGACCGGTGGACCTCACCTCGGTGGATGCGGCCACTGCAGCGCACGACGGCGGAGCGGACAACGGCAGCAACCTCACCGGCGCCCGCGTGGCGAGGGAAGGCAGGCACCTGACCCTCGTGGCGTGGGGCGCCATGGTGGCCCGTTGCCTGCAGGTTGCCGAACTGGCGGCCGAAGACGGCATCGACGTCGAGGTCCTGGACCTTCGCTGGCTGAAACCGATCGACGCGGAAGCGTTGGCGACCTCCGTCGGGAAGACGCGCCGCGCCGTCGTCGTCCATGAAGCGCCGCTGACCTCAGGCCTGGGCGCCGAAGTGGCCCAACTCATCACGCAGAGCTGTTTCGCGACGCTCAAAGCGCCGGTGGAACGCGTGACGGGCTTCGACGTGCCCTATCCCTCCGGAGACCTGGAAGACGAATACATCCCCAACATCGACCGCATCCTCTTTGGGATCCAACGCGTACTGGAGTACCGCCGTGGCTGAAATTTCCTTCCCCCTTCCGGACCTCGGCGAGGGCTTGATTGAGGCAACAGTGCTGGACTGGCTCGTGGAGCCCGGTCAGCAGGTGGAACGCAACCAGGCGATCGTGGAGTTGGAAACCACCAAGTCGGCCCTCGAATTGCCCAGCCCGCAGGCGGGTAAAGTGGTGCGTATTCACGGAGCGCCCGGTGACACGATCAACGTTGGCGAGCCGCTGATCGTGTTCGAGGTTCCGGATGACACTGCCGGGATCGTGGGCACTGTTCCGAAGGACGAAGCACCCAAGCGCCGGGTCCGCCTGAGCGCCGTACTGGATGAGGACTGACGTGATGACCGGAAGGCACACCATGGAACAGCACGGGCACACAGTGGAGGGCACCGACCCCGGACTGTTCGTGGAAGTCCATGAGCCGACTACCGACGCCGGGCTGCGCCCCGTCCTGCTGATCCATGGCTTCTCTTCCTCCACGAAACTGAACTGGGTGGACAGCGGTTGGATCACCACGCTTCAGGACGCAGGGCGCCGGGTCATCACCGTAGACCTGCCCGGTCACGGCCGGAGCCACTCCCCTGAGGACCTGGATTCGTACACGCCCAGCCGCATCCGCGCCGACCTTCTCCAAATAGTGACCGACGCCGGCGCCCGGCCCCTGCGCGAAGGCGATCCTTCCACGGGACTGGACGTCATTGGCTACTCGCTCGGTTCCAGGCTGGCGTGGGAGTTCGGCGCCACCCAGCCGGACCTCGTTCACCGCATCGTCCTGGGCGGGCCGAGCTCGGCGGATCCGTTGGCAGCTTTCGACCTCGTGGCCGCGCAGCGGCATCTGGCCGACGGTACACCCATCGAGGACGGGTCCACGGCAGGCCTGCTGAAGATGGCCCAAATGCTTCCAAGCAACAACCTGTTTGCCATGTTGTCGCTCATCGAAGCCATCAAGGGCGAACCTTTCGATCCTGCAGAGGCCGCCCCTCACATGCCACTGCTGCTCGTGGCAGGAGAGAAAGACGAACGGGCAGCCACCATGCCGGAGCTGGCCTCCATTGCCGGCAAGCGTGGCGGCATGGTGGAGACCCTGGTGATCCCGGGACGCACCCACACCAATGTCATTACTAGCCGGGCTTTCAAGGAAGCTGCGGTCGAGTTCCTCGGCGTGTAGGTCTCAGCGGGCCAGTCGCTCCGCGTTCAGGCTCATGCGCTCCAACACGCTCAGGGCCATCGCGTACTCGTCAATGCCTATGCCCATGGACAGGTCCTGACGCGCATCTTCCACCAAGCGCTGGGCCTCGTGGTATTTCTCGCGGCCCCGGTCGCTCAGCGCCAGCCTGTCGTCGATCATGATGATCATTCCCCGCCCCACCAAGGCCGCAAGTTCGCGTTCGCGCAGCCGGGAATCGCCGCCCCACAGCGGCTGCAGGATGTCCTCCAATCGATCCGGCCGCATGGCACCCTCCGATAGCGTGCCCAAGGTGTGCCATTGGCGCCGGGTGAGTTTGATCCTGGCCAGGGTGGCGTCCAGCTGTATTTCCAGTGCGGCGTCGAGCCTCTTGATCCAATATCCGATGGGCTTGTTCACAAGGCCATGCTTTCAGTGGGCGCGCCACCGGGCAAGGTGTGGACTGTAGGCTTGGGAGTGCAACGAATTACGTGGAAGTGGAGCAGATGGGCATGCGTTTCAAGGACCGCGCGGAAGCCGGTCGACGCCTGGCTGAAGCACTCCCCCAACTGAGGGAACGGCCAGACACCATCGTCCTGGGCCTGGCCCGTGGTGGAGTCCCGGTAGCCGCAGCCGCGGCCGCAGAACTGTACCTGCCGTTTGGCGCCGTGCTGGTCCGAAAATTGGGGATCCCCGGCCGTGACGAGACCGCTTTCGGGGCGCTGGCGTGGTCGCAGGGCGACGTCCTGCGAATGGTCAACAGGCCCCTGAAGGAGCTCATTCTCGCGCACGGAATCTCCCAGTCCGCTTTGGATGCCGTGGAAACCCATGAACGTTCCGAACTCATCCGCCGTGCCCACAAATACCCCGGCATCGAGCACGATCTTCGCGGAAAAACAGTGGTGTTGGCCGACGACGGACTGGCCACCGGCGCCACCATGCGGGCAGCCGTGGAGGCCGTCCGGGCCGGCGGGGCCGGCACCGTCATCGCTGCAGTGCCGGTCGCCTCCCTGGAGGCCTCAACCTCCTTGGCCCGGGTCTGCGACGTTGTGATCGCGTTGCACACGCCCGGCAAGTTCCATGCAGTTGGCGCATTTTATGAACGCTTCGAGCAATTGTCCGACGCCGACGTCGTAGGCCAGTTGGAAGGTGCCGGTGCCAGCGGCCGTAAGTAGCCGCCGTCGTGGTCTGAACGCAAAGACGGGCGCGGTCCCTGTGGACCACACCCGTCTTTTGTTTGCCATTTGTTAGTGGTGGACGCTGTACCCCAGCGGACGGCCACGGGTTTCCTTGGCCAAAATCACGCCAATTGCGGAGATCACGCAGAGAACCATGATGTAGATGCCCACCGATCCGGACCACTTGGTGGTATCCAGGAGAGCTTGGGCAATGAGCGGAGCGAAAGCGCCGCCCAGGATTGCACCGAGCGCGTAGCCGATGGAAATTCCCGAGTACCGGACCTGGGCCGGGAACATCTCCGCATACATGGCGGACATTGGACCGTAGGACAGACCCAGTCCGATAGTGAGGACGAACAGTGCAGTTCCGTAAAGCACGATGTCCTTGGAATCGATCAGCACAAACATGGGAATCATCCACGCGAAGACCAGGCCATAACCGATCAGGAACGTCTTGACGCGACCAATCTTGTCCGACAACCAACCGCCCACCATGGTGAAGATGAGCCACCCGAAGGACGCAATGGTGGTGGCCAGCAAGACCTGAGGCGTAGGCATCTTCAAGGTACGTGTGGCGTAGGAGATGAAGAAGGCGATCAGCAGGTAGCCGGCAGCGTTGTTGGCGATGAAGATCAAGGCAGCAAGAACAACTTCTTTCTTGTTCTTACGGAACAGTTCACCCAGGGGCGCCTTGCTTTCAGCCTTGCGCTGGGCGATCTCCTTGAAGACGGGGCTCTCACCAACGGCGCGACGGATCAGGTATCCCACCACGATGAGGACCACGGACAGCAGGAACGGCACACGCCATCCCCAAGAGGCAAAGTCTTCCTTGGACATCCCCGACTGCAGCAGGAACAACAGCCCCGTGGCCAGGATCATGCCGATCGGAACACCGATCTGCGGGTAGGCGCCGAAAAGCCCGCGCTTCTTCAGAGGTGCATGCTCCACGGCCATCAGTGCAGCGCCGCCCCATTCCCCACCGGCCGAGAATCCCTGGACAACGCGCAGGGTGATCAGCAGGACGGGGGCCCAAAGGCCAATAGTGGCGTAGGTGGGCAGTAGGCCGATCAGCGCAGTGGCAGCACCCATCATCACCAGCGTCATGACAAGCACAGCCTTGCGGCCCATCCTGTCGCCGAGGTGTCCGGCCACAAAGGCCCCGAGGGGACGGAACAGGAAGCTGATGCCGATCGTGGCGAAAGACAGGAGCTGGGCTACTCCCGGGTTGGACTTCTCCAAGGGAGAAAGGAACAACGGCGCCAACAGGGTGGCGGTGAGCTGGGCGAAAATGAAGAAGTCGTACCACTCAATGGTGGTGCCCACCAACGTCCCGGCCAGTACCCTGCGCTCCTCGCGCTTGCTGCTGGGTCCTGACGGAGAGTCGACAGTGGAAGTTGCGGTCATTGGAACTCCATGGGGTGAGAGTGACTGGTCGGCGCTTGACTTGCATTAACCGACAGAACGGTCAGTTAGGAAAGAATACTACAACCTGTGAGCCAAAGCACAGACCCCTGCGGCGTGGGCCACCATAGAATGGTTCGCATGAACCCCCGCAGCGACGTCAAGGGCCCAACGGAAGCACCAACGCAAGCTCCGCCGTCGCAAACCCTCTCACGCGGAATCCGCGCGCTGGAGATTCTGGCGGCCGCCGAAAGGCCCCTCAGCATCGCCGAACTCACCGAGGCCCTTGGCGTACACCGTTCCGTGGCCTACCGGATCCTACGGACGCTGGAAGACCACTCGCTGCTGGTGCGCGACGACTCCGGGCGCGTTCAACCCGGCCCGGGCCTGTCCGTCCTGGCCCGCGGTGTTTCAAGAAGCCTGCAAACTGCGGCGCTGCCCGAGCTCACCCAACTTGCCAACACGCTGCATATGACCGCCTTCGTCGCAGTGTGGGACCACCAGGAGTGTGTCAACCTTGTCACCGTTGAACCGCGGCACTCCGGCGCCGCCCTGGCCCAGCACCCGGGCAACCGCCACCCCATCGCCACCGGCGCCCCCGGGATCGCCATCCAATCAACCATGACCGAAGAGCGCTGGCAGCAGGTAGGCGCTCCGAACCCCTACCGCGCCGAAGCCCACGAAGCCCGCCGCCTGGGGTACGCCACCAGCCACGACGAAGTCATTGCAGGATTGTCCTCCATTGCCGCCCCCATTAGGGTCCCGGGCGGGCGGCCGGCAGCGATCGCCGTCGTCTATATCCGCTTGGATCAGGACCCCGACGAAGTCGGCAAAGCGCTCGCTGACAGCGCTGCCCGAATCGAAAGCCAGCTGGCCTGACGCTGCGTTAGCCCTCCGAGCCATGGCCGATCCGGGCGTAGACGTCAGGCTGCGAGCGCCGGAGCCGCAATCCCCACATGACGCCAACCAGCCCAGGCAGCAGCACCAGCATCGGGAGGACGAACGTCGCCGCCGTTGACTCGGCCTGCCCCAGCAAGACGTTGAAGTTGGCCATGATGAGCACAAAGACGATAGCCAGAAGCACGAACCCCAGGCCGGGAGCGATCACCCTGACCCACAGGCCCGCCCCGTGCTGCTGCCGGCGGAAGAACCCGATCACCGCCACGGACACTACGGTCATGAGCAGCACGAGCCCCATGGCGCCGCTGTTGGTGAGCCATGTGAACATGGTCAGCACGGGGTACAGCTCGCCCAGTTCGGAACCCGCACCGGCAATGGCAAAGGCGACGGTTACGACGACGGCAATCACCGTCTGCGCCAGCGAACCGGCGAACGGCGCCCCGCTTTCGGTCCGCACCTTCGCCAGCGCAGACGGCAGGACACGCTCGCGACCCAGGGAGAAAAAATAGCGGGCCACCGCGTTGTGGAAGCTAACGAGTGCGGCGAAGAGGCTGGTGACAAAGAGGACCTGGGCGATGTCGCTGAGCAACACGCCACCGTGGTCGCCCAGGAAGGCGAAGATCATGTCCGGGCCATTGGTGGTGGCAGTCTCAATCACGGCGGACGGTCCCGTTCCCACAGTCATGGCCCAGGCAGAGACTGCATAGAAGACAGCGATGATGCCAACCGCAGCAAACGTTGCCCTTGCGACCGTGCGTTGTGGGTCCTTGGACTCTTCACCATAAATGGCGGCGGATTCGAATCCCATGAAAGCGGCGATGCCGAAGGAGAGTACCGCTCCGATACCGGGAACGAACAGGCTTTCGGGGCTTAGAGTTGCAGCGCTGATACCTTCTGGAGCCACCGCGAGGCTGATGACGTCGTACACAATGACCACCAGGAACTCCAGTGCCACCAGGACGCCAAGGACTTTAGCGGACAGGTCCACCCTGTTCACCCCCAGCCATCCGACGATCGCGATGCACACCAGCACGGGGAGCCACCACGGCATGCTGATACCAAGGCGGGCGGACAGCAGTGACGAGACCGTAAAGCCGAACAGCCCGTAGATGCCCACTTGCATCAGGTTGTATGCCATGAGGGCGATCAGTGACGCGCCCACCCCGGCTGGTCTTGAGATGCCCTGCGCAATGTATGCGTAAAACGCTCCTGCGTTGGTGACGTGCCGGCTCATGGCGGCGTATCCCACGGCGAAAAGCGCCAGAATTGCACCAAGGATCAAGAATGACAACGGCACGCCGGTGACCCCGGTGACCGCGAAAGTGGTGGTCACGCCGCCCGCCAGCACGGTCAGCGGCGCCGAGGCCGCGATAATCATGAAGGTTACTGCCGGTACGCCGAGCCGACCCTTGGTGCTTACGGCTCCGGGGGCGCTGCCCTTGACGGGGTTGTCCACGCTCATAGTGTGCTCCTGCCTCGGTGCCGCTGGAGATTGCGCGGCACGGTGTGTGTCATTCCGCAATCTTCCACCGCAGCGGCGTCGCGTGACTTGTCTCACACGGCAGGGTGTTTGTCGCTGCACGCAAGCACGAGCCCACGCAGGCGCCGGTGTACAATCGTGGGCAAGCTCACGCCCGCAAACCCGGCATTCCCTGCCCCAGTGGCACCGGCGCCGCGGGCCACTGAAAAGGAGTTTGATGACCGTCGCGGCTGATATGGGCCCCGCAACTGTGGAAACCATTGTGGCGGAGTCGTTCCAGGAGTGGAGCAAAGCAATCTCCAGCTCTTTCGTGCCCCTGCTGGCTACGGGCCCCAACAGCTCTTCCTTCCCGGGCACTGACTTCCACGGCATGATGAGGGCACGAGTGCTGGGGCAGATCTCCGTGGTGGAGATTACAGCCGGGCCTCACACTGTGCTTCGCACGCCGGAGCTGATTGCCAAGTCCACGGGGCGCTTTTTCAAACTCAGCATCCAGCTCGGTGGATCGGGCCGCCTGGTTCAGGACGAGCGCGAGGCCGTGCTCCGCCCCGGGGACCTCTCCATCTACGACACCTCGCGTCCGTATCAATTAACCTTCGACGACGACTTCCGCACGTTGGTGCTCATGTTCCCGCACGTTTTGTTGGACTTGCCCGCCGAAGCCATGGGACATGTGACAGCCTTGCGAATTCCGGGCGATGAGGGCCTGGGCGAGCTCATCAGCCCCTTCCTGGTGAAACTGGCCGACAACCTTGAGGCCCTCTCCGGGGCCAATGGACTCCGGTTGGTCCACAACGCCCTGGACCTGGTCACTACGCTTTTCAACGGTGAGCTCGATCAACTGATCGAGACGGGCAGGGATCCGCATCTGCTGCTGCTTGGCCGCATTCACGACTACATCGAGGCCAACCTCGGTGATCCTGGACTCTCCCCCGGAAGCATTGCCGCGGCCCACTACATCTCAACGCGGCATCTGCACGACCTCTTCCAGGAAATCGGGACCACGGTAGCCTCCTCCATCAGGCAACGGCGACTGGAACGGTGCCGGCGGGACCTTAGAGATCCTGTGCTGGCCGATCGACCTGTAACAGCCATCGCGGCGCGGTGGGGGTTCACCGATGCCGCCCATTTCAGCCGCATCTTCCGCGCAGCTTTCGGGAACTCTCCCACCGGCTACCGCAGTGCCGCATAGCGGTTACCCCTGAGGTGGGCGCTTCATCACCAAGGATGTGAGGACACCCAGCAGCAACAGCCCCGCTGCAGCCGCCATCGAGACGACAAAGGCTGCGCCCGGCCCCTGCGTTTGCGCCAATTGCCCGGCCAGGTAGGAGCCCAACGCTGTTCCTGCCACGATTCCGCTGGCGAGCGCCGTCATCACAGTGGCCATGCGACCGGTTGGAGCCACCACGCCGCCGATGCTGAAGACGGTGACCATCACTGGCCCCACGGGGATTCCTAGTATCAGCAGGACAAAGATCATGGGCCAAATACCAGCAGGGAGAAGCAACAGGAGCGACAAAACGGACATCGCCAGCGCTGCGGCGACCCAGCGGGAAGCCAGACTGAACCGTTGCGGCCAGAAAGCTACAGACAGCGCCGCCACAGCTGAACTAAGCCCCATCACTGCATACAGCAGTCCGGCGATCTCGGCCGTAGCGTACTGCGCCGAGAAGGCACTCAGCGCGTTCTGGGTAGCTCCAAAGAACGTACCCATGCACACCATGGCCACCACGGGAACGGCCACCACGGCTCCGGCCCAACGATGACGCCGCTGCGCAGGGACTTGGGCGGAGTGCTCGCCGGTAGAGGCTTGTCCATTGGAAGGCGCGACGCCGGTACGCGGCTTGCGGGGTGCGGGCACCACCGCGTGTTGGCTTGGATGGACGGCGAAGGCCGGAACCAGGGTGATGGTCATGACAGCGGCCAAAGCGAGCGGCAACCAGGGTGCCACCAAGCTGGCAAGAACACCCACCAAGGCGGGGCCCAGGACAAAAGTGACCTCGTCAGCGGTGCCTTCATAGGACAGAGCGGTATCAAGGTCGGCCCGGTTGGCTGCTACGCTTCTGGCCCCGTTTGCTGCAGCCGGGGACAAATTACGGGTGGTCAGCGCCATCCACCGAACACGGGCCATGGGCCCCACCTGGGGACAACTGGCGCCAGCGAGAAAGGCCACAATGAGGACACCAGCCGCCTCGCCCACGGAACCGTAACCGGTAGTGAGGTACGCAGCAGCAAGGAGCCCCACTACAGCAAGGGTGTTGACCACTGCCGCCACAAGCAGCACGATCCGTTGCCCGGCCCTGTCGGCCAGGGAGCCCAGGACGGGAGCCCCCACCGCCGAGCCGATACCGACGGCTCCGGCTGCCATGCCGCCGATGGCGTAGGAGTGGCTGACGGCTGTGACCAAGGTCAGGGTGCCCACGGTCAGCATGGCCAAGGGTAGCCTGGCGAAGAGCCCCAAGGGCAGGAAACCAGGTCCCGCCAGTTCAGGCAGCCGAGCGAAACGGCCCGGCAGGCGGGAGGGGCGGGAGGGAGCCTGGGGTGCAGGCTGTGACGTTACAGAAGTTTTTTCCATCAATCCGGGTTCGCTAAAGGATGCGCATCGTCCCTCCTCCCGATGCGCGCGACCCGGTGTAACGGGTTAAGTCTATCGGATACGTCTCAGACCGGTACAGCGTCGGCAATCCGCACGCTGGAACCATGCCTGCCCTTGATCACCTGCAGCTGGTTGGTGATCCGTTGCTTCATCTCCGCGACGTGACTGACAAGGCCAACAACCCTGCCGCCGTCGCGCAGTCCCTCAAGGGCGTCCATCACTTGCTCCAGGGATTGCTCATCCAGGCTGCCGAAGCCCTCGTCCACAAACAGCGTCTCAATATCGACTCCGCCGGCCTCCTGCTGCACTACATCGGCGAGGCCCAGCGCCAGGGATAATGACGCCATGAAGGATTCACCGCCCGACAACGTGGAAGTGTCCCGCCGCTGACCGGTCCATTCATCCACGACTTCCAGCCCAAGGCCCGACTTTGCGCCTCTGGCGGCCTTGGCGTCCGTATGCTGCAAGGTGTATCTGCCATCACTCATGGCCACGAGCCGCTCGGAGGCTGCAATGGCTACCTGTTCCAGCCTTGCCGCCAGGACATAAGTGTTCAGACTCATGCGGTAGTTGTTATCACCCGAGCCCCTTACGGTGTCGGCCAATTCTGCGAGCATATGTGCCCGGCGCCGAGGTTCCCTTCCCGATTGGGCCAGGGTCCGGTACTCCTTCCCCAGGCGGGCAACAGCGTCCGCTGACTTGCCGGCAAGGCCGGCTGCCAATTCCTTGGCCCGTGCGTCATCGGCGGCCTTTGAAGCAAGAAGCTTCGCCTCGGCAAGCTCGGCTTCGGCCAAGGGGAGTTCGCCGATGCTGGCTTCCTTGGCCGCAAGGATCAGGTCCTCACCGGCAAACAGCTCATCCAAGCGGGACGATTCGGCCTCGAAATCGGCCAGATCCTTTTCCAGGCCCACCACATCTGCGGGCGGGAGGATCTCCCGGCGGGCTTCGTCAGCCGAAGCAAATCCGGATTCCACCAAGGCTTTGTCAAGGGAAGCGGCTGCGGCTTCGCAGGCTTGTTGTGCCTGTTCCAGTTCCCGCTCTGCATCCACGGCCGCCTGCAGAAGCCCGCGCTCATCGACGAGTGCTTCCAGCCGCTCGCGAAGGCTGGGGAAGCCGTCCTTCAAACCGGCAAGTTCTACTTCAAGGGCAGCACACTGCTCCTGAAGCAGCTGTGCTGCCGAAGACCCCTGGGCCGCAGCGTTCGCGGAAGCGTCGTGTTCTTGTTGCACCAGGGCGATCCGCTTGCTGAGGGCCTCGTGCCGGGCGCGAAGCTTCTCCAATGTCACCGCCGCCTTGCGAGCCGTCGAGGCAGCCTCCTGGGCAGACGCCCGCTTGGATTCTGCTTCAGCAGCATCCACTGCACCTCCCTGGGCCACCAGTCCGGCGAGCACCTGCGCTGCGGAGGAGAGCTGCTCAGCGAGGAGCGCCAACGCTTTTTCGCTGGCCTCAAAACGATCCTTGGCTTCTTCCTCTTCCTGGGCGAGGGAGAGCGCCGTTTGCACGGCTTCGGCTGGGTTGGGATGTTCCTCACTTCCGCACACGGCGCACGGCTTACCGCTTTCCAACGCCGCAGCGAGCTCCCCCGCAGCGTTGGCCAAACGCAGTTCACGGACATCAAGCCATTGCTGCCGGAGGTCCTGCGATTCGGTCCGAGCCTGAAGATGCTTCAGGGTGATCCCGTCCAACTCGTTGGTGGCCGTTGCGTGGCGGGCCACAATCCCTACCAGCTCGGCGGCACCAGCAGCCTCCCGCTCCAGTTCCGTGAGCTGGCTAGCCAAAGGTTCCAGAGGCTGGATCTCTGCTTCCACGGTGGACACGTCGGAGCGCAACTGTTCCAGTAGACCGGCCGAAGCGCCGGCAGCGGCCTGCTGTTCGGCGATATCACCACGCATGGTTGCCAAACGTGCCGTGATGACTTCCAGACGTTGTTCATCGGGCAGCCGTGCCTCAACCACTGCGCAGACGGCTTTAACGGCTTCCAAAGCTACATCCGTAGTAGCGGCGTCCAGGCCAGCTGCACCAAGCTTCCCGCGCACACCGGCAGCCCGCGCTGCGGCGGCTTCGAGTTTGCGCGCCGTCGAATCGACAGCTTCGAGCTGGCCGCTGAGAACGGCGGCACGCCGGTGTCTGCCCAGCATCTCCTTGTTCTCCAGCGCTCGGGGCGCTGCCAGTTCAAGCAACACCCGCCGTTGCATCGCAGCGCCCAGCCGACCATGTCTGAGCGACCTCTCCTGAGCCTCGTGGAATTGTTCCAGCAGGCGGGTGGCCGCTGATTCTGCCTCCGCTGCCTCGTCCTGCCGACGCTGCCATTCAGAGTGAATTTCAGCCTCCATGACGGCCAGCCAAGCTTCCGGTTCCTTGCCTGGTTCCGGCGTTGGCTCTTGCCCCGGCTCCTGGTTTGGCTCCTTGTCGGCAGCCGGAGTAGCAGCTGCAGGAAGATCCAGATGGTCATGCTCAGAGGCGACCCGGTCAAGTAGCTGCTGGAGTTCGGAGGCATTGTCCTGCACAGCCCGGGCGGCATCGGCGGCTTGCTGCAGGAGCTGGCGTTCCACCGCTTCGAATCGCTGCGTGCCGAACAATTTTTGGAGCAGGTCCAGTCGGTCGTTGGCCTTGGACCTCAGGAAAGCGGCAAAGTCGCCCTGTGGCAACATCACCACACGGGTAAACTGCTCCCGGTCCATTCCCAGGACGTCCGAAAGCTCAGCCCCTACCTCGTCATTCCTGGACGACTTCTCCTCCCAGCTCCCGGCTATGCGTTCCCTGAGGAGGGTCTTGGCCTGCTGGGTAGTGAATCCATTGCGGCCGCGGGCGCTTGGACGGTCCCACGCCGGGGAGCGCGTCACTTCAAAACGGCGGCCACGCGCAGAGAACTCACACACCACCCGCGGCTCAGCACCCGGTGCAGCATGATCGCTTCGGAGCCGTTTGCCTTCCTGGCGGGCGCCGGGAACGGACCCGTACAGGGCGAAGCAGATGGCATCCAGAATGCTGGTCTTGCCGGCGCCTGTGGCGCCGTTAAGGAGGAAAAGGCCCTGCGCACTGAGCTGGTCAAAGTCAATGTGTTGGGGTGTTGCAAACGGACCGAAAGCTTCGATGTCCAAACGATGAATCCTCATAGCTCAGCCTCCTGCAGCCGGACGGCTTCAAGTGCTTCCGTCAGGGCAGCTTCTTCTGCACCGTTTGCACCACGTTCCCGGACATGTTCCAGAAAACCGCAGCAGACACCGAGGTCGTCTTCTGCGGCGGCGAGGCGGTTGCTGTAACTGGTGGAGGGCCGTGACTGACCACCTTGGGGATCGAAGGAGAGGACCAAGGTGTCCGGGAAACGTGTGCGCACCTTCTCCATGGCCTGCCCAGGACGTTGCGCGTCCGTCAGCGTGATCTGGCAATAGGCTGTCTCTGCCCACGCGTGCTCTTCACCGCCCAATAGCTCCTCCAGCGTTCCGCGCAAGGTGGCCAACGCTTTGGGAGCCTCCCACAGGACCTCCTCAACGGCGATCGCGCCGCTGGCGTCGAGGTCTACCAGCCAGGCACCCTTGTGGTGTTTGGCTTCCGAGAACGAATAGGCCAAGGGAGAACCGGAGTACCGGACATTGGGTGCCAGCTCCTGCCGCCCATGGAGGTGACCTAAAGCTGTGTAGGCGAAGTCTTCAAAGAGATCCAGGGGAACCGCGCCCAAGCCGCCAATGCTCAGATCCCGTTCGCTTTCCGAGGTAATGCCCCCACTGGCAAAGGTATGCGCGAGGACCACCGGATACACCGGCCCTGATGCACGACGCGCCTGAACATCACGCCGGATCCGTTCCACTCCGGCCAGGGTCACATCAAAATGGTTGGCGTTCTCAGCTCCCAACCGTTCAGCCACAAGCCGGGGTTCCAGATAGGGGATGCCGTAGACCGCCACCTGGCCGTTCCCCGCGCCGTCCTTGCCAGCCCCTGTGTCTGCCAACGGGAAAAGCACCGGTACGTCGAGTTCCTCCACCTTGGTCCTGAGGTGGACGCCTCCGCGTTCCAACAAGCGGGAAGCGAAGCCCAGCCTGATCGCGGAGTCGTGGTTGCCGCTGGTCAGGACCACTGCGGCTCCTGCCTGCGTGATGCGCACCAGTGCGTCATCGAGCAGCTTGACCACATCCAATCCGGGCAAAGCACGATCATAGACGTCCCCGGCAATCAGCACGACGTCAACGGACTTGGCTTCCACCAGTGATACCAACTGGTCCACAAAGCTCCGCTGGGCATCGAGCATGCCAACGCCGTGGAAAGACCGGCCAAGGTGCCAATCGGAAGTGTGAAGAAGCCGCATATTTTTAAGCTAACCGGGGGCACCGACAATAAAGCGCAGGCGAGCCGTCCGCCGTCGAGCCCGTAGGGTTATTTGCCCTTTTTACCGTCGAAGAAGTCCCGGGCGTCATCATTGACCGGCGTGGCCGGCACGGCGCGGGAAGGGGAACCGTCTGCTTCCGCAGCAGCGTCCTTGGCCCCGGTGTCCTCGTCCGGCTCATCGTTGGCATCAAAAGAGTCGTTGACGCCATCGCTGCCGCCTTGAACGTCACCAGGCGCCGCCACGGCAGTAGTGGAGAAGCCTTGGAAGCCGCGGAAGGCAAGGCCTGCAAGCGCGGCGCCCATCAGCGGGGCCACCCAGAAGAGCCACAGACCCTCAAGCGCCCAGGACGAGCTGAAGAATGCCTGCGCTGTTGCCCGCGCAGGGTTGAAGGGAAGGTTTCCCAGTACCTGTCCGAGCTGGAGCAGGACAGCCATAGCCAAGCCGACGGCGAAGGGGGCCATAGCCGGAACAGCGCGGCGGCCGGCGGTCGCGCCAAGAAACACAGCCACGATGAGAGCTGCACCTAGGACCTCGACCAACAGAACCCCGGCGAGCTGTGTTTGGGCGGCAGCGTGGTCGCCATAACCTGGTGCAACGACGTCAAAAGCGGCCCTCGCGTCCGTAAGGACGGGCACCGTGCTCACGACAAAGTAGATCAAGGCAGCACCAACCACGCCGCCGATAATTTGCGCTGCTACATAGCCCAAGGCCGCAACAGCCCGGACTCGACCGGCGATCAGATTGCCCACAGTGATCACAGGGTTGAAGTGGCCTCCCGAGACATAGCCGAAGGCCAACATGGCCACTGTCACCGCAAGGCCGGTTGCAAGAGCAACAGGCACGGGGGCACCACCAGGATTGGAGAAAATCCCGACTCCCGCCGCGACAACCACAACGAACATCGATCCCAAAGCTTCAGCCGACAACCGGGCAACAAGTCCCGGTTGGGGTTCAGGTGGGGCCTGTACAGGAGAGGTCATGTCCAAGGAGTCCTTCGGTTGGTGTGGATGCCGGTATGGCCGGCTTCGGTCGCGGCGGACGCTGATGTTTGGCACCGACGCTGCAGGGGTCATGCAAGCTCAAGGCCACTGAGCATTTTGTCAGCCGAGTCTGGGCGCCAGCTGAATCCCGCCTCCGAGCTTATCCGCCCAAGGCGATCGCTGCGATCGCGGTAGCACCGAGCCCCACCACAGCCAACATGCTGACCCGGACCAGCCGGGCCGAAGCAGCCCCGTTGCCGGCGTGGAGCTGCCGTGAGCGAACCCACACCACTGCCGCCACCACGATGGTGGCTGCAGCCGCCACGAGAGCGCAGATGCCTTGGTAATCAAGCCCGGGAAGGCCCGCGACGAGATGGCCGGTTGAGGGCTCAGACGTCAGCCAGCTTCGCCAAATGAACAAGTCCACCACCACCAGGGAGATCAGCGTCCGGCGCCATGCCAAGATAGTGCGCTCAGGCTGCAATCCGGGGTCACGGACTTCCATAGTTACCGCGCCACCAAAATCAGCACCGCGAAAGCGAAGGCCGCCACGGCAACCACGATGGTCATGAACAGCATGACCCGGGAGAAAGGGAGCGCCTGATCATTGCGCATCGCCGCTTCCATCTGACCCCAACGACGATACGAAAGTGCCGCCAACCCCGCACCAACCAAGGCAAGCAAAACACAAAGAACCAGCCGCACCGGGGTGGGCGCGATGTTCGGGGCCAACTGGTCTACGGCAACCGCCCCGGCAAGCAGTGCCAAGGATGTGCGGATCCATGCGAGGAAAGTACGTTCGTTGGCGAGAGAAAACCTGTAGTCGGGTGTCCTGCCTGTCCGTCGCCACTGAGGTTCACGCGCCATGTCTCTCCAAGTTTTGTCAGTGCCGGGCAGCTTCCCCACCATACCAGCGGGGTCTCACGACACGGTAAGTTACTGGCATGAGTGTTGAACCTAAATCGCCCGCTGATCCATCCTTCGAGTCCCGTGTCCATGGGTCACTTTTGGGAGGGGCACTGGGTGATTCGCTTGGCTACGCAGTGGAGTTCGACTCCATCGCCGCGATCCGCGCACGGTATGGTTCCGAGGGCCTGAAGACTTTCGGTCAGCTCGACGGCGCCAGCCACTTCTCGGACGACACGCAAATGACGCTATACACCGTTGACGGCCTGGTGGAAGCACTCGAATGGGCCAACGATGGCGTAGCTGCGGACGAGATCGCCTGCCTATGGCTTGCCTACCTGCGTTGGCTCGCCACCCAGGACGTTGCTGTTGACTCCGCCGCTCCCGTGCCGCAACCGCGGTGGATCGATGCCCAGGAGGTCCTGCGCCACCGCCGCGCACCCGGTAACGCCTGCCTCAGCGGTTTGGCAACGGGCACTATGGGAACGGTGGCCCGTCCGGTCAATGCCGACTCCAAAGGGTGTGGCACCGTGATGCGTTCAGCCCCGTTTGGACTAATCCCCCACATTTCACGCGAAGCCGTGTACAAGCTCAGTTCGGACGCCGCGTCGTTGACGCACGGACACCCTTCAGCACGGCTCAGCGCAGCCGCCTTCAGCCTGCTGATCCACAACGTCGTGGCCGGTATGGACGTCCGCACCGCAGCAACCGAGGCGCTCAACTACGTCAACGCCGTTCCTACCAAAGCACCCGAACTGGTGGAGCGTCTTGAAGGAGCCTTGCAGTTGTCCCTGCGGCCCGCCCCTCTGGACCCGGAAGAACTGACCACAGCACTTGGTGAGGGTTGGATCGCCGAGGAAGCGCTCGCCGTCGGGCTTTACGCGGTGCTGGCAACCAAAGGCGGCACGCCGGCAGAGCACTTCCGCAACGCAATCGCCGTGGCCATCAATCACAGTGGCGACAGTGACTCCACAGGGTCCATTACCGGGAACATCCTGGGCGCCTACTATGGTCTGGCATGCTTGCCGGCCGATTGGCTGGAGGCCCTGGAGGCCCCGGAAGTCATTCGCGGCATGGCGGACAGATTGCTTGCCGTCACCACCGGGTAGGTAGTGGCTACGCCTTGCGGAGCGTGACGTTGTTGCAGGCTTCGCACACGTCCTCAGGGATAAAGCCGCGGCGCTGCAGGAAGCCAAAGATCGCGCATCCGAGGCAGAAGCCCACGAATGCTTCCAGCGAAGCCGCCACGATCAGCAGCGTCAGCAGGATCCAGGCGGCGGGCTGGAAACCGGTGAAAAACAGCACGACGGCGGCACTCGTCAAGGCGGCACCGATGCCTTGCGCGAAACGCTTTGGTGGACCGGCAACGAGCTTGGCGTGTCCAAGCCGGGGTGCCAACACCTTCACTGACAGAACTGCGAGCGGGGAGATCCGCGGACCGAACAGCACACGGAGCCAGAAGCCCACAGCCAGAGCCACCAGCCCCCAAGCCCAGCCGGTCAAGAGGGTGGCGACGGCCACCGCCACCACCAAGCCGGCCGTGATCCGGGCGGCGTACTCGTTAACCGGGTTGGGGAAAGCAAAAACTGCCCGCCAGTCCACCCCGCCGCGTTGAGCAGCGCCAGCAGAAGTAGCCGCAGCGGCAGGCTGGCGAGCGGGTGCTTGGGGAAGGACTGGTTTGGCCATGCCCCAAGGCTAGGAGTGCGGCTCTCCCAGCGGATAGCTTTGTTGCGCAGTATGAACTGCTGACCGTGTGGTGGAGGCTATGCGCCGCCCACCATCTGCAGGAATTCACCTTCGGAGACAACCTCGATTTGCTGGCCCTTGGCGTGCAGCTCCAAGACGCGCTTGGCCTTGCCTGTGAGGCGGCCTGCGCGCAAGTCACCTGCCACGAAACCGTCACCAACTATCAGCACAGTAGTCCGCGCGGTTACCCGGCTTTCGGGACGTGCTCCCATGTCCGCGGCCCGTGACTTCGCCTCCGGCCTGGTGATGGCGAGGTCGCCCGTGAACACCACGGTCTGCCCGAAAAGCGGATGTCCGGGTTCCGCGGACGGGTTGGGCAACGGGTTGGGGCCCTCCTCCGGCCAGGCCTGGAAGCTTCCTGCAACGCCCAGTGCGCGTTCGACCGTGCGTTCGGCGGCGCTTCCGGTCCGTGCCGCGAGCGCGGACATGGTCGCCTTGGAGAGGCCATGCGCGGGATCGAAGGCGGGTTGCTGTGGCAGGTTCAGGCCGAGGGAAAGGTAGAGTTCGGCGATGCTGTTGGCGTTGTTCCGCCTGGCGATGTCCACCAGAATGCCGGCGCAAGCGCGGGCATCTTCCGCGGCGTCGTGGTGGTTGACCAAGGGAACCCCGGCTTCCTCGGCGGCGTACGGCAGGGAATTTGAAACCAGTGAATAGCAGCGGCGGGAGAGCATGACCGTGCACACATAGTCGTAAGCGGGTCCGGCAAGGCCGGAGACTTCCAGTCCTGAGCGAATCACGCCGAGGTCGAAGGCTGCATTGTGGGCGGCGAGTACGTCGTTGCCAATGAAGGCGCCGATTTCCGGGAAGAGTTCACCGAAGCGGGGGCGCCCCGCCACGTCTTCGGCGCGGATCCCGTGGATTCGGGTGTTGTGGAACTCGAAATGATCATGGTTCTCCGGCGGGCGCATGAGCCAGGAGGCTTCCTCCACCACGACGCCGCCACGGACTTTGCTGAGGCCCACCGAACACGGCGACCCCCGGAAGCCGTTGGCTGTTTCAAAGTCGATCGCCGTAAAGTCCAATGCCACTGGACAAGATTACAGCCGAAAAAGGCCGCCCTTGCCGATTTGCACGGCGGGGCGGCCCTTCCGGCCTGCATTGTGGTCAACGTGACATTTGGGCCTCTATGGAGTGGCCCTGCGCAGGGTTGCATAGGAACCTGCTGCGAGGACTACGCAAAGGAGCGCCGTCCATCCGCTGATGCTCAGGGGCGACTGTTGGGCAAACCAGTTCCCTACGTACCCCCACCATTCGGCCAATGTTGCCAAAGCTGCCAGGCCAATCAGGACCAACCCCGTGCCCAGGGTTGAGATGAGGGTGCCTGTGGTTCCCCAGCGCTTGAAAATGGTGGCGAACCAGAATCCGACGATGAACATGAACATCATGACCACGAAGAAGAATGCTGCGGTGGAGTACCAGGGGCCCTCGGTTACCCATGGAATGTTGAAGAAGTACCCATATACTCCCCAGCCGGTGGTTGCCTTCTCAATGGCGCCACCGATCAGGTACAGCGCCGTCATCCCCAGGGCAATGAGGGAGAACAGGCCCAGGGTCCCCAGGTAGAAGGCCCTCCGGCTGATGCTCAGACCCTGCGAAAACGGGAAGACCAAGGTCATGCTTTGGATGCCGAGGACCAGGAAGTACCACAGGGGTGCCTGGCTTCCGCCACCGTTTTTTCCTTCGGTGACTGGGATCAGCGCGAAGATGGCGATCGACATCAGGAACGATGCCGCCAGGATGGTCAAGGGCCATCCGATGTACGTCCACTTGTTGATCAGCTGCATCCGGGCAACTGCTACGGTCCTGCTCATCGCCTTGCCTCCAACGTGTCATCGGCGAAATCGTTTGTTTTTGACGCGGCTCCGGTGGCTCCCGGTCCCGCCATGGTCTTGCGGACTACCAGCTGCTGCAGGGAGACGGGCGAGAGCTCCAGGCCCAACTCCTGCGCTTCGGCACGATCGCGGCTGCCCAGCGCCTCATCCACAGTCACTGATGCCAGGGAACCGAGGGTTTCGCGATGCAGGATCTTCCGGCCGGCCAGGAACGTGTCCACCTTTTCGGCGGAGCCCGAGACAGTCACAGCCGAACCCCGGATTTCTTCTGCGTCGGCGTCCATGATGATCCGTCCCCTGTCAATGACCACAACATGTTCCAGGAGGTTCGCTACCTCGTCGATCAGGTGGGAGGACAGGATGATGGTCCGCGGGTGTTCTGCATAATCTTCCACGAGGCGGTCGTAGAACAGTTGGCGGGCCACGGCGTCAAGGCCGAGGTAGGGCTCATCGAAGAACGTCAGCTCGGCGCGCGAGGCGAGGCCGATGATGACTCCCACCGCGGACAACTGGCCGCGGGAGAGTTTCTTGATCCTTCGCTTGAGGGGAAGCTGGAAATCTTCTGCCAGGCGGTCAGCGAAGTCCTGGTCCCAGTTCTTGTAGAAAAGTGCGGCGGAGCGGAAGGCGTGCTGCGGATGGAAGTCCTCAGGATACTTCTGCGATTCCCGGATGAAGCAGATCCGGGACAACACGGCGTCGTTCTCGTAGGCGCTGGCGCCGAAGACGAGCGCTTCACCGGACGTGGCAAAGGCCTGCGCGGTCAGAATGGACATCAAGGTGGTCTTACCTGCGCCGTTGCGCCCAAGCAATCCGTAGATGCGGTTGGCCGTCAGGCTCAGATTGACGTTGTCCAGCGCGTTGAGTTCCTTGTAATGCTTGACCAGATGACGGGCCTCGATGATGGTCTCGTTCACAGGGCCGCGCTCCTTTCCTTGTCTGTCCCGGTGTCCGGGGCCAGCCCGGAATTGCGTTCGATCATGGTGTTCAGCTGCTCTGCCGAAATGCCCAGCTTCCGGGCCTCCACTGCCAGCGGCTTGACGTACTGCTCAACAAACTCTTCGGTGCGGCGCGCTATCAGCTGGGCGCGGGCTCCTGTGGCGACGAACATCCCTATCCCCCTGCGTTTGTAGAGAATTCCCGAATCCACCAGCACGTTCACGCCTTTGGCGGCGGTTGCCGGGTTGATGCGGTGGAAGGCCGCGAACTCATTGGTGGAGGGCACCTGGGATTCCTCTGCCATGGTGCCGTCCACGATGCCGTTCTCGATGAGTTCGGCGATCTGCATGAAGATCGGCTTGCTGTCATCGATCACGAGCTCCACCGCCTCATTGGTTCATTACTCATGCAACTAACCATACAACTGACAAACCTAGTGTCAATAGGTCCCCGGGAAAAATACGACGACGGCCGTCAAGTAGGCTTGATGGGTGATCTTCTCTGCGATAAGCGACCTTGCCGTATCCACTTTCGGGGGCGCGGGCCCGGTACAGCCGCCTATGGCTTCGTTCCTGCCGGACTGGTTGAACCCCGACGTCTTCCTCCGTGATTCACCCTTGGGACCGTGGGTGGTCCTTCTGGTCTGCGCCATTGTGTTCGCAGAAACGGGCCTCCTGGTGGGGTTCTTCCTTCCCGGCGACTCGATGCTGTTCACGGCGGGACTCCTGGTCTCCACGGGTGCCATCGAGTTCAATCTTTGGGCCATGTGCGGCATGATCATCGTGGCCGCGATCATTGGCAACCAGACCGGCTATCTCATTGGGTCCAAGGCCGGCCCTGCCATCTTTAATAAGCCGGATTCCAGGCTTTTCAAGAAGGAAAACGTGGAGAGCGCCCACGCATTCTTCGAAAAGCACGGCGGCAAGGCCTTGATTCTGGCGCGCTTCGTGCCCATCATCCGCACGTTCGTGCCGGTGATCGTGGGCGTGGCTCAGATGGACAAGCGTAAGTTCTTCCTCTTCAACGTCATCGGTGCCGTCCTGTGGGGCGGCGGCGTTACCCTGCTCGGCGCATGGCTTGGCCAGTTTGAGTGGGTTGGAAACAACATCGACATCATCTTCATCGTCATCGTCCTGATCTCAGTCATCCCGATCTTCATTGAGATCGGGCGTGGATTCATGGCCAAGCGCCGGGCCGCTGCCGAAGGCACGGACCCTGTGGAGGAATTCATCGACGAACACGAGGGCGGCAAGCACAGCGAGCACTAAGCTCCCTGAACCCTGAAACACAAAAGGCACCCCGCAACAGCGGGGTGCCTTTTCGCGTAGGGGAAGAAGCTACGTGGCGTTGGGCCCGGACAACGCCGCGACGATCGCGGGAAGCAGTGCACGGAACGCCTGTCCACGGTGGCTGATGGCGTTCTTCTCCTCCGAGCTCAATTCCGCACAGCTGCGGTCCATCCCGGCCGGCTGCAGTATGGGGTCATAGCCGAAGCCACCTTCGCCACGGGGTTCACGCAACAACGTCCCTTCCAACTGGCCGTACTCCACCGTCTCCTGGGCAATTCCGTCCGGACCCGGCACCGCCAATGCAGCTGCGCATACAAACGCAGCTGAGCGGAAAGCGTCCGGAACATCGGAGAGCTGTGCCAGCAACAAGTTCAGGTTGCCGATGTCATCACCATGCGTGCCGGACCATCGCGCCGAGAAAATACCCGGAGCCCCGCCCAGGACATCAACGGCCAATCCCGAATCGTCGGCGATGGCCACCAGGCCGGTCGCCTCCGCCACCGCTCTGGCCTTGAGGAGGGAATTCTCAGCAAAGGTGACACCGGTTTCGGCAACATCCGGGGCGCCTGCCGCAGCGGCGTCCACCACTTGGGTGTCGACGTCGAGACCCGGCACCTGGCCCCGCAACAGTTCCCGGAGTTCCTTCAGCTTGCCCTTGTTGTGTGTTGCCAGGACGAGGCGTGGAGCACCAGAGGCCTGTGCGCTGCTCACGGGGCTTCGGCCAGCGTCTCGCGCTGGATGGCGGACAACTGGGTGGTGCCCAGCAGTGCGAGGTCCAACAGGGCGTTGAGCTCGTCGCGATCGAACGGAGCGCCTTCCGCCGTGCCCTGAACTTCCACGAACTTCCCCGAACCGGTCACCACAACATTCATGTCCGTCTCCGCGCGAACGTCTTCCACATACGGCAGATCCAGCATGGGAACGCCGTCAATGATGCCCACGGACACTGCCGCAATGGTGTCCACCAGGGGCTCCGCGTTGCGGGCAATGAGCTTGTTCTCCCGGGCAAAGCGGATAGCTTCCGCCAGCGCCACGTATGCGCCGGTGATCGCGGCGGTGCGTGTGCCACCGTCGGCCTGCAGGACATCACAGTCCAGAACGATCGTGTTTTCGCCCAGTGCCTTGGTGTCGATGATGGAGCGCAACGAGCGGCCAATGAGGCGCGAGATCTCATGCGTGCGCCCACCGATCTTGCCCTTGACGGATTCACGGTCCGAACGGGTGTTTGTGGCGCGCGGCAGCATGGCGTACTCGGCCGTGACCCATCCGCGGCCTTCGCCCTTGAGCCAACGGGGCACACCTTCAGTCAGGGAAGCGGTGCACAGAACCCGGGTGTTGCCGAATTCGATCAGTGCCGAGCCCTCGGCCTGCTTCGACCAGCCGCGGGTGATGCTGATGGGTCGCAGTTGATCGGGGGTCCGGCCATCGGCGCGGATGACGGGAGTGGCTGTAGCTTCAGAAGTCATGGTTCAAGCTTAGCCAAGCTGACGCCACCACCCCGACGCCGGGTAGGGCTGAACATGGTGTGAGGCTAGATCGTGTAGTGGACTCCGGCAACCGCCACTGCCACGTCACCGGTGAAGACCGGTTTAGCTTCGGACAACACCTTGGTCTGCGAGGTCCATACAGGGATGTGCGTGAGGAGGAGTCGCTTGGCACCGGCATTCATGGCAGCCTCACCTGCACGCTTGCCCGTGAGGTGGACGTCCTTGATGCCGTCATCCCTGCCTTCCTCGAATGCCGCCTCGCACAGGAACAAGTCCGAGCCCCTCGCGGCGTCCTCGAGTCCCTGGCAGGAATCCGTATCCCCCGAATAGGTCAGGACCTTGGTGACGGGAAGGCCGTCCTTGCCCGGTTCCGTAGCGGTGACGCGCAAGGCATAGGCCTCTTCAACGGGGTGGTTGACGGCGAAAGGGGTCACAGTGAAGGGACCCACCGTCACCGGCTTGAGCTCGGTCCAGTTGGTAAAGTCGAATTCCTCGTGCATGCCGGGATCGAGATCCAGCCCATAGGCGGTGGCCATCCTGTCCGCGGTGGCTGCAGGTCCCCACACCGGCAGGCGATCCCTGCCCCAGCCGCCCGGCTTCCAACGAACCGCGACGTGAAGGCCGCAGAGGTCCATGCAGTGATCAGGATGCAAGTGCGTGAGGAAGATCGCGTCGATGTCTTCCAGATCCGTATAGCGCTGGATGGCACCCAAAGCTCCGCTGCCCAGGTCCATCACGATCTTCCACTCGCGCTCACCGTCGTGCGCTGTCACCAGATAGCACGACGCCGGCGAGCCAGGGCCGGGGAACGAGCCCGTGCAGCCCACGATGGTCAGCTTCACAGGTCACGTCCCATGGTTGTTCCGGTGCCGCGACTGAGCGTCTCATCGGGCTGGACGAAGTACGAGCGGCGGGAGAGCCCGGATCCGGACCGTGCTGCTTCGAGCATCTCGGGAGTTATTCGAGCCAGGCTGCCTGTGGGGTACTGGGCCGCGACGTGGTCCACATGCTTTACGGAGAGGACTTCCGGCCCCAGGAAGCGGCGGGCCAGAGTCTCGAATTGGGTAGCATCACCGGTAGCTATGAATTCGTGGCTCGGTGCCCGCGTCTCTGTCCGCTGAATGCCGTGGTTGGCCAACGCGCGGTAGACGTCTTTGGCCGTCTCCTCGGCACTGGAAACCAGCGTGACGTCCTCCCCCATGACGAATGAAATGACACCAGTCAGCAGCGGGTAGTGGGTGCAGCCAAGGACAACAGTGTCCACTCCGGCGACTCTGAGGGGCTCGAGGTACTCATTGGCAGCAGCCAGGAGCTCGGGGCCCGTGGTGATTCCGGCTTCCACGAACTCCACGAATGCCGGGCAGGCCACGGACGTGATGCTAAGGTCCGGGGCGGCAGCAAAAGTGTCCTCATAGGCTCTCGAACCCACGGTGGCCGAGGTTCCAATAACACCAATCTTGCCGGAACGGGTGGCCGAGACAGCGCGCCGGACTGCCGGCTGGATCACTTCGATCACCGGGATGCCATAACGGGCGGTATAGCGTTCCCTGGCATCGCGGAGCACCGCGGCGGAGGCCGAGTTGCACGCAATGGTCAGCAACTTAACGCCCGAATCCACGAGCTCGTCCATGACGCCCAGCGCGTTCGCGCGAACTTCGGCAATAGGCAGCGGACCGTAGGGGCCGTTAGCGGTATCGCCCACGTAAAGGATTGATTCGTTGGGGAGCTGGTCAATGATGGACCGTGCAACAGTCAGCCCACCCACGCCTGAATCAAAGATGCCGATCGGACGTGTCCCTAGGAGTTCCCCATTGCCAATGGGGGCATTACTGCCCAACGCGCCGAAGGGTGAGCCCGAATCTGAAGTCATAATTATTCGAGAATAAGGCTTCCCGTGGTGTGCGGCCATTACCTGTGCTCTCCGCCTCGTGTCTGATGTGTCACACGGTGTGAGGAGCATCCCGCCACCCGGATCAGGATTTCGCCTGTCGTGCGGCCATCATCGCCTGCACCAAAGACTCCTGAAGCCAGGTGGTGAAGTTGTAGACGAGGGCCAGGTAGCTCTCCACGTCCTCTGCCTGGCTCCAGTCCTGCATGCTGTGGATGTGCTCGGCATCGGCTTCATCGCGAATATCCAGGCGTTCGGCCAGCACGAGCCGGACATCGTTCAGCGCCATGGACCAGCGGGTCGCGTCCTCGGGGGTCAAAACGAGCTCGTTCTTGTCCAGGCCCAAAGCCGCAGCCCTCAGGGCACCGATTTTGTTTTCCCGGACAGAGCGTTCGGTGAGTTGGCGGAATTCCAGCGAGCCGTCGTCGTCGTCCTTCATGACGTTCGGCAAGAGACGCAGCAGGGCGCGGTCGCTGGGCTGCTGGACGTCCATATCCAGGCCGATCAGCGCAGCCAGCGGATCCTCGTTCTCCCGGGCGTCCGACTCCAGCATGGAAATGACGTCGTCCAGCAATCCCCGCAGGAGGTCACGCTCCGCGGGCTCCAGGTATCCGCTGATGCCCTTGAGTCCGTACTTGAATGCCTTAGCCACGCTGGCGGCCGCCCTTCCCGGGTGTCTCGTTGCCGCTCGCGGCCTTTTCAACCGTGGCCCACAAGCCAAAGCCGTGCATGGCTACGGCATGCTGCTCCACTTGTTCCTTGCTGCCATGGGCAACAATGGACCGGCCCTTCTTATGGACCTCCATCATGAGCTTGTGGGCTTTGGATTCGGAGTAGCCGAAGTAACTCTGGAACACAAAGCTCACGTAGCTCATCAGATTCACGGGATCATTCCAGATCACAAGGTTCCACGGGATATCAGGGGCTGTCAGGACATCGGTGGAGGACTGCTCTGCAGCTTTCGTCCGCTCATCGATGTCCGTGCCGTACGCAACGCTAGGGCTCATCTGTCCATTCTAGGGCGGCTCGCACTAGAGTGAATTCGTGAGTAGAGCCTCGTCGTGGGACCACCCCGCAACTTCCTTGTACACAGACCACTACGAACTGACCATGCTTCAGGCAGCCCTGCACTCGGGCGCCGCGCACCGCCGCTCGGTGTTCGAAGCATTCGCCCGGCGACTGCCGGATGGCCGCCGGTATGGCGTGGTAGGCGGCACGGGACGCCTTTTGGAGGGCATAGCGGACTTCCGGTTCGGCGACGCCGAGCTCGCATTCCTTGAGCAAAACAAAGTGGTCAACCAGGAGACCCTGGACTACCTGGCCGACTACAAGTTCAGCGGCGACATCTGGGGCTACGCCGAAGGTGACGCCTACTTCCCCAACTCCCCCATCCTCATTGTCGAATCCACGTTCGCCGAAGCCTGCATCCTGGAAACCTTCATCCTGTCGGTCCTCAATCACGACAGCGCCATTGCTTCGGCGGCCTCGAGGATGACCTCGGCAGCCGGCACACGCCCTTGCATCGAGATGGGTTCCCGGCGCACCCAGGAGGAATCGGCGACGGCGGCAGCCCGCGCCGCCGTGATTGCCGGCTTCGCCAGCACGTCCAACCTCGAAGCCGGACGGCGGTACGGTATCAGGACCGTCGGCACGGCAGCGCACTCCTTTACGCTCCTTCATGACACCGAGCGTGAAGCATTCGAGGCACAGATCGCAGCGTTCGGCCCCGGTACATCCCTCTTGGTAGACACTTACGACGTCGAGACCGCGGTGCGTACCGCCGTCGAGCTGGCCGGCGATAAACTCGGCGCCGTCCGCCTGGACTCCGGCGACCTCATTGCGCAAGCACAGTGGGTCCGGCAACTTCTTGATGACCTCGGCAACGTCAACACCCGCATTGTGGTCACCTCCGACCTCGACGAATTCGCCATCGCCGCCCTGCAGTCCGCCCCGGTGGACTCCTACGGTGTTGGAACGTCGTTGGTCACCGGATCCGGTGCTCCGACGGCCAGCATGGTCTACAAACTCGTCAGCCGCACCAACGATGCCGGCGAGTTCATCTCGGTAGCCAAGGCCGCCAAGAACAAGGCAAGCGTCGGAGGTCGCAAATACGCCCTGCGGAAGCTCAACGAGCGCGGGCGGGCCACCCAGGAAGTCGTGGGGATCGGCCACCGCCCCGAAGATGACGGCAACGACCGCGAACTGCTTCACCAGTTCGTCAAGAACGGTGAGGTGTTGCCCGGGTGGACCGGACCCGAAGGTGTCATCCGCGCCCGGGAACGGCACGCTGCCACCATGGCCGAGCTGCCCGCCGTCGTGAACCGACTCCAGCGAGGCGAAGCTGCCATTCCCACCATCTACGAGGAGAACTGATGTCCAGGGCCCTGATTATCGTCGATGTTCAAAATGACTTCTGCGAGGGCGGAACGCTAGCTGTTGAAGGTGGCGCCGCCGTTGCAAGTGCCATCACCGAATACATGGACGCCAACCAACAGCATTTCGATCACATCGTGGCCACTCAGGATTGGCACGTCGAGCCCGGCGACCACTTCTCAGATAACCCGGACATGGTGGATTCCTGGCCTCCGCATTGCAGGGCCAGGAGTAAAGGTGCCGAGCTACACGAAGACCTGGATCCCGAGTACATCCATGCCTACTTCCGGAAAGGTCAATTCACCGCGGCCTACTCCGGCTTCGAGGGCGTCCTGGCTCCCGAAGACGACGTCCCCACCGGCGACCTCAAAGCCGGAGCAGCCACCGTGGAGGTCCTCGACGAAGACGCGATCGGACTCGACGATTGGCTCCAAAGCCACGACGTCGAGGAAGTGGTGGTGGTAGGACTTGCCACGGACTACTGCGTGAAGGCTACGGCGCTGGATGCGGTCCAGGCCGGATACACCACCACGGTGATTGCCGGGCTCACGGCAGGAATCGCCGATGACCTCAGCGATGCCTATGACGAAATGGAAGCCGCCGGAGTGGAAGTCGAACGCGACTGATTCGTGAATTCCTGGAAACAGGGAAGGGCGCCGCAACCGCGGCGCCCTTCCCTGTTTCAGCTGCTAGTGGTTCCAGCTACTTCCTGCCGATGAACCAGTCCTGAAGCTTGCGCAGGCGGGCCTGCAGCTGCTCCTCGTTCGCTTGGGCGACAGCCGGGCCACCACACACTTCACGCAGTTTGGTGTGAACCACACCATGGGGCGTGCCGGTACGGGCAGCCCAGGCAGCCACGTTTTTGGCCAGCTCGTTGCGCAGGTCCATGAGCATCCGGTGGTCAGGCACAGCCGGCGCGGCCGCAGCCGCCAGCGGTGACTGGCGTTTCTTGCGGGACTGCTGATCGTGCTGGCGTTGGCGCAGCAGTGTGCCCACTTGCTCTGCGTCCAGGAGCCCGGGAATGCCAAGGAAGTCCAATTCATCATCGGAACCGATGTCCGCTCCCGTGCCAAACTCACCACCGTCAAAAAGGACGCGGTCAAATGACGCTTGGGAATCCAGAGCCTCGAACTTGCCTTTGGTGAGCTCGTCCGACGCTTTGTCTTCCCGATTGGCCTCTGCCATGAGGTTCTCTTCGGGATTGAAGAGGCCGTCCTCGTCCTTCTCCGGGCGGTCCAACGCGTGGTCCCGCTCTGCCTCCATGGTGTTGGCGAGAATCATCAGCGGCGGCACGGAGGGCAGAAAGACCGACGCCGTCTCGCCCCTCTTGCGGGCCCGCACAAAACGCCCCACGGCCTGAGCGAAGAACAAAGGTGTGGAGGTGGAGGTGGCATAGACGCCCACCGACAGCCGCGGCACGTCAACGCCTTCGGACACCATGCGGACAGCAACCATCCAGCGCTGTTCACCCGCGGAGAATTCCTCGATCTTGCTCGAAGCCTTGGAGTCGTCCGAAAGGATCACCGTGGGCGACTGGCCCGTGATCTTCCTGAGCTGGCCCGCGTAGGCCCGGGCGTCCTCGTGGTCTGTGGCAATGACCAGGCCACCGGCGTCCGGCACCGTCCTCCGGACCTCGCTGAGGCGCTTATCCGCCGCAGCCAGGACGGCAGGAATCCACTCGCCGGTGGGGTTCAACGCCGTGCGCCAGGCCTGGGAGGTGATGTCCTTGGTGACAGCAGCTTCACCCAGCGAGGCAGCCATCTCGTCACCTGCACTGGTACGCCACCGCATCTGGCCCGAATACGCCATGAAAAGTACGGGGCGCACTACGTGGTCCCGCAGCGCATTGCCATAGCCGTACGTGTAATCGGCTTTGGAACGCCGGATGCCGTCCCGGTCCTCAGCGTAGTCAACAAAGGGAATCGGCGAGGTATCCGAGCGGAACGGAGTACCTGTCAGTGACAGGCGCCTGGCGGCCGGATCAAAGGCCTCGCGCAGGCCATCGCCCCACGATAAAGCTTCGCCGCCGTGGTGGATTTCGTCCAGGATCACCAAAGTGCGTGCCGCTTCAGTTTTCGCCCGATGCAGCATGGGCTTGCTGGCTACCTGTGCGTACGTGACGGCAACGCCCACGAAGCCACGACCATGCTGGCCATCGGAATTCTTGAAGTTTGGATCAATGGCGATTCCCACTTTGGCTGCGGCATCCGCCCACTGACGTTTCAAGTGGTCCGTAGGTGCCACGATGGTGATCCTGTTGACCACTCCACTATCCAGCAGCGTGGTGGCGATGCGAAGGGCAAAGGTGGTCTTACCGGCGCCGGGGGTTGCCACGGCGAGGAAGTCCTTGGGATTGCGGTTCATGTAGAGGTCAAGTGCCTCCTGCTGCCACGCACGGAGCTTGGGCGCTGTACCCCACGCAGCACGTTCCGGGTACGCCGGAGGCAGGGACGGTCCACCAAATAGTGTTTCTGTCATGCTGGCTCCCCCGGGCTGATGGCAGCGATGATCATTTCCGGATTTCCGGGCACGCCAAAGCTGACGGGCAGGAGATGATCAGATAGGGCCGGTGTTCTCTTCCCACCCACTACTTGGAGTTGCCCGGGCCGCCGTTGTTTCCACCGTCGTTGCCGGGGCGGAGGCCGTCGTAAATCTCCTTGCACTCCGGGCAGACCGGGAACTTTTTGGGATCGCGCCCCGGTGTCCAGACTTTGCCGCAGAGGGCAATGACTGGCTCACCGCTCAGGGCCGACTCCATGATCTTTTCCTTGCGGACGTAGTGCGAAAACCGCTCGCGGTCGCCGGGTTCCACTTCCTGGCGCGTTTCCTCGCGCTCAATGGTGGCAGTGGACGTTCCGGCTCCGGAAAGCTCTCGCATGGGGTCGTTTTCGAATGGATCCGGAGGAAGCGTAGTCATGCCAAACATCTTACCGTCTACAGTCCCTGCCACTCCGGCTTGTTGTCGTAAGTGTGCCGATAATAATCAGCCAGTTTCAGCGATGACGCGGCTGCCTCATCCACCAAAATCGTGGCGTGCGGGTGCATCTGAAGGATTGATGCTGCACAAATTGCAGCTACTGGTCCCTCCACGAAATCACGCACAGCCTGGGCTTTCTGCGCCCCTGTTGCGACCAACACCACATGCCGGGCGTCCATGATGGTTCCCAGTCCCTGGGTGACTACGTGGTGGGGAACGTCGTCGATGCTGTCGAAGAAGCGGGCGTTGTCCTTCCGGGTCTGCTCGATCAGCGTCTTGATGCGCGTTCGGGATGCCAGGGAGGACCCGGGCTCGTTGAAGCCAATGTGCCCGTCTGTCCCCACACCCAGGATCTGGAGATCCACTCCACCCACGGCTTTGATGGCATCCTCATAGGCCTGGCATGCTGCCTCAAGGTCCCCGGCTGCGCCGTCGGGTCCATGGACGTTTTCCGGCTTGATATTCACGCGGTTGGTGAACTCGCGCCGGATTACCTCGCGGTAGGACTCGGGATGTCCCGCTTCAAGCCCCACGTATTCGTCCAGCGCAAAACCATGCGCCTGGCTGAAGTCCAATCCCCCGGCCTCATAGCGGCTGGCCAACTCGTCGTAAATGGGCAGAGGGGACGAACCCGTTGCCAAGCCCAGTACAGCATTGGGCTTACGGCGGACCAGCGCTTCGATGGCATCGGCTGCAAGTGCACCGATCTGTTTAGTGCCAGGGAGAATGACAACTTCCATCGTCACGGCCTTTCTAGTTGTGGTCGTCGAGCTATCTGACAAAGACGTTATCCCATGTCCCACCTACGGGCACGGTTGTTACGTGGTTATCGGTTTGCGCTGAGCTGGGCGAACATCTCCGGCCCCCTGGCGTCCAACCACTTTCCACCAAGGCGGACGCCCACCACGAACAGGATAACGCCCAGTACCGGACCTACTGCCAAGTTGATCCATCCAGCTTCCGAACCTCCACTGAACGCCTGAACAGCCACCAGCGCAAGCTCCGGAACCAGTAGAAGAGCCAAAAGACCCATACCAACTGCCTGAACTGCGAGGGTCTGGGCGACATTTCCCGGGGGTTTCTTGAACGGGCTGTCCCCCGGCAAGGGCACGGCGATGTTGTAACGCGCTGAAATCACGGATGAAAGCCCCAGCCCGGTCAAGAGCGTGCCCAACGACAAGCCCAAGAGATTGGGCAGCCATTGCCAGTCACCGGTGACAAAAAGCGGCCCTACGGTGAACACCAGCACCACCGGAAGGGAGAGTGCCAGGCAAGCCAACGCCCGGCCCAGGCGGTCATCGATGCCACGGACACCTGCTGCGAGGTGAAGCGCAAAAGCTGTGTTGTCGTACGAGACATCAGCGCAAATCGACCAGGCCATCACAAAGGCCGTCAGCGGCCCCAGGATCATGAGCATGCCGTAACTGCCGCTCTGTGAGCCGCTGAAGAAAAAGATGACAGGAAACAGGGGAACAATAACCAGGGATGCCGCGTACCGCGGATCCTTCATCCAATAGACCAGAGCCCGGGCAGCAACTGCACCTGCCGGTGTTCCGGGAAGAAGACCGAACAGTCCAAGTTTTCCACCCTTCTTTGCTGACCCTCCGGAGTACGGAGGCGTCACCAACGCCCGCTGCAGCAGAACATGCCAGCACAGGAGCAGGGCGACGATGGTTGCTGCCGCAATGAGCAACTTGAGCCCCGCGGCGGCCACATTGCCTGATTCGAGGTCTCCGCCCAGAGACCACGCTGCACCCAGCGGCGTCCAGGAAACAGCCCTGGCCAACACGGGGAGGTAATCAGCACTTCCGCGAACGCCGTCAATAATTCCCATCATGATGGGGCCTAGCAACACCAGCGGAATGAACACAATAATGCTGCTGGCATCTTTGAAACGCCGCGACGCCGCAAGGCCGGCAGTCGCCGTCGTGACTACTTTGGACAGGACGATGCACGTTATGGCACCCAGAACCGCACCCAACAAGGCACCTGCCACCGCTGGAAAACTACGCCACCAGGTCCCTACCGTCCCGAGCGCAGCCAGCAAAGTGGCCAGACCGGGAATACCGATGAAGCCCGCGAGGGCAAGGCCGGTCAAGAGTTGTCTAGGCGGTATGGCAAAGGTGGTGAACCGGGCAGGGTCCAAGGTCATGTCCGCGGCCGAAGCAACAAGCGGAATGATGGCCCAACCCAGGACAGCGGCCGCTCCACCCAATACCACTACAGTGTGGGCGATCTCCGGATCAGCCCACCGCAGCGCTATGAGGCCTCCAACCAGGAGGACCAGCAATCCCAATGCATAAACGAGCCCCAACGCCATGCCTACCAGCTGCCACGGGCTGCGTTTGAACCCGTTCAGGAGCAGGCGCCACTTGAGGTTTAGAAGGTGCGCAACCATTCCAAGCCCTCCGTCCGGTGCCCGCCGCCCACCAACTGGACGAAGCGTTCCTCCAACGTGGAACCATCGCGGACCTCGTCCACGGAGCCCGCGGCCAAAACACGCCCACCAGCCACAACTGCTACGTGGCTGCACATGCGCTGCACAAGATCCATGACGTGGCTCGAAACGATGACCGTACCGCCGGAAGCAACATACCCCTCAAGGATGCCCCTGATATTGGCGGCCGACACAGGATCCACCGACTCAAAGGGCTCGTCAAGGACAAGCAGACGCGGAGCATGGATCAGCGCTGAGGCCAAGGCAATTTTCTTGGTCATACCTGCCGAGTAGTCCACAACCAATTTGCCGGCGTCCGCTTGGAGATCCAGGGCAGCCAGCAATTCAGGCACCCGGGAGCCCACCACTTCACGGTCCATACCGCGGAGCAGACCCGAGTACGTCACCAGCTGTTCGCCGGTCAGCCGATCAAACAGGCGCACGCCATCAGGCAGGACGCCCATGAGCTTCTTGGCCTCCAGCGGCCGCGACCAGACGTCAACCCCGTGGATCAAGGCTGTGCCAAAGTCCGGCCGCAGCAGTCCGGTGGCCATGGACAACGTGGTGGTCTTTCCTGCACCGTTAGGCCCGACCATCCCGTAGAAGGATCCGGCAGGGACTTCCAGGCTCACGCCGTCGACGGCGATTTTCTCGCCGAATCGTTTGGCCAGGCCCCGAATGGACAGCGCAGCCAGTGGCTCGCTCCCGGGCGAGTCCTCCGAGGGCATCGGGTGAGCGGCCACCTGCGGTGGCTCGGCAGCTTGTGGCGGCTCGGCAGCTTGTGGCGGCGCGGCAGCTCGTGGCGGCTCGAATGTGGGCATGGGTTCATGGCGTGGTTCCGTCATGAACCCAGCCTAACCTTGCAGGCGGAAACCTGGAGGAGGTCCTAGAAGCCGTGGCGGGGAACGGCCCGCTGGTACTGCGGGACCCACGCAATGTCATGGCCTAATTCGTAGGCGGCCCTCAGCCACCAGTGCGGATCACGCAACGCGGCACGGGCCATGAACACCGCATCAGCCCTCCCGTTGGCCACAATGTCCTCCGCCTGCGTAGGACTCGTCAACAAACCAACCGCACCGGTGAGGACCCCGGCGTCGTTCTTTAACTGCTGGGCGAACCCTGCCTGGTAACCTGGCACGGCCCTGATCTGTTGATGCGCAACCGCGCCGCCACTGGAGACGTCCACCAAGTCAACGCCACGTTCAGCAGCGGCGCGAGCCAAACGCACTGAGGCCTCCACATCAACCCCGCCCTCGGCCCAGTCCGACGCCGAGATACGGAGCAGCAGCGGCATCGAATCCGGGATGACTTCCCTGACCGCGTCCACCACCGCGAGGATCAGCCGGTTGCGCCGTTCCTCGCTGCCGCCCCAAGCGTCTGTCCGGGTGTTGATGAGCGGGCTTTGGAACTGGTGAAGGAGGTACCCGTGGGCACCATGGATCTCCACGGTGTCAAAACCCACGGCCACCGCGCGCTTGGCAGCAGCGGCGTAGTCGGTCACCACGGCTTGGATATCCTCTTCGCTCATCACTCTGGGCGAAGCATAGCCGTCAAAAGGAGCGCTGCCGGGCCCTACCGTGAGCCAACCGCCGTCGCTTTCCGGAACAGAGCCGGAGCGTTCGGAAAACGGCCAGTAGGTGGACGCCTTGCGCCCGGCATGGGCCAGCTGGACACCGATCTTGGCATCGACGGCGCCATGCCGGTGGACAAAGTCCACAATCCGTTCCCACCCCGCGGCCTGGTTATCGGAATACAAACCGGCGTCCAGCGGGCTGATCCTGCCCGCCGCGTTCACTGCAGCTGCCTCGGTAAGGATTAATGCGGCACCACCGGCTGCAAAAGAACCCAGGTGCATCAAGTGCCAGTCGTGCGGGACACCTTCTCCGGTCTCCGGGTGGCAACTGTACTGACACATGGGCGATACCCAGCCGCGGTGTGCAACGGTGAGTGCACGCAGCTGCAGCGGCGTGAACAGCGCGGACGGCACTAGAAGAGGACCCTCGCGAGTCCTTGGCGGGCCTTAGCCACGCGCTCGTCCTGTGTCCCTACCACCTCGAATAGCTCCAGGAGGCGTACCCGGGCCGTCTCGCGCTCCGGACCGAAATTCCTGCCGATAAAGCTGATGATGCGATTGAAGGCGTCATCGATGTGGCCGCCGGAAATGTCGAGGTCAGCAACCGTCAACTGAGCCTGAATGTTGTCGGGTTCTGTTGCGGCGAGGTGGCGGAGGCTTTCAGCCTCAGGCGCGGAGAGCTTTTCCAGCCTTGCCATCAGCTCCACCTGCACCAGACCCGCTTTGGCGTCGGTGTCTGCGGGTTGTTCGAGAAGCGCCTGCTTGTAGGCCGCTATGGCCCCCGCATAGTCGCCGGCCTCGATCGCATCAATGGCTGCCTGGTGCAGCGGCGGGAGCGGTGCGGGCTCCGGGTCCTCACCTGACTCACCGGCCTCACCTATGCTGCCGGTGACACCGTTGGCTGCAGCAACCTTAAGAAGTTCCTCCACCAGGTTTCGGATCTGTTCATCATCGGCAGGTCCCTGGAAAAGCGGTACAGGCTGTCCTTTGACCACAGCAACTGCTGCGGGAACGGCCTGAACCTGGAAGGCCTGCGCCAGCTGGGGGAAAGTATCAACATCGGCAGCGGCCAGCACCAGCCGGCCACCATAGGTTTCCACAACGCGTTCGGCTGCTTCGAGAACCGCGGGTGACTCCGGTGCGTAGCGCGACCAAAGAAGGAAAAGCACGGGGATCTGCGCAGACAATTGCACCAGATCCTGGAAATTTGTTTCGGTGGCATCCACTCGGAGTGGTGCTTTGCCGTTTTCGCCCCCTTGGGGCGCGCCGGCCGCGGGCGATCCGCCGCCCGCCGAAGCGGAGGGGGAAGACGCCGGCGGGGCGGCCGGGCGGCGCAGCGACGATAGGTCGACGGCACCGCGAAGATTGAGCTGGCTGGCAGCGGCTGGAGTGGGTC
>NZ_SDXQ01000003.1:0-56480 GCF_006964045.1 Arthrobacter sp. TS-15 | reverse complement strand
CCATTTCGATGGTTCCCTGCCAGACATGCCGTGCGCGCGGCACTCTCAGCAGGGAACCATCGAAGCGGGGGCCGGGGCCGAGGGCCGGCGCAGGGGGCCCTGGGTGTCAGTGGCTCCCAGCCAGCGAACGCCACAGGAAGTGGTTGCTCCGGGCCTGAAGCGCTGCCGCCTGCCTGTTGTCGGAGGCTCCCGCGTGGCCGCCTTCCAGGGCTTCATGGAACCAGACGTTCGGGATGCCCATGGCCTGCATGCGCGCTGCCATTTTGCGGGCTTGGACAGGACCCACCCGGTCATCCGAGGTGGCAGTCCAGATGAAGGTTTCCGGGTATTCCACGCCGTCGTGAAGCAAGTGGTACGGCGAGAAGGTGCGGATGAACTCCCATTGCGCCGGGACATCCGGGTCGCCATATTCGGCAATCCAGGAGTAACCGGCGGAGAGCTTGGTGTAGCGGCGCATGTCCAGGAGCGGCACTCCGCAGGACACGGCGCCGAACAATTCGGGGTACTGGGTCAGCATGTTTCCCACCAGGAGCCCGCCGTTGGAACCACCGACGCAACCGAGCCGGCGCCGGCTGGTAACGCCACGAGAGATGAGGTCCTTCGCTACGGCGGCGAAGTCCTCGTAGGCACGGTGTCGGTTTTCCTTAAGGGCCGCGCGGTGCCAGGAGGGACCGTATTCGCCGCCTCCGCGGATGTTGGCAACCACGTAAACGCCGCCACGCGAGTGGGCGGCAGCTCCGTCGTCGGACGCTGCGCCCGAGGTCCGGCGCTCAAGCCATGCCCGGCCTACCGTTCCGCTGTACGCGGGGGTCCGGGAAACTTCGAAGCCTCCATAGCCGGAGAGCTGCGTGGGGTTCTGGCCGTCCAACACCAGATCTTTCGAAGCAACCTGGAAGTACGGCACGCGGGTGCCGTCCGCAGACTCCGCGAAGTGTTGCTGGACTTCGTAGTCGGCTTCGGTAAAGAACGACGGCGACCGCTTCACTTCGGCGTGGCGGCTACCCACCCCGGAGCCCCCGGAAGAGGCTGCAACAAGAGTTCCTCGAGTCAACGTCGTCGGCGTGGTGAAGCCCGTGGCCACCAGCCAGAAGTCGTTGCCTTCAGCGCCGGTGTCTTCGTCGTCCACGGCGTAGGCATTGACGTCGTGCAGGGGAGGGCAGGCGTCCAGGACAGTGGATGCCCACACCCCATCGGAGTCAACAACAGACGGGTCAAGCACGCGGATCTCGGAGGAGACATCGCGCAGGAGGTTCAGTAGGAGGTAGTCCTTGGTCCAGCTCCAGGACTGCAGAGACGTGTGGGCATCCGGCGTGAACAGGACCAGCAGAGAACGGGTCCCTGCCAGATAGGAGTCGAAGTCGGCGGCCAGCAAGGAACCGGCAGGGTAGACAACGCCGGCAACCTCCCAGTCTTTTTGCGGGCGGAACAGCAGCCAGTCCCGGTGGGCGCTGATGTTCACGTCGGTGGGAACGTCGATTGCCACCCACGTGTCGTCGCGCCGCAGGGATGTGGTGCGGTTGTAGAAGTCGATGTAGTCCACGGCGAAAGTCCGCTCGTAACCCGGGGTGGAGTCGTGGGCCACCATGGCCAGCATGTGGTCCTCGGGGATTTCGAAGAGGCGCTCAGCGTCGGCCAGGGACTGGCCGCGGCGGAGCTTAACACCGGTACGCGCATAGGACGACGATGTGGCGGGCAGGCCTTCGGCTGTGCTGGAGACCAGCAAAGTGTCGGCGTCCAGCCAGCTGACGTTGCCTTTGGCTGTGGGCAGGTCAAAGCCACCCTCCATGAAGGTGCGGGATTCGACGTCGAACTCGCGGTGGCGGTCCGCGTCGCCGCCGTCGGGGGAGAGCGAAACCATGGCCAGGCGGTACTCGGAGCCGTCGTCCGGACGGAGGAAACCGGCCCCATGGAACACCCACTCGACGCCTTCAGCGGCGGCGAGGGCGTCGACGTCCAGCAGAACGTCCCACTCGGGTTCCTCGGTGAGGTAGCTTTCCCAGGTGGTGCGGCGCCAGAGGCCCTTGGGGTGTTCCTGGTCTTTCCAGAAGTTGTGGGGAAATCGCCGCGTTTGGAGACCATTGCGATGCGATCGGTGGAGTCGAGGACCTCCAGGATGCCGGCCTCAACGGCCTCGTATTCGGCGTCCTCCAGCAATTCCTCGGTGCGGGCATTCTGCTCGCGGACCCACGCCAGTTGCTCTTCGCCGTGGATGTCCTCAAGCCAGACGTTTTCGTCCGTTGGCTCAGGTGCAACGTCCGCTGCATGCCGCGGGCTGCGGGCCTGCGCGGTCTCGTTGTTGGGAAGTGGCGATTGATCAGCTTCTGTGGTGGTCATCGCCCCATCCAAGCAACACTCTTCGACGGTAAGCAAGTCACGCAGAAGTTAGGCTTGAGCGTGGCTAAATCGCAGACCAAACGTGTTGCCCTGATTGGGGCCGGCCCTCGGGGCACCAGTGTCCTTGAGAGGTTGCTCGCGAATTGGGCTGCGGACACACAGCCAGGGGCCACCCTTCGTATCGAAGTTGTGGACCCTTACCCGGCCGGTTCGGGTCACGTGTGGCAGCCGGAGCAGTCCCGGCTGTACCTGATGAACACGCAGTCTTTCTATCCCACGCTCATCCCCGAGGACTCTGAGCTCGCACCGCCGCTCGCGGGTGGTTCGTTTGATCAGTGGCGGGAGGCCCGTCGTCGTGATGGCGTGGGACTGAACGACGCCGAGAAGGCGGAGCTGGCCACTCTCGAATCGCACGACTTCCCCAGCCGGGCACTGTACGGACGGTACCTTCGCCAAACGTTGGCGGGCTTGCTGGAACGGCTGCCCGACGGCGTCGAGGTCACCTTCCATCAGACACTTGCCCTTGCGGCGCGCCCGGTTGAGGACGGATTCGACGTCGAACTCGCCAACGGCGGCACGCTCACCGTCGGTTCCGTGGTCCTCGCGCTGGGCCACATCGAGTCCCGGCTAAGTCCTGAGCAGCGCTCTTTCAAGAGTGCCGCGGACGAGCAGGGCCTGCTGTACTTCCCGCCTGCTCCACCGGCTGACGTTGATTGGCAGGCTGTGCCGGACAATGAACCTGTGCTGGTCCGGGGCATGGGCTTGAACTTCTTTGACGTCATGGGTCAATTGACGGAGGGTCGTGGCGGCAAGTTCGTTGAGGCCAGCTCACCCGGCGCCGGTGTGCTCGAATACCGGCCCTCGGGCCGGGAGCCAAGGATCATTGCTGCATCCCGCAGGGGCACCCCGTACCGGGCCAAGGCGGGCTTGGCGGGCTACTACCCCAGCAGCATCACCATGCGCTACCTGACAGAAGACGCCGTGGACCGGTTCCGTGCGGCTGGCATCCAGCCCGGGTTTGATCATGACCTCTGGCCGTTGCTTCACCGCGATGCGCTGTGGGCCTACTACTCAACGCTTGCCCGGTCCCAGCCCGCCGCGATCAAGGATCCCGCGCAGTTCCTCGCCGATCTTGAGGATGCGCTCCAACCGCATGCGCACACCACTGCGAACTGGGAAATTGAGGTGGGGAACCTCGTTGAAAAACACGTTGCCGCGTCCCGCCGGCTGAATTTGAGAGGGCTCGCAGCGCCGCTCGCGGGCCGGACTTTCGCCTCCCGGAGCGAGCTGGACGCCGCTATCACGGCCTACCTTGATGATGATGCCCGCCGCTCGGCGCTGGGCGAGGCGGACCCCGTCAAGATGGCCATCGGGGCTCTTCACACCGGCCGGGCCATCCTCAAATCCGTGGTGGCGGATGGCGGGATCACCGATGAATCCTGGCTGGCGGGTTTGCGGGGCTGGTTCGAGTCATTCGTTGAAGGTCTGGCCAGCGGAGCGCCTGCGCTGCGTTCGGAGCAGTTGGCCGCTTTGGCGCGTGCCGGCGTCGTAAGTTTTGTGGGCCCGGACCCGAAGTTCAGTGTGGACCGCGGGGCCAGGGTGTTCCGGGCGGTGTCTCCTTGGGTTCATGACTCCCCGGTGGAAGCGCGGACACTTGTGGAGGCGATGTCGCCGGCCAACAGGGTGGGCATCAACCTCTCGCCGCTGCTGGAGCAGCTTATGGCAGATGGTTTGGTGCGCACCAAGATCATGATGAGTGTTGAGGGAACGCCCATGCAGACCACCGGGCTTGATGTGGAACCGCACCCCTACAGGCCCTTGGCAGCCAACGGATCCGTCACGGAGGACTTGTATGTCCTGGGCCTCCAACTGTCAGCTTCACAGTGGGGTACGGCCATTGCCGCGGAAGCGAGGCCGCGCACCGGCCCGGCCTACGCGAGCGGACAACGGACCCTTCGCGATGCGGACGAGATTGCCCGGAGCATTCTGGGCCGCTAACGACCCGGGGCGCCACAACGTTCAAACAGCAGCAGGGCCTCTCACCAACAACGCGGTGAGAGGCCCTGCTTTTCATGGTCACGCTAAGGAGCGGATCAGCCCCTCAGGCACCGTTGATACTCCAGCCATGCAAACGCGTACCTGAGCCATCCCGCAATGTCGTACCACTTTGACGGCTTGGTAGGCGCGGTGCACTGCGGCGGATTCGGGCCGCTCCCTGCCACCTGTACCAGCGCCTTCACTACGGTTCCGCTTTCGACGGCGGAGAGCACCAAGGTTCCGGTGCCTGCAGCTGCCGCTGCGGGAACCTTGAGGTCCACAGTGGCGCTTCCCGCGGTCACGGGGACCGAGCCGAGCGCTATCGCTGCACCCTTGGAATCTACGAACACAGCGTTCAGCGTTGCGTTGGCCGGGCTGCCGATGGAGGTGAGGTTCAGCTTGGAGACCGCCAGAGCCATGGAGTCTCCGGCCTTCACCTCAGGCGCCGTGGAGTTGGCCACCGCAACAGAGCGGCGTGCGAAGTCCGGGGACACGGGCTTGTGTGCCTGCAGGTACTTGATCCACGCATCGCGGTCCACCAGGCCAGTGTCCTTGGTGTTGCTGCCTTCCTTGAAAATCCGGAAGTTGTCACCTCCGGTAGCCAGGAAGCTGAAGGTCCCGATCCTGTACTGCTTGGCAGGATCAATCACGGCTCCGTTCACCCAGATGCCGGTGATACGGTCCCCGGCGGGGCGAGCGGCGTCGTAGGTGTAGTTGACGTTCTTGGAAACACCCAGTTGCTGGTAGGGGCGGCTGGGGATGGTGCCGTCGGCGTTGGTCTGCCACTGCTGCTCCAGGAGCGTCTTGAACTGCGCGCCGGTTAGGGACGTGGTCCAAAGGTTGTTCACGAACGGCAGGACGGCATTGGCTTCGGCGTAGGTGATGGTGCCATCGGGCGCGTAGTACAGCTCATTACGCAGGCCGCCGGGGTTTACGACGCCGATCTCCGCTGCACCGAGTTCAGGCGCCTTGAGCGTGTCCACCAGGGAATCCGCCACCAGGTTGCCCAGCGTGGACTCACTCGCGCGATCGTCCCGCTTGGGGGCGCCGCCCGCCGGATCCGGGGTGAAGGCGGTGGTGATATCAGCGGTTACTGAGCCTACGGGCTGGTTGCCAATGACGGCAGCCTCCGCGAGGGCCTTGTCCACGATGGTCTTCACAGCGGCCACCCGCGGGTAGGCAGCAACGAGGCTGTCCGCGGTATCGGTTGTCCGGTCCACGACTGCGGCCTTGTAAGCGGTCACTGTTTTGCTTGCTGTGTCCACTGTGAGGGTCACGGTTCCCACGTTTTCACCGTAGTTGCCGGTCTGCACGATCGGGCGGGTCTTGCCGGTGGGCTGACCGCTGGCGTTCAGGATCGGAGCGTCCCAGGCATATTCCTTGTGCGTGTGTCCCGTGAAAATCGCGGCGACGTCAGCAGTGGTTTCGTTGACGAGTTTGGCGAACGGCCCGCCGGCTGCAACTTCCTGTTCCAACGTGGCACCTTCGGGCGTTCCGGAGGCAGCGCCATCGTGGTTTTCCACGATGATGAGGTCTGCCAGGTTGTCGGCCTTGATCTTCGCGGCCACCCGGTTGATGGCTTCCACAGGATCGCCGAACTCCAGATCCGCAATTCCGGCCGGCGTCACCAGGGAAGGAACTTCCTGCGTCACAGTACCGATCACTGCCACCCGCATGCCGTTCATGTCCAGCACCTTGTACTCCGGCAGGACCGGTGTGGTGGTGCCCTTCTGATAGACGTTTGCACCCAAGTAGGCGAACTTCGCGTTGGTACCTCCAGCGACGACGCGGTCGCGCAGGTCCGCCCAACCGCCGTCGAACTCGTGGTTGCCCACAGCGGAAGCCTGCAATTCGAGCGCGTTCAAGACGTCGATGGTGGGCTGGTCCTTCGCTACTGCGGAAGCGAAGAGGGAAGCACCGATGTTGTCGCCGGCGGAAATGAAGGCCGTAGCGCCGGGAGCTGCTGCCGCCCGGAGCTTCTCGACTGTTCCGGCGAAGAGGACTGTGTTGGAGTCGATCCGGCCGTGGAAGTCGTTGATACCCAGGAACTGCAGGTCAACAGTTGCCGGTTCGTCGGCAGTCAGGTTCAGGCCCACCACCACGGGGTCGTGGTCGCTGGCCCGGAACTCGTCACCGGCATAGTAGTTGGTCACATTGTTGTTATACCTGCTGTACTCCAGCGCGACAGACTCTACGGAGTTGATGTTCCAGATGTCAGTTCCGGTGACCACTTTGTGGGCGGCCGGGGACGCGAGGATGTGGTCCAGGGAGCCGACCATGCCACCGAACAGGTAGGAGTGCTTGCCGGTGCCGGCTTCCAGGTCCGTGTAGCCGGCGCCCGTCAGGACGTTGATGGGATCTTCTTTGGAGTAGGCGTTGAAGTCACCAATGAGGAAGACCTTGTCTGTGCCTTTCGAGGCCTGAAGGTCCTTGGAGAAGGCCAGCAGGGATTCGGCCTGCTTGGTACGGGCGATGTTCGAGGCGCCCTGGCCCTTGTCAGTGTCATCCGGGGTCGCTGCCGAGCCCTTGGACTTGAAGTGGTTCACGATCGCGATGAACTTCTTGTCATCGTCTCCGCCAACTGGCTTGAACACTTGTGCGAGGGGCTTGCGGGCACTTGCGAAAGCCACGGTGTCATTGTGGATGATGGACTCACCCACGGGCTCGGCCACGGCTTTCTTGTAGATGAACGCTGTACGGATCATGTCCTCGTCGCTCAGCGGGGGAGCGTTGGCGGGAGTGCGCACGTAGTCCCAAACACCGGGTGTCTTGACGTTGAGGGCATCCACCAGCTTGGACAAGGCGTCGTCGCGGTTCTTGCCGAACTGTGCCGAGTTCTCGATTTCCTCGAGGGATACGACGTCGGCGCCGGACTTGGTGATGGCCGTGACGATCTTGCTCTGCTGGCGCTCAAAGTTCTCCGCATTGGCTGCACCGCGGGCGTTGCATCCCTCTTTGACCGTGATCGGGTTGCCGTCGCGATCGGTGTAGAAGACACAGCCTGCCAGCTGGTCACCGGTGGTGGGGAAGTAGTTCAGCACGTTGAAGGAGGCCAGTTTGAGGTTGCCACCTACGTCAGCGGGGCCTGTTGGCCTGCTGGCGGTGAAGCTCGCAGGCTGGACGGAGTCAGCGTTGGCCGCAGTCAGGGCGGTCAGTGGCTGGAACTTCCAGGAGTTGTTGCCGTAGCCCAGAATGACGTCGGTCCGGAACTTTGCGGGTGAGCCGACACGGACAGGGTCGGACGTGGTCAGGTACGGAAGTTGCTGGGCCTTGGTGGAGGCGTCCTTCAAGAAATTGGTGGACGCGCCGTCGTCGAGCTTGATACCGCGCAGGGCGTTGTCCGCCACCACGGCCGCGTGCTCGGCGGAGCCGTAGGCTGCCACAGCAGTGGGCTGCACCAGAGGGGATGTGCCGGCTGCGAGGCCGATCTCACCGTACTGGTTCAGGGAATAGTTGTCCGTGACCGTGAAGTCACCCTGAGGAGCCACGAGCATACCCTCCAGGCTTTCCCGCGCGGCCTCGTTGGCAGGCAACGTGAACGGCGTGGACTTGACCTCCGGTGCCGCCTCGGTGAGCTTCTTCAACCCCGCCGCCTCAACGGTCAGCTGGGTTTGACTGGCGAATTCGCTGACCACACCGGTGAGTTGCACGTAGTCGCCCGGCTGGACCGCTGCCGCCGTCGACGGCGAATAGACGAACAAAGCGTCCGACGCCGTCCTGGCCGCCCCCGCGTTGTCACCGCCGCTTCCGGCGGTTTGGACGTAGTAGCCGTTGAAACCGCCGGTTGCGTAGACGGCTGTGACCTTGCCGCTGGTTGTCACGGTGCTGCCCACAAACGGACTGGCCGGGCCGGTTCCCTGGATCTCGGCGATGGCCTTAAACCCGGGCTGGGGGTCTACGGGCGGTGTTTCGCCGCCGTTGGAGGCGGTGGGAGTGATGGTGGCGCTGAGGCTGAAGTCCGCCGCGTTGGAGTCGGTGTCCACACCATTGGTGCGATTAAGGCTCTTGACGTCCGAGTTGCCGGCGGGTGCGGAGGCAACGGCGGTCTCAAACGTGTTGGAGGTGCCGTAGCCCAGAAGGTCGGCGATGGCTGCATTGCCCGTCACTGATCCTGCTGGAAGTGAAGAGATTGCAGTGGCCTGTTTGGCCAGGACCAGGGTTCCCGTGGTTCCGCTGGGGTTAAGCGTGCCGGTTGCCTGAACATCGGCAGCGGGTAGATCCGGCGCCGTTGATGTGCCGCTATTGGTGGCACCCTTGACCAGGAAGTACCCCTTGGCGGGAATGCTGCCTGTCAATGGGGTGACACCCGTGGGTGCTGCCGTAGCCGTGGCAGACCTGTACTGCAGGGACCATCCGGCCAGGCTGACCGGCGCGTCCGAGGAGTTGTACAGCTCCACGAACTTGTTCTTGAAGGCCGCGCCGTTGCTCCCGCCGCTGAGGTAGGCCTCGTTGATCACCACCGGGGAGGTACCGGCGGCGGCAGGTTCGTCCGCTGCCATGGCTGGGGCGGCCGTCAGCGGGGCCGCGAGCAACCCCATTGACAGGACCGTTCCCGCCAAGGATTTCCTATGCATAAATTTCATCCGCTTGAACTTTCATCAGTGAGCTCTGTGGAGCTCCATGAATGGCGCCCACTGTCTTGTGAAGTGGGCGAATGCCGGAAGTTACTCCCGGGTAAAGCTGCCTCGGACCTAGCTGAACACGAACGGATGAATGGAGGGTTGACCCGGGGTCAACAATGGGGGACCGAGCAACGGCCCGGTAGTTCCGCGACTAGCTGGTTTGCCCCAGGTCCTGAATGACCTTGAAGACGGCTCCCGTGGGGTCCGACAAGGTGGCCAGCCGGCCGAAAGGTGTGTCCTCCGCGGGCTGCATGACGGTGGCACCGAGAGCCGTGGCTTGCTCCACGCTGACATTGGTGTCTTCCACCGCGAAATACACGCTCCACATGGAGGGGACCTGTTCGGGCAGGAAACCGGAGGCGTCCATGATGCCTGCCTTGGCGTCGTCACCGGCCCCAAGCGTTACGTAACGGAAATCCGGGGTGTCGCTCATGACTGCCGTGTCCCAGCCGAAGACCTTCTGATAGAAGGTGACAGCGGACTCGTAGTCCTTGGCAAGAAGTTCGTGCCAGGCCGGAGCCCCGGCTTCTGCCGCGACCTCGTAGCCTTTCATCTCGCCGAACTGCCAGGCGCCGATGGCGGCGCCCGCGGCATCCCCATACATGGCCATGCTGCCCTGCTCAGGCACCTCCATGGGTTCCAGGAGCACCTGTCCGCCGTTGGCTGCCGCTGCCTCAGTGGTGGCTGCGATGTCATCGGTGCGCAGGTAAGTGGACCACACGTCCGGCATGGCACCCATGTCCGCCTGCTTCTCCATGATGCCTGCCACCATCCGGCCGTCCTTGAAAGCGGTGATGTAGCCACCGTACTTTTCCTGGTCTCCGGTCTCATAGGTCCAGCCGAAAAGTGCCGTGTAGAAGGCCTTGGCCTTCTCAGTATGGGACGTCATGAGGTCGATCCAGCAAGGGGAACCGGGAGTGATGTCAGGCTTGGGCATAGATGAAGCTCCTGTTGTTGCGCCGTGGCAAAAGCTGCGACTGATGTCTGCGATGTGAAGACAGGAAGAACACTATGCGGGGGCTCTGACAGTTTCAATGATCTTCCGGGTGTCAGTTCTCAGTTCCGCGGGAGCCGCGCTGCAGCTGCACCGAAGCCGCGCGGGAACTGCGTTGGCGCAACACGCCCGCAGGCACAAGAATGCCCCGGGTCCTGGGACCCGGGGCACCTCATTTGCGGAAGGTAAGGGATTTGAACCCTTGGTACGGGGTTACCGCACACTGGTTTTCAAGACCAGCTCCTTAGGCCGCTCGGACAACCTTCCTCGCCTAGTAGTGTTTCATAGGGAGTTGGCTGTTCCAAAACATCACGTATTCCAGCCCCTGCCCCGGGGTCTGGAGGACAAGCAAGAAACCGGGAGTTCGTCATGAAAGCCGTCTACATCTCAGAGCCGGGCGGGCCCGAAGTCCTCGAAATCCGCGAGGTCCCTTCTCCGGTGCCCGGCGAGGGCGAGGTCCTGATCGACGTCGTGGCTGCGGGACTGAACCGCGCCGATGTCCAGCAGCGCAGAGGGTTCTACCCGCCGCCCCCGGGGGCATCGGAAGTTCCGGGCCTGGAAGTTTCCGGTCGCATAGCCGCTTTCGGCCCCGGCGTCACTAAAGCGTTCTCCGTGGGAGACAAAGTGGTGGCACTGTTGTCTGGTGGCGGCTACGCCCAGCAAGTGGCAGTTCCGGCCGAGCAAGTCCTGCGGGTGCCCGAAGGCGTGGACCTGATAACTGCGGCTTCCCTGCCTGAAGTTGCAGCCACTGTGTATTCGAACCTGATCATGACCGCACAATTGCAACCCGGCGAGACTGTACTCATCCACGGTGCAACGGGCGGCATCGGCACCATGGCCATCCAACTGGCCAAGGCCTATGGCGCGCACGTGGCAACCACGGCCGGCACGGATGAGAAAGTCGGTACAGCCAAGGCCTTCCTCGGCGCCGATATCGCCATCAATTATGCCGAAGAGGACTTCGCTGAAAGTCTCAAGGCACGCAACGGAGGCAAAGGCGCGGACGTTATCCTCGACGTCGTGGGTGCCAAATATCTGCAACAGAACATTGATGCTCTCGCAGACTATGGCCGACTGATCGTCATCGGCCTGCAAGGTGGCGCAAAAGCCGAGATCAACCTCGGGCAACTCCTTAGCAAGAGGGCTGCTGTCATTGGCACAGCGCTGAGGCCGCGACCGGTGGCTGAAAAGGGAATCATCATCTCTGGCGTCCGCGAGTTCGTCTGGCCCATGCTGACCGATGGCAGGATCAGGCCCCTGGTGGCCAAGTCCTTCCCCCTTGAGCAAGTCCAGGAAGCACACCAGTACTTCGACTCCGGCGAGCACGTGGGCAAAGTCCTCCTGCTCCTCTAGTAAGCCCGTTCGCCCGCCGTCCATTCGACCCACTGCAGCGAGGAGCCACATGTCCATCCGGCACAGCCTGCTGGCCCTGCTCCAGGATCAGCCGCGGTACGGTTACGAGCTGCGAGTCGAATTCGAAGACCGCACGGGCGCCGCGTGGCCGTTGAACATCGGCCAGGTCTACACCACGTTGGATAGGCTTGAGCGCGACGGCTTGGTGAGTAAAGACGGCGACGACGGCGGCGGGCACGTCATCTACAGCATCACTGACGCCGGGGCTGGGGAAGTCGAAGCGTGGTTCGCCGGTGCAGTGGACCGGGGCAATCCTCCTCGGAATGAGATTGCCATCAAGTTGGCGCTCGCAGTGACCCTTCCGGGCGTGGACACTTCTGCGGTGATTCAGTCCCAACGAGAAGTATCTGTCAAGGCCCTGCAAGAGCACACGCAGGCCAGAAAAGCCGTCTCGGCCAATCAGCGGTCCTCGGATACCGCGTGGCTGCTGGTGCTCGATTCCTTGATTTTCCAGGCCGAAGCGGAAGTCCGGTGGTTGGATCTTTGCGAGGCCCGCACGGTGCAAGGCCAGGCAAACGGGGGATCGAGCCAAGCTGCTCCCAAACGGTTGAGCTGACGTCCGGCGCAGGGGAACGACCGTTCGCCGCGAACCTGCAGACGGTGGGCGTGTGCCGCCCTATCGTGTCCGTGTTGGTTGTTAAGGTGAGGAGAAGTACCGGAAGTGCAGCGGTCCCCACCGCAATAGCCGTCACCGCAGCAGTACCCATCACCGCAGCAGTTCTCAAGGAGGAGATATGGGCAAGATTTCTGACCAATCCGGACTCGCGGAAGGACTGGATCCCACCCTGCCGCCTTCGGCCGTGGATGATTCTGTCCGTGAGGCGGAGGAACGCAACTGGACCCCGGCCAAAATCGGACTGTGGATTGGTATTTCGCTGCTGGGAGCGGTGGCGTGGTTCATGCTGGCGTTGGTCCGCGGCGAGACCGTCAACGCCATCTGGTTCGTTTTCGCGGCTGTTTGCACCTACCTGATCGGCTACCGCTTCTACTCCAAAGTCATTGAGCGCTATCTGCTCAAGCCGGATGACCGCCGCGCCACTCCAGCTGAGTACAAAGCTGATGGCAAGGACTACGTCCGTACTGACAGAAACGTGTTGTTCGGCCATCACTTCGCCGCCATTGCCGGTGCCGGACCGCTGGTTGGACCTGTCATTGCGGCTCAGATGGGCTACCTTCCCGGCACTATCTGGATCATCATCGGCGTCGTTCTCGCCGGCGCCGTGCAGGACTACCTGGTCATGTTCTTCTCCATGCGCCGTGGTGGCCGTTCACTTGGCCAGATGGCGCGGGAGGAACTCGGCGTCATCGGCGGTACGGCAGCCCTGGTGGCCACGCTGCTGATCATGATCATCATTGTGGCCATCCTTGCTTTGGTAGTGGTCAATGCCCTGGGTGAAAGTCCTTGGGGCGTGTTCTCTGTGGGCATGACCATCCCCATCGCGCTTTTCATGGGCGTCTACCTTCGGTTCATCCGGCCGGGGAAGGTGATGGAGGTATCTATCATCGGCTTCGTGCTCCTGATGGCAGCCATCATCGGAGGCGGCGCTGTTGCCGGTACCGAGTGGGGTGCAGCCTTCTTCCACCTGGACAAGGTCACCATTGCCTGGGGCATCATCATTTACGGTTTCATCGCCGCAATCCTGCCCGTCTGGCTGCTCCTGGCTCCGCGCGACTATCTCTCCACCTTCATGAAGATCGGCGTGATCGTGATGCTCGCGCTGGCCATCATTGTGGTGCGGCCGGAGATCACAGTCCCGGCGTTCAGCGAGTTCGCCAGCCGGGAAAACGGCCCGGTCTTCTCCGGGGCGTTGTTCCCCTTCCTGTTCGTCACCATCGCCTGTGGCGCCCTGTCCGGCTTTCACGCCCTGATCTCCTCGGGGACCACCCCCAAGCTGATCGAGAAGGAACGGCAGACCCGCTTTATCGGCTACGGCGGCATGCTGATGGAATCCTTCGTGGCCATTATGGCTTTGGTAGCCGCGATCTCGATCGACCGTGGCATCTACTTCGCCATGAACGCACCCCTGGCACTCACCGGCGGCACCGTGGAATCTGCGGCGCAATGGGTCAACAGCCTTGGCTTGGCCAACGTCAACATCACCCCGGACGTGCTGGCCCAGACTGCCAAGGACGTGGGCGAGGAGAGCATCATTTCCCGTTCGGGCGGCGCTCCCACCTTGGCTGTCGGTTTGGCCCACATCATGCAGCAGTTCATCGGCGGACCCGGAATGATGGCTTTCTGGTACCACTTCGCCATCATGTTCGAAGCACTGTTCATCCTCACCGCCGTGGACGCAGGAACCCGCGTCGCCCGGTTCATGCTTCAGGATTCCATCGGCAACTTCATTCCCAAGTTCAAGGAAGCCTCATGGCGTCCTGGTGCCTGGCTGTGCACTGCCATCATGGTGGGTGCGTGGGGTGCCGTGCTCCTCATGGGCGTCACTGATCCGCTGGGTGGCATCAACACGCTGTTCCCGCTCTTCGGCATCGCCAACCAGTTGCTGGCAGCCATTGCACTGGCTGTGTGCCTTGCCATCACTGCAAAGCGTGGAGTGTTCAAATGGCTGTGGATCGTAGCTGTTCCGCTGACTTTTGCAGCTGTTGTGACCATCACCGCCAGCTTCCACAAGATTTTCTCGCCGGTCCCGGCCGTGGGTTACTTCGCCAACAACCAGGCGTTCTCCAAGGCATTGGCTGATGGAAAGACGGAGTTCGGCACTGCCAAGACCGTCGCCGCGATGGAAGCCGTGGTCCGCAACACCATGATCCAAGGCGTACTTTCGGTCATCTTCGTGACGTTGAGCATCATCGTGATCGTCGCCGCCCTCCTGGCAACCGTCAAGGCAATCCGCGCGGGTGGCGGCCAGGATCATGAAGACCCGACGGTGCCGTCCAAGGTGTACGCACCGGCGGGGTTGTTCCCCACTCCTGCCGAGAAAAAGTTGCTCGCAGAGTGGAACGCCCTGCCTGCGGAGAAACGGACGCAGAAGGCCGGCCACCACTGATGAACAACACAACTGCTGAAGAACGCCGCTGATGAACACCGTAGTGAAGGGTCTCCGCGGCTTCGCCACCTATATGGGCTCGCTCATGGGTGCTGACGCGTACCGGAAGTACCTTGAGCATTTCGAAGCAAGCGGCCATTCCGGGCCCGCCATGACTGAACGCGAGTTCTGGCGGGACCGGATGGACCGGCAGGACAGCAACCCGCAGGGCAGGTGCTGCTGAGGCGGCGGCCGGAACGAGGTTTCGCTACGAACGAAGTCCAAAATCGGGGCTGGGACAGAAGTTCGCGTGAAGCGCGTGAGAGTATGAACGGATGAGCGATCTGAACAACATTCAGCCCACGGATGAGGCTTCGGACGACACCCCTGTGGAGGGAACCACGCTGGACGAGGGCCTTGAGAAGCCCGCCGGACAGGAGCCTTTTACGGAAGGGGTGGCCAAGGATGCCAAACCCAAGGGAGGTAGCCTTCACGATCTTGTGGACGAGCCCGCCAAGGTGATGCGGATCGGCACTATGGTCCGCCAGCTCCTGGAGGAAGTGAAAGCCGCACCATTGGACGACGCTGCCCGCAATCGCCTTGCCGAGATTCACGAGCGGTCCATCAAGGAACTTGAGGATGGGCTGGCTCCGGAACTCATTGAGGAACTGGAGCGAATCAGCTTGCCTTTCCCTGACGATAAAGCGCCCTCCGATGCGGAGCTTCGCATCGCGCAGGCACAACTCGTTGGTTGGCTGGAGGGCTTGTTCCATGGCATTCAGGCGGCAATTGCGGCGCAGCAAGCGGCCAAGGAACACGCTGCAGCGCAGATGCAGCTCCGTCAACTCCCGCCGGGAACTGTCATCGCACCGGGCATTGTGATCGGCGAAAACGGCCAACCGCAGCGGGCTGCCGCACAGGGTGCTGGCGGCGCTGCTCCGCAAGGCCGACCGGAAGACCCCGACCACGGTCCGGGTCAGTACCTCTGAGTTCGCACGTGGGTTTCTTTGGGGCCGTCCGTCAAGGACGGAAAGACGATGTGGAGCTTGGCAAGGGCTTGTGGCGCCGCGCCCATGACCGTTTCCATCGGGGACTGGACCGGTACCACCAGGTCCTTGAGGGTGTTGATGATGAGCAGCTCTATAACGAGCTGGTGGAGATAGCCAACGAGCTTGCCGAATTGTCGGTACGGGTGAGGACTATCTGTGTCGAGGCCCAGAAGCGGTCCCCGAGTGATGGTCTGGATGTCCCGGGAGCACTAGCGGGAGTCCACCGCGCCCTGTCCAAGGCAGGAAATTCGTTGGCCACTACGGCTGAGGCTGCGGCCATGTTGAGGTTGGCCGTGGGGCCCGTCCCTGTTGGCGCGTTGTCGGTTCGGCGCCGGGCGGAGTCGGTATTCGAGCAGGTAGCCGACGCTGAGCGCCAACTCGGAGATTGACCCTCACATCCCAATGGGGCGCGTGCGCAACTACCGGCGTGCGCTTCTATTCCCTGCGCGCAAGAAGTTAAGCGCATAGCTTATCTGCGTAATATTCGGCGCTTTTGATAGCCGCGGGCTGGCAGGATGGCAGACATGACTTCGTCACCAACACTTACTTTCAACGACGGCAACACCATCCCCCAGCTCGGCTACGGGGTGTGGCAAGTTGAAGACGATGTAGCCGAAAAGGTGGTGCGCCAGGCTTTTGAAGCCGGGTTCCGCCACATCGATACCGCCAAGATCTACGGCAACGAGGCAGGCGTCGGCCGCGCCATTGCATCCTCCGGTCTTTCTGCCGAGGAAATCTTCATCACCACCAAGTTGTGGAACGCGGACCAGGGCTACGAATCCACTCTCGCTGCCTTTGAGGAGTCCATGGACCGCCTCGGCCTGGAGACCCTGGACCTGTACCTGATCCACTGGCAGCAGCCCAAGCAGGAAAAGTACGTTGACACCTGGAAGGCCCTCATCGAGCTGAAAAAGCGCGGCCGGGTCAAGTCCATCGGTGTTTCCAACTTCACCAAGGAAGGCCTGCAGCACATCATCGACGAGACCGGTGTTGTTCCGGCCATCAACCAGGTGGAGCTCCACCCGTTCTTCAACCAGGCTGATCTTCGCGAATTCAACGCGTCCAAGGGAATCCTGACTCAGGCCTGGTCGCCGCTGGGCCAAGGTGGCGAGCTACTTGAAAGCGCTACCGTGGCTGAGATCGCCGCCAAGCATGACGCCACCCCGGCCCAGGTCGTCATCGCCTGGCACCTGGCCATCGGCAACGTGGTGATCCCCAAGTCCGTCACGGAGTCCCGCATCCAGGAGAACTTCGCGGCCCTCAACGTCACGCTGGACGCTACCGACGTGGAGGCCATCAACGGCCTGGACCGTGGTGCTGAAGGCCGCATCGGCCCGGACCCGGCAGTCTCCGACTTCGCCTAAACGCGAAGTCTCACTTTGGTGCCCCGTACCCTTCATGGGTGCGGGGCACCTGCCTTTAACGCTCGTCAACGCCACTCGCGTCCGCGACGCGTCGCCGCCGGTGTCCGTGATGAAATTGAGCGACGCAGACGGACGGAGTTGGCATGGTGGTGTTTGACGCATTGGAGCGGCAGATTGTGGCTGCCCTGCAACTGGATCCGCGCTGCCCGTGGCGGAAGATTGCCGCCGTCCTGGGAGAAGCCGAACGAACTGTTGCCCGCAGGGGATCGCAGTTGCTGGAATCCGGTGCGGTGGCTGTGGTGGGCATCCGGCCCAAGCCGTCGGTAGTGCTGGTGGAAATGCGGTGCATGCCCGGGACGGTACGTGCCGCAGTTCACGCACTCTCGCAACGCTCCGACACCACTTTCGTTTACACCACCACCGGCACCGGTGACTGTGTAGCTGAGGTACTCACTGAACCCTCTCGCATGGCGGAGGTCCTCTCTGACGAGCTGCCGGCCACGCTTGGCTTGCGCGATTCCACCAGCTACCCCGTGCTTCGGTATTTCCGGACCATCCGCGGTTGGCGGCCGGAGATTCTCACCGCCGACAAAGCGGAGGCACTCCGCTCCACCTTCACCCAGGATTCGGGTGCCTTGGTGCCGCGGCAGGATTTGAGTCGCCAGGACAACGAACTCGTGGACGCGCTGTGTGCCGATGGCCGGATGAGTTTTGAGGCTTTAGGCCGCCGGGTGGGCGTTTCAGAGGCAACTGCCCGCCGCCGCAGCGAATGGTTGCTTGCCAACAACCGGGTCCACTTGCGGGCCATTGTAGAGCCCGCTTCCTTTGGCCTTGGCGTTGAAGCGCTGCTGTGGATCCGTGCCTCGCCGCAACATGTTGAACACGTGGGGAAGAGCTTGGCTGAGCTTCCCACCGTCCGATACGCCGCAGCGATCGCAGGCACTTACCAGATCATGGCTGACGTGACGGTGGAGGACATGGCTGCGCTCTACCGCTTCATCACCACCTCGGAGTGGGCACAAAACGCCGCTGGCGTGGATGTTTCGATCCTCCTTGATGCGAGGAAGCGCGGTGGCAGGGTCATGCGCTCACAGTCGTGAGCGGCTTGTGGCCGGCCGAGACAACAGGGGCGACGGCGGCGTACCCCGTCTGCTGCTCGAACGCGCGGCCATAGCGAAGCAACTGCATGTCCGTGAAATGGTTGCTGGCGAGCTGCAGGCCGATAGGTAGTCCGGCAGAGCTGAATCCCGCGGGAACACTGAGCACAGGCAGGCCGGTTGCGGACAGGAGGCAGGCTGATCGCATCCAATCCAAGTACGTCTCCGAGGCCGTCCCGGCAATGTCCGCGGGGTACCGCAGCGTTGCGTCAAAGGGGAGAACCTGGGCGCAGGGGCTGGCGAAAAGATCGTACCGTCCAAAGAAGTCCTGAACACTCAATTCCAGCCGGGTCCGGGCGGCCGCGGTCTCAATGACATCCCGCGCCGTCAGCGCGAACCCCTTCTCAACGTTCCAGTGGACTTCAGGCTTGATGACGTCACCGGCACGCTCCAGGATCGGTCCGAGGCCGGCGGCGAAGTCCAGGGCTCGGGTATTGCCGAACACCAGGTCCGCTTCGCTGAAATCCGGGGTGGCTTCCTCCACAATCGCTCCGAGATCTTCGAAGATGGCCAGTTGCCGCTCAAGATGATCCACGATCTCCGGGTCCACCGGGACCCCGATCCCGAAGTCGCGGGACCACCCGATTCGCACACCGCGCATGTCGGTTTCCAAGGTGGATCGGAATACCTCCGGGTCCAGGCCGGCCGGATGCGGAACGCGGGGATCCTTTCCCGCCGTGACGGACATGAACAGGGCAATGTCCTCCACGCTCCGGGCCATGGGCCCTGTCCTCCCCAGCCACGCGTAGGCGTTGACGTCGGACGGCATGGGGATGACCGCCGTCGACGGCCTGAAACCCACCACGTTGCAGAAGGAGGCCGGAATGCGGAGTGATCCGCCCATGTCGCTGCCGTCGCCGATGCTCTGGACGCGGGATGCGACGACGGCGGCCACTCCGCCGCTGCTGCCGCCGGCGCTCAATGTTGGCGCGTAGGGGTTGGTGGTGGTTCCGAAGAGCTCGTTGAACGTGTGGGAGCCGGCGCCGAACTCGGGGACGTTCGACTTTCCGGTGCTGACCACGCCGGCTGCCTTCAGGCGCGCAATGATGAGGTCGTCGGCGTCGGGGATGAAGTCACGCAAGGCCAGTGAGCCCTGGGTGGTGCGCATCCCGGCTGTGTTGTTGGTGTCCTTGTGGGTCATGGGAATCCCATGAAGGGGTGGCAGTTCCGCTCCGGATGCTGTGAGCTGGTCTGCCCGGTGTGCCAGGGCATGTGCACCTTCAGCGTCGAGGGTGACCACTGCGTTGACGACGGGATTAATCTCGGCAATGCGCTCCAGGTGTTCGGTCAACGCTTCGCGCGCCGAGACTTCCTTCCGGCGAATGGCTGCGGAAAGTTCGACGGCGGACAGCTCGCCAAGGGTGTCAGACATGGTGCTCCTTTGCTGGATTGCTACTGCCTGAAAGTGTGCCGGGTCACTTTGACGGGGGGAAGCCCCGAATCAACCAATGGCAAGCTTTGAACAATTCGGCCACTTCTGAGGCTGATTCCGTCAGCTATTGTGTGTGATCCGGCTCATAGCAGAGGGTGTTGGTAACCCACTGGCCGATCTGGTCGATGGGTAAGGATTTGCCCCACGGCACCACATACCGCACAGCGTCGTCCGGATGTTGGCTTGCCGGGGGCCAACACCTGGGAGGTTCCCATGCACCAACCCCTGGCTCTTCAACCGCTAGCACCCACCGACTCCACCGACATCATGGCAATTGCCAACAATCCCGTCCTCTGGATCTGCGTGGCCGGCGTCTTTGGCGTCATCATTATCCAATCCGTCATCTTCATGAAGGCAGCCCGACGCGCTGCTCCCTCAGTGGACATGAGTGTGCAAGACATCAGGACCTCGTTCCGCTCAGGCGCTGTCTCGGCCATCGGTCCCTCCCTGGCGGTATCGCTGGTGGCCATTGCTTTGCTGGGTCTCTTCGGGGCACCGGCTGTGTTGTCCCGGATCGGCCTGATCGGCTCGGCTGCCTACGATGTTTCGGCCGCGGGCATCGCAGCAGGTTCCATGGGGGCCAAGCTGGGCGATGCCAGTTACACGCAAAGTGTCTTCGCGGTGGCGTTCTTTGCCATGAGCATCGGCGGGGCGATGTGGATGCTCGCTACCTTGATCCTGACGCCTCTGCTGCGCAAGGGTGACGCCAAGATCCGCTCGGTGAATCCAGCAGCCATGGCGATCGTCCCTGCGGCGGCCTTGATCGGCGCCTTCTCCTGCCTGGGTCTCACAGAGCTGCCCAAATCTGGAATCCATGTGCTGTCCTTCGCAGTCTCCGCAGCGGTCATGGGCACGTGCCTGTTGCTGGCCAAGAAAATCGGCAAGAGCTGGTTGCGGGAATGGGGGCTCGGAATCTCGATCGTCATTGGCCTCAGTGCCGCCTACCTGGCCGTCAGCGCCTAAGCCGCCTGCCGACGTCGTCATTCTTTAGGTCCGAAAGGAACACCCCATGTCTTCCATCACTTCTGCTCCAACCGCCAACAACACCGCCATGGCGGACTTCAGCCGCACCACGTCCCGCTGGGGCCAGATCACCATGATCGCAGGCCTCCTGGTTTCCGTGGCGGGTCCGCTGTACCTGGTTTTCGCTACCGGGCTGGATATTGCACCCGCCCAGCTGTGGATCGCCTTCGCGGCAGTAGCCGCAACATTCGGCATCATCTGGATCGTCGAGCCGCTCACGTACTACCCGATCCTGGGCCCGGCAGCGATGTACCAGGCGTTCATGATCGGCAACATCTCCAACAAGCTCCTGCCAGCGGCACTGATCGCCCAAACCAACATCGGCGCAAAGCCGGGCAGCAAGCGGGCGGAACTTGCCGCCGTCGTTGCTATCTGCGGCGCAGCGGTAGTCCACCTGGTCTCCTTGGCGATCTTCGTCGGTCTCCTGGGCAGCTGGCTCATCAGCGTCATCCCGCCGTCGGTGCTGCTCGTCACCCGGCTGTACGTGCTGCCCACCGTCCTGGGAGCCGTACTGGTGCAGGCCATCGTTTCCATGAAGCAGCCCCGCACTACTGTGTTCGCCTTGTTGATCTCGGCCGTGGTCGTGTTCGTCGTGCTTCCGCTGGTGCCTTCGCTCGCCATGGTGTCCACCGCTATCGCTGTGCTGGGCACCATCCTGCTGGCATGGTTCTTCCGCGGTAAGTCCACCATTGCCGAGGCGAAGCCTATCCACATCGAGTAGCAACGCCCGGAACAAGCCCGCATCCACCAGGAAGACAGGACCCATGACGTCAACAGCTACCGCCCTCCAGCTCGATACCAGCCAGACCGCCAAACTACATGCCTTGTACCGGCACCTTCACGCACATCCGGAACTCTCCATGCAGGAGTTCGCCACAGCTACCCTGATCGAGGAGCAACTGGACGGCCTGGGCATTGAGCATTTCCGCTGCGGCGGCACCGGAGTGGTGGGAATCCTGCGAAACGGCGACGGACCCGTGGTGGCCTTCCGCGCCGATTCCGATGGCTTGCCCATCGAGGAAGCTACCGGCTTGGACTACGCCAGCAGGGATACAGGCACACTGCCGGACGGCACGGTAGTACCGGTCATGCACGGCTGTGGCCATGACACCCACGTGGCCAGCCTGCTGGGCGCCGCCGAACTGCTTGCGGGCAACCGGGATGCCTGGTCAGGAACGCTGGTGTTGATCTTCCAACCCGGCGAGGAGACTGCCGCCGGTGCCTTGGCAATGCTCGACGACGGACTGTGGGACAAAGCACCGCGGCCGGAAGTGATCTTCGGGCAGCATGTCATGCCCCGCCCGGTAGGTACGGTTGCGATTTCCAGCGGACCGGTAGCCGCCATGGCGGATTCGCTCAGGGTCACGGTTCACGGCCAGCAGTCCCATGGCTCCCAGCCACAGGATTCCATCGACCCCATCGTGATGGCCGCCCACATGGTCACGCGGTTGCAGGGCATCGTGTCCCGCGAGCTGGATCCGCGGAAGTCCGCCGTCGTCACCGTGGGCACGTTCCACGCGGGCCTCAAAGAAAACATCATCCCTGCCTCGGCCGAGTTCACCCTCAACATCCGAACCTTCGACGACGATGTCCGCGGCCAGGTCCTCGCCGCCGTTCGACGCATCATCGAGGCCGAAGCCGCCGCCTCCGGGGCGCCGCGGCCGGATATCGAGGAGATGTACCGCTTTCCGCAATGTTTCAACGATCCCGACGCCGTTCCGTCCGTTGTTGAGGCCATGCGGCTTGCGTTGGGGGATGAGGCCGTCGAAATCACCCCACCGATGATGGGCAGCGAGGACTTTGGGCACCTGGGCACCGCCATCGGAGTGCCGTCCGTGTTCTGGATGTTCGGTGGCACACCGCTGGACGGACATGAAGGGCCTGGTCCCATCCCTGTCAACCATTCGCCGTTCTTCGCTCCCGAGCTGGAAGGTTCGCTGGCCGGGGGAGTCTCCGCCGCCGTCGCCGTGTTGATGTCCCGGCTGGGCCACTAACATCCGGGTCCGCCCTAGGATGTTGCCCATGGGGGAAATTGAAGATCTTTTTGGCGGGCCTGCATCTGGAATGTCAGCACCGCTTTCGAACAAAGCTGTACTGAGTCGGCGGACGGCCCAATCCGGGCCAGCGGCGGAGGACGCAGCCCCGGTCAAGCACCTTGCCGGGTACGCGCCCTTCGTGGCGTTCTGCGAAAGCAGGGGAGTTTCCGCTGGGCAGCTTGCCTCCGACGTGAACGCGTTGCTGGGATTCCTGCGCACCAACATCGGCGACATCCCGGGCGACCCCGGCCTCAATGAAGCCGCCACCATCTTCGTTGGAAACGTCATTGCGGCCATGCGCCCGGAAGCGCACTGGACAGTGATGGCGGACGGATCCCGCGAAGTAGGCGACCGCGACATGATGATCACGGTGGACCGCTTGATGGAGGGGCTGGGGGAGGCCGACGACGGTATGGTAGCCGGCCTCCTCACGCACCTTGCGGAATGGGCTGGCGACGAGCCGGACGGTCCCGCGCTCCCCGAATTGCGACCGGTTCCCAGCGGGCAAGCCCGCGAACCTTTTGTACGGCCTGAACTGTCATCGCCTCGGTATCGCGACCCTCATGGCCAAGTGATTGATTACGGGAACCGATGGGGCGCAGATAGCCCACCCGAGGACTCCTACAGCGTGGAAACTCACAGGGAACGGTTCGAAGGGCTCCACACGGTGGCTCGGGCTTTGATCGAGTACTTGGAGAGCGCGTACGACGTTGATGTCAGCTGGGATGCAGCCCATGCCACGGACGTGTCCATGAACACTGACGAGGTGATCGGTGCCGCGCGTCTGACATCGCGGGACCCACTCGCCGCCCCGCTGACGTTTGTGTTGACCGATTCCCCGGGGGTGGTGGTTCACGCCGGTGTGCTGCACGACTTCCCGTTTCCCATCTGCGGCTGCGACGCTTGTGACGAGACCGCTGAGAGCGAAGCGTCCCGCCTGGAGGAACTGGTCCTTGGCGTTGCCGCAGGCGGCTACGCCGAACGCTACCCCGTGGGCCGGAAGAAGTGGGCGGAGTACGCGCTCTTCGCTGCTGATGGATCCGGCAACCGTAGCGGGCGTGGCCCCGTGGGAGCCACGCCCGCTCAACTAGCCGCCGCTGAGGAGCGACTCCAAGCCGTCCCGGATGGGTGGAAAGCATGGCCACTCAGGAGGGGCGGAAGGTCTACTCGTGTTTCGGCACCAGGACCCGCCTAGCTGTGCCGCCGTTCAGTAGGTCCTGGGCGCGGACCGCGATGAGCTCGGACAGGAAGCCGAGGGACTCAGGTGGCGCTGTTTCCGCCGCCGCTGCCGCCACCCTCTCCAGTGTTGAAGCCACTGTCTGACGGGCATCGTCGTCGTCCATGCCCCAGGCTGCCCCTTCGGCGACCAGATGTTCCAAGGTGATGTAGCCCAGCCGGATCTGGCCGCTGACGGCGTGCCCGGCAAGGCCGCTCGGCTGGTACAGCAGCAGGGTGGGCGCAACGTCATAGAGCGGAGCCAGCAGCACTTCTCCACCGTCGCGCAGCATGAGGGAGTAATTTTTGGAGTGTGCATCGCCGTTGCCGATCAGCAGGTTGAACGTCACGGCGCGCAACAGGTCACGGCGAAACGCGGCCTCGTCGCGGGTGTGCGGCGCCGCGGCGTTGACCAGCCGGGTCAGGCGCGAGGGCGGTGCGGTGGTGCCTTCGTACTTCGCTTCACTGGCCAGGGCCAAGGCTTGGGTGAAGTCTTCCTGGTGCAACCGGCTGCCCTCGCCTGTGCGGTCGAAGCGCTCCACGATGATGGCCCGACGGGATCCGAAGCTTTCCAGATGGGCTTTGGCCGCGGGAAGCCCTGCCGCGGCTGCTGTCCGCAAAGCCCAGTCCTCGGCGGGGAGCAGCTCCGGGATGGTGGACTCGAGTGGTTCGGGCTTGATGATGTGGGTCGACACCGAACCACTGCCTGGCCAGGCCCAGCCGTCGCCATGTTGGGAAAGCAGCACCTTGGACTGGACGCCGCCCAAGGACGCAGTGACCAGGAAATGCTCCGGCAGGTCCCACGTAGGCAGGGATTCGACCACGTTGATGACCTCTTCTGCGGTCATGGGCGCTGCAGCGTCCTCCCGGGCGGGGGGTTCCCCTGGCGGCAGGACTTGGACGGCCCCGGCGCAGTCGGCGCCCAGGACGCGGAGCAGCCCAAAAGCGTCCGGGACGGTGACACCGTGTTCTTTGGCCAGGTTGGAACGGACCTGGCCTTCGGGCAGGAGACCGTCAAAGAAGTTGTAGACTTCCACCCCGTCCAAGCGCTTTCTGGTCAGCGGCAGGGACAGTGATAGCAGGATGGACCCGGCACCGTAGGCGGCCAGCACCTGCGGGGCGTACTGGAAGGACAGCTTGAGGCCGTTGCCGCGCAGCTCACCGATTCGGTCCCCGCGCAGGTACACATCAAGGGTCTTGCGGGGGCTCATGGCCGAACCTGCAGCTTCGAAAAGCGCGGCACCAGGGCCACGTCGCGGCCCACGGCCCTGATGGCTTGCATAGCCACGACCATGGAGACTGCTTCGCCGGCTTCAAGGCGCACGATGGTGCCGCGGGTGACGCCCAGTCTCACGGCAAGCTCGTGCTGGGTGAGTGCGGCCTCTTTGCGTGCCTCAGCGATGGATCGCCCTAGGGAGGCGGCGTCGACGGCCCGGTAAAACGGTGTCAACTCATCGGAATGTTCCATATATCGATCATACGACTCAACACTCCAAATGTCCTATATTTTGAACATTTCAATGACTTGGGCGAATGTTCGATATTTCCATCACAAGTATGCGTGGACGGCTCTGTCCTAGGCCTCGGAAACGAAAAGCCCCGCCGGTTCAACGAGCCGGCGGGGCTTTTTTTCTCTGAGCTTCCTATCAGAATCGAACTGATGACCTTTTCATTACGAGTGAAACGCTCTACCGACTGAGCTAAGGAAGCACCGCGTTCATCACCGGTTTCCCGGGCGATCACGCAAGACATAACTGTAATAGAGGCACCGCACCCGGGTCAAAACGAGGGCGACGGCGGCCGTTGCGGGGATGTTCACCCACGCGTCGGGCCGGGTTCAGGCGGAGGTTTCCCGGTGGCCGGAAGCTGGGGAATCACCCGTGGCGGAGTACGCCGTCACAAGAACAGGCCGAAGGAGCCGCTCCATGACGAGGGATGCATTGCCCAAGGACGCCAGCCAAGCACCCAACCGGCTGAGACTGGCCGTGGTGGACATGGTAGGCACCACCATTACGGACGACGGCCGAACAGAGCGTGCCATGTCCCGGGCGCTGGTTGACCACGGAATTGAACCCGGAACCACCAGGTTCGAGAGCATGCTCGGCTACGCCAGGGACACCATGGGCCTCTCGAAAATGACTGTCTTCAGCCACCTCTTTGAGGATCCTGCCGTGGCCGAGAGCGCCAACAGAGTTTTCGAGAACAGCTATGACGAGTTCATTGAAGACGGTGGTGTCCGGGCCATTGCCGGAGCGGAGGAAGCCATCCTGTGGATGCGTGAGACCGGTATGCGGGTTTGCCTGGCCACGGGATTCGGCCGCCACACCCAGAACATGGTGCTGGAATCGCTCGGGTGGATGGGGCTGGCGGACCTCAGCCTGTGCCCGTCCGACGCTGGACGTGGACGGCCTTACCCGGACATGATCCTGACGGCGGTGCTCGCCCTTGACCTCGACGACGTAAGGGAGGTGGCTGTGGTGGGTGACACCAGCTCGGACATGCTCTCGGGTGTTCGTTCCGGAGCATCCCTCGTGGCAGGTGTCCTCACCGGCTCCCATTCAGAGGCGACACTACGCGCGGCCGGAGCCACCGTCGTGGTGGATTCCATCAAGCAGCTCCCGCTCCTGGTGGAGAAGCGCGAAGCCAGCCACCTCTAGCACTTGAGGCCGTCCTGCGGCAGTTTGCCGTCAACAAAGTAGTCGTCGACGGCGGTGCTGACGCAGGAGTTCGCACGGCCGTACGCTGTGTGCCCCTCACCTTCCCACGTAACCAGGGAGGCATTCTCCAACTGCTTGCGCAGCGACTGGGACCATTGCAACGGAGTTGCGGGGTCGCCGGTGGTGCCGACCACCACGATGGGTGCGGAGCCGTTGTATTCCACGGGTGCCGGGGTGCGCGTGCTGGCGTAGGGCCAGTCCTTGCAGCTGACGCCTCCGTAGGCAAAGAACGCCCCGAATGTGGGGGAGTCCTGCATGAGGCGGACTTCCTCGGCTCGCATGGCGGCGGTGTCGGTCACCATCGGGTAGTCCAGGCAGTTGATGGCCTGGAATGCGAAGGCGGAGTTGGAGCTGTACGTGCCGTTGGGTTCGCGGTCGGCGCCAAGATCCGCCAACCGCATCATCTGGGACACGTCACCGGAGAAGGCGCTTTCCAGCGCTTGGGTCAGGGCCGGCCAGCTTTGGTCGTTGTAGAGGGGGAGGATGAGACCGTTGACGAAGTCGTTGGAGGTCACCAACCGTCCGTCTTTGGCGGTCTGGGGGTTCTGGTCCACAGCCGTGATGAGTTCCCGGATTTCCTGGACACCGTTTTCCACTGAGCCGCTCAGGGGGCACTGTTGCTGCCGTTGGCAGCTGCCCACGTAGGTGCGCAGGGCTTTTTCGAAAGCGACTGCTTGGCCCGCTGTCAGTTCTTCGTTGCTGATGGAAGGATCCACGGCGCCATCGAGGACCAGCCGGCCCACGTTGTCCGGAAAAAGTGAAGCGTAGGTGGAGCCCAGGAAGGTGCCGTAGGAGAAGCCCAGGTAGTTGAGCTTGGCATCGTTTGACACCGCGCGCAGGACATCCAGGTCCTTAGCCGCACTCACGGTATCTATGTGCCCCATGACATCGCCGGTCTGCTGGGCGCACTGCTCAGCGAAGGACTTGTTGAAGGCAAGCGCGGCGGCCAGCCCTTCGTCAGTGTTCTTGCGGAACACTTTTTCGCGGGCGGCGTCACGTTCGGCGTCGGTCATACAGGTCACCGGCGCGGAACGGCCCACACCCCTGGGATCAAAACCGACAACATCATAATTGGCGCGCAATTTCTCGGTGAAGTGGGTGTTGCCGGCGTCCTTGACGAAGTCCACGCCCGAACCACCTGGGCCGCCGGGGTTGACCAGAATGGACCCTTGCTTGTTGCCGGTGCTGGGCAACTTGATGACAGAAAGGGTGATGTCCCCGGATGAAGGATTGCCGTAGTCCTTGGGCACCTGCACTTTGCCGCAGTGGAAGCCGTCCTCGCATGAGCTCCACTCCACCGACTGCGAGTAGTACTTCTCCAGGCCATCAGGAGCTGAGGCGGCGATGGACGGATCCACAGTGCTGGTGGACGGCTGTGCCGTTGGAGGCGGCAGGAACGGGACAGTGCACGCGCTGAGTACCAGCATGGACGCCAGGGCAACGCAGACCGCCGCAAACCCGCGGCGGGACCCCCGTGCAGCACCCCGGATCGCCGAACCACCACCCGCTTCAAGCTGGGCAGACCGGTCCCTTGAAGGGGTACCGGCGGACCGGCGGGGTGCGGACTTCATGCATTCTCCTATTGCTGGATGAGGCTCGTGGCCATGGACTCAACCGCCAACAGCGGCGCCACGTTGGTGGTGGTGATTCGGACACGGGCTTTGTTGATGGCGTCCATTCGGGCCAGGGTGGTTTCCGGTGTTGACTGTCCCGCGTAGTCTTCCAGTTCGCTCTTGAGTTCAACGTTGACCAGTTCCACGGCGTTCCCCAGCTGGATGATCAGGACGTCCCGGTAGAAGGACAGCAGATCTGTGAGCGTGCGGTCCAACGAGTCGGTGATGGAGCGCTTGGCACGCCGTTTCTGATCGTCCTCAAGCTGCTTGACCTGGCTGCGCATGGAGGGTGGGAGTGTCCCGGATTCAGGAGCGCCCAGGCTCGCCAGCAGTGCGATCTTTTCCGCGGCGTCGCGTTCGTCGTTGGAGCTATTGGCTTCCTCGGTGGCTATTTTGACCAACTTTTCAGCCATCATCACCGCAGCGGTGACGCCGCGAAGACCAAGAGGTATACGCACGGTATCCAAGCGGCGCTGCCGTGCATCGGCATCGCGGGCCAGCCGGCGTGCAATCCCTATATGGCTTTGGGCCGCACGCGCCGCACGGTCGGCGAGGCCGCGTTCGACGCCGTCGCGCCTCACCAGAAGGTCGGCGACGTCGGAGGCTGGCGGCAGCCGCAGGCTCACCGGGCGGCATCGGGAACGGATGGTGACCAAAACATCGGCAGGGGAGGGGGCACACAGCATCCAGATGGTCCTGGGTGTGGGTTCCTCGATGGCCTTCAGCAGCACGTTGGTGGTCCGCTCTGCCATACGGTCCGCGTCTTCCACCACAATGATCCGCCACCGCCCAGTGGCGGGCCGGTCGCCTGCCTTGGAGACGAGTTCGCGTGCCTCATCAATGGTGATGGTGACTTTCTCGGTCCGCACGAACGTCACATCTGAGTGGGTTTCACCCAGGATGGTGTGGCAGGCAGCGCATTGACCGCAGCCGCGCAGGGTGACGTCGTCCTGCTCGCAGTTCAAGGCTGCCGCGAAAGCCTTGGCTGCGTTTGAACGGCCCGATCCCGGCGGACCGGTGAAGAGCCACGCATGGGTCAGGCCGGTGTCGCCCTGTGCCGCTTGCTTTAGCTGGGCAACCACAGGTGCCTGCCCTTGGAGGTCGTCCCAAACGCTCACGGGCGGTCGCCCAAAACAGTATCGTCCTTCAAAGAGGCCGGCACGCCATTGGCAACCAGCAAGGCCTCCACCCTCTCCAGGATCCGGGACGCCAAGGTTTCGATATCTGCATTGGCGGGCAGCACCAGATAGCTGGCGGGTGCAGCCGCTGCGAGGTCCAGGAACGCGTGCCGGATCGCGGAATGGAAATCGTCAGGCTCGGACTCCAACCTGTCCTCGGTGGCGTCCCCGGCGGTCCGGCGCCGGCGGCCATCGGAGGGGTCGACGTCGAGCAGTACCGTCAGGTCCGGGTGGAGGCCTTCAGTGGCCCACTCGTTGAGCGACAAAACACCCTCGGCGCCAAGTCCGCGCCCGGCACCTTGATAAGCGACGGAGGAATCAATGTAGCGGTCCGTGATGACTACTGTTCCCTCAACAAGCGCAGGCCTAATCACCTGGCTGGCATGGGCGGCGCGGGCGGCCGCGAACATGAGGGCTTCGGTCCGCGGATCAATGGTTCCGTGTCCGTGGTCCAGGACCAAGGAGCGCAATTTCTCGCCGATGGGAGTTCCGCCTGGCTCACGGGTGCGCAGGACGGACAGACCCCGCGACTCAAGGGCGTCAGAGAGCCGGGCGGCCTGGGTGGACTTGCCCGCTCCGTCCCCGCCTTCGAAGGCGATGAAAAGGCCTGGGCTCTTAATACTCACTGGACTAGCCTACCGATCACCGGCATGCGAGACGGCTTTTATCCACAGCATTGCCCGCGGCTACGCTGAAACCATGAGCCTTTCCGATCAACGTGCCGCCGATTTGTCTCCGGAAACCGTTGTAGTTGCGGCCGGTCGCCCCGACCGCGCCCACGACGAGCCCGTCAACCCACCCATCGTCCTGTCCTCCACATACTTCGGAACAGGTTCATTAGGCGACGGAGATCGCGGTTACGGGCGCTACGCCAACCCCACCTGGGATCCCTTCGAGGACGCGCTGGCCAAACTGGAAGGCGCCACCCTGCCAGGCCTGCTCTACGCCTCCGGCCTGGCGGCCGTCAGCTCAGCGCTGTCCCTTGTGCCCGCCGGCGGTGTGGTGGTGATGCCCTCACACAGTTACGCAGGTTCCCTGGTCATGGCCACTGAACTTGCTGAGAAGGGATTCCTCGAACTTCGCACGGTGGACATCACGGACACGGACGCCGTGAAGGCGCTCATCAGTCCCCAGACGGGCAAGAAGGCAGATCTGCTCTGGCTGGAAAGCCCCACCAACCCCATGCTCGGCATCGCCGACATCCGCTCACTGACGGACGCTGCCCACGCGGTCGGCGCAATTGTGGTCACGGACAATACTTTCTCCACGCCTCTGGTGCAGCAGCCCCTCAAACTCGGATCCGACGTCGTACTTCACTCGGTGACCAAATACCTGGCGGGACATTCGGACGTCGTCCTCGGCGCCCTCGTCACGTCCAACCCGGAACTGCGCGCCACATTGCTCCATCACCGCATCATCCACGGCGGCATCGCCGGGCCGTTTGAGGCTTGGCTGGCTCTGCGCGGTCTCCGCACCTTGGCGCTGCGGATTGAACGCTCGCAGGCCTCAGCGGCAACCCTTGCCGAACGCCTCAGCAGCCACCCCCGGGTGGAAACCATCCGTTACCCGGGCCTCCCGAGCGATCCCGGGCACGAGCGCGCCAAGGTACAGATGAAGGGCTTCGGGTCCATCCTCTGCATCCAGATCGCTGGAGACGAACAGCGCAGTGGTGCCGACGCCGCCGACGAATTGGTCCGCGCGCTGCAGCTTTGGCTGCCTGCAACTTCCCTCGGCGGAGTCGAGTCTCTGATTGAACGCCGACGCCGGCACACGGCTGAGCCGCTCAGCGTTCCGGAGAACCTGGTCCGGTTGAGTGTGGGGATCGAGAACATGGAAGACCTCTGGTCCGACCTCGAGCAAGCGCTGAAGTCGTTGGACGGCTAGGCTAAAGGACGTGGACGGAAAAATTTTGATCGCGGTTGTCACCAGCGGGGTTTACTGGATTCTTGGCTTGGTGGCACTTGCCCTGGAACTGTGGGCGTTCGCGGACTGCCTGCGCCATAAGCCGACGCTCTTCGTGGCGGCTTCAAAGCGCACCAAGATGTTCTGGTTGGCGCTCACAGGCGTTGCGCTTGCGATCGGCGCCCTGACCGTATTGACGGGCGGCAGCAGCCTTGGACTGTTCGGCATCGCCGCCGTCACCGCAGCGTGCGTGTATCTTGCCGATGTCCGTCCCGCCCTGCGCGAGGCCGGCAGCGGCGGCAACCGGAACGTCGGCCCGTACGGTCCCTGGTAAACAGCCTTACTGAGGCGCCACCGCGTCCCACGCCACCGTCACTTCACCCAACCGCCACCTCGCCGGACCATCCTGAAGCGGCCACCCGGCGTCGCGCAGTGAACTACACATGCCCGTCCAGCGTTGCCGGTTCCCGAACGATGCCAACGGCGCAGCTTCCAACCAGGCTTTGTCCATGGCCTGCAGGAAGGCATGAATCGGCTCGCCCGGGATGTTCCGGTGAATCAGGGCCTTGGGTAGCCGCTCGGCCACCTCGGACGGCAACTCGAAACTGCCGAACCGCACCGAGAAGCTCAAACTCAACGGGCGCTCCTGGTCCAGTGCCACCCAGGTGACGCGGCGGCCGATTTCGTCGCACGTGCCATCGATGAAGAGTCCGCCCGGGGCGAGACGCGACTGCACCAGCCGCCAGATCCCCGCGACGTCCGCTTCCTCGTACTGCCGTAGCACGTTGAAGGCCCGGACCAGTACGGGGTTACCTGGCACAGGAACTTCGAACCCGCCCACGTGGAAGCTGAGGCCCGGCCGCTCCAACGCCTTGGCGGTCCGCACCCGCTCCGGCTCGATTTCGATTCCACAGACCCGCACGTCAGGCCGTACGGCCTGCAGCCGCTCGAAAAGTTCGACGGCGGTGGTCGGCGAGGCGCCATAGCCCAGGTCCACCACAAGGGGGTCGACGGCGGCGCGCAGCCGCCACGCCTGCGGTCCGGCAAGCCACCGGTCCAGGCGTCGCATGCGGTTGGGGTTGGTGGTGCCGCGGGTGATGTTGCCAACCGGCTTCCCGCCCCGACTGCGGGGAGAGCCCACCCGTTCCGCTTTTTGCACCACGGCCCCCACTTTATCGCTGCGCGCATCAGACCGGGGAGTCCGTTGCCGGACGTAACGCCGGGCAGGGCACGGAGCTGCTCGGCTAGGATGAAAACCATGACTTACAAGCTGATTCTGCTGCGCCATGGCCACAGCGAATGGAACGCCAAGAACCTGTTCACCGGTTGGGTGGACGTTGACCTGAACGATCAAGGCCGCCAAGAAGCAGTGCGCGGTGGAGAGCTCCTGGTTGAGAATGACATCCTCCCGGACGTCCTCTACACCTCGCTGCTGAAGCGTGCCATCAACACCGCCAACATGGCCCTGGACAAGGCCGACCGCGGCTGGATTCCGGTTAAGCGCGATTGGCGCCTCAACGAACGCCACTACGGCGCGTTGCAGGGCAAGGACAAGGCCCAGACCCTGGCCGAGTTCGGCGAAGAGCAGTTCATGGAATGGCGCCGCAGCTACGACACCCCGCCGCCGCCCCTGTCTGACGACAGCGAATTCTCCCAGGCCCACGACGTCCGCTACAAGGATCTTGGTGACGCCCTCCCGCGCACCGAGTGCCTCAAGGACGTCCTTGTGCGCCTGCTCCCTTACTGGGAATCGGACATCAAGGAAGACCTCAAGGCCGGCAAGACCGTGCTGGTCACAGCCCACGGCAACTCACTGCGCGCCCTCGTGAAGCACCTGGACGGCATCAGCGACGACGCCATTGCCGGCCTCAACATCCCCACGGGCATCCCGCTGGTGTACGAACTGGATGAGGACTTCCAACCCATCAACCCGGGCGGAACCTACCTGGATCCCGACGCAGCAGCCCAGGCCATCCTCGCGGTGGCCAACCAGGGCAAAAAATGACGTTGTAGCTAACGACGACGACGGCCGGTCACCTGAGGTGACCGGCCGTCGTCGTTAATGCTGTTGTGGCTAGAAGCCTTCAGGCTGCCATTCACCGGTCACCAAGTAGGTGACCTTGCGAGCGACCGAAACGCCGTGATCGGCGAAGCGCTCGAAGTAGCGGCTCGCCAGGGCGACGTCCACGGTGGTAGACGGGCTCTCGGTCCACTCGGGGGAAGCAATCGCCTTGAAGACGCTGAGGTGGAGGTCGTCCACGGCGATGTTGATCTTGAGGATGTCGCGGGCAACCTCAAGGTCGCGCGTTTCCAGCAGTTCAATGACCTTGGCGGTGATCTCGATGTCGTGCTGGGCCATGGCCTTGAAGGTCTGGGTCAGCGAAGCGGGGATCACGGTAGCCGGGTAGCGGAGGCGTGCCAGCTGGGCCACGTGGCGGGCCAGGTCACCCATGCGTTCCAGCGACGCGCTCATGCGCAGCGAACCTACGATCATGCGGAGGTCGCTGGCCACCGGGCCCTGCAAGGCAAGGATGTCGATGGCACGCTCGTCGAGGCTGTTCTGCAGGAAGTCGATCCGCGCATCTGCCGCGATGACGTCCTGGGCAAGATCCACGTCCGCGCCTTCGAAGGAGGTAGTCGCCTTCGTGATTGCTTCGTGAACCAGCTTGGAGATCTCGATGAGGTCGTCACCTACCTGGGTGAGCTCCTCCTGAAAAACCTTGCGCACTAAGGCGTCCTTTCCTTGGAAATCCGGCTCCCATGGGGCGGGGCGGATCTCAAAACCATTGGCAGTCCAACCAGTAACTGTGTCAGGGGCCAGTGAACGGTTCGGCACCTTTAGATGAACGTTAGTTGAACCGTCCGCGTTTGGGGCCCGATCACTGCTTGGCCGTGTTTCCACAGCATAAGCTGGACACGTGGATCCATTGCTCATAGGTGTCGTCGCTGGCCTTGTAGGCCTGTCGTTGGGCGTCTTTGGCATGCTCGCTTTCAGGATCAGCGAACGTCAGCGGAGCATCGTGGACCTGGACGTCAGTGAACCCCTGCTTCCTGAGGGTGCCGCGGAGGTGCTGTCCGTCGTCGGGCGTGCCTTTGTTGTGGTGGACGCGATCGACGGCGTGGTCCGCGCCAGTCCTGCAGCCTACGCGTACGGCTTGGTACGCGGGCACACCGTGGTCCACAAACAACTCCTGGACATGACCGCCAAGGTCCGCCGCGACGGCGTGATCCTCGAAGAGCAGTACGAACTCCCGCGCGGCCCGCTGGGCAAAGGGACCATTGTGGTTCAGGTACGCGCAGCCATGCTCGGGTGGGAATACATCGTGCTCCTGGCCGACGACCGTACCGAGATCACCCGCACCGAGGAAATCCGGAACGACTTCGTAGCCAACGTCTCCCACGAGCTCAAGACCCCGGTGGGTGCCATCTCCCTGCTTGCGGAAGCCCTCGAAGCCTCGCCCGATGACGAAGAAGCAGTCCGCCGCTTTGCCAAGCGCATGCACAAGGAATCCGGGCGATTGGCAGCCCTGGTCCAGGACATCATTGAACTTTCCCGCCTGCAGGGAGCCAACGTCGCCCAGCGGGGTCTCCCGGTGGACATCAATACCGTCATCACAGAAGCGGTTGATCGTTCCCAACTGCCGGCCGAGAGCAAGAACATCCAGATCGTGGTGGGCGGTCACTCTGAGGCACTGGTGTTTGGAGACCACGACCTCCTGGTCACCGCACTGCGGAACCTGATCGACAACGCCATCCGCTACTCGCCGGAGAATACGCGAGTGGGTGTGGGCGTGCGGACGCGGGAGGGCGTCGTGGCCATCTCCGTCACAGACCAAGGCGAAGGCCTCACGCCGGAGGACCAGGAGAGGGTATTCGAACGCTTCTACCGCGTGGACGCGGCACGATCCCGCCACACGGGCGGCACTGGCCTTGGCCTCAGCATCGTCAAGCACGTGGTCTCCAACCACGGCGGTGAGGTGACTGTGTGGTCGCAGCCCGGCCAAGGGTCCACGTTCACTGTCCGCCTGCCGGAGATGGAAGGCCAGGGCGACGACGCCGGCCTGCCGCCTTCCGCTGCAGCTGCGCCCACCGAGCAACAGGGGACTGCCGTCGTCGAGCCTCGTCCCTTGAGTCAACAACCCCAACGCGTGAATCATCAAAGGGGCGCCAACGGCGCCCAAGAGCAAGGAGCCAGCGCTTGAGCCGGATTTTGATAGTGGAGGACGAAGAGTCCTTCAGCGACCCCCTGTCTTATCTCCTGGGCAAGGAAGGGTTTGACGTCGAGGTAGTGGACAACGGCAGCGATGCTTTGGTGGAGTTTGACCGGAACGGTGCCGACCTCGTCCTCCTGGACCTGCAGTTGCCTGGGACGCCGGGGACGGAAGTGTGCCGCCAGCTTCGCCAGCGCTCCAGCGTGCCCGTCATCATGTTGACGGCCAAAGACTCCGAAATCGACAAAGTTGTTGGGCTGGAGCTCGGTGCAGACGACTACGTCACCAAGCCGTATTCCTCCCGCGAGCTCGTGGCCCGTGTCCGTGCGGTGCTGCGTCGGCAAGGTGAGCCGGAGGAACTGATCACCTCCACAGTGCAGGCCGGTCCTGTCCGCATGGACATCGAACGCCACGTGGTGAGTGTCAACGGCGAGCAGGTTTCACTGCCGCTTAAGGAGTTCGAGCTGCTGGAGATGCTGCTGCGGAACTCAGGCCGGGTTTTGACTCGCGGCCAGTTGATCGACCGCGTCTGGGGTTCGGACTACGTGGGGGATACCAAAACCCTCGATGTCCACGTCAAGCGGCTTCGGAGCAAGATCGAACCTGACCCCTCCGCACCTCGCTACCTGGTGACGGTCCGCGGCCTGGGCTACAAGTTCGAGCCGTAAGAACCCCTGCACACAACAAAGACTCTGCATACGACGAAGGAAGGGCCCCGCCGAGGCGGGACCCTTCCTTAGTTGTATCGCTTGTGGCGCGGGCCTAGTGACCGGCTCCCGGAGCCTCCGAGGTCGTCGCAGTGGACGTCGGCGTTGCCGTGGGGCTCGGCGTGGTGGGCAGGTACTTGGCGTACTCGGGGAGGGTACCGTCAAGCACCGGGACGTTGATGGTGGCGGAGTCGGAGCCGCTACGGATGGTGACCGGAACCAGGCCGCCGGGAATGACACCCGCGGTGCTGAGGATCGCTGCATCCGCGGTGTCATTCAGGAAGGTCTCGCCGTTGGCCTTGACCGGGATCTCGGTCTGGGCTCCGTTGGCACCACTCATGGTGAGGGTGGCGTCGGTGCTGGAGGAGTTGAACACAGCGCCGATCACGCGGCCGGGCTCTTTCTCGCCCGAAGCAACAATCAGGATGTTGCGCAACTGCAACGAGCCGAGATCTGCTTTGATCCCGTCCGATGCCGAGTACTGGTGGGTGGTCTGCTGGGCGTTGACGAATCCACAGCCGGTGACGGACAGAAGACCGACGCCGATCGCAGCCGCCGCAATTGCCAGCTTGCCGCGCTGGACAGGGTTCATCGCAGTATTGCGCACGACACCTACTCCTCAAGAGTCATTGGAACACTTTTCAGCCATAGCCTATCGGCAAACCCCCGGAAATATGGATTCGGGAAGGCTATGTGGCGCCATTACGAGAAGAGATCTTGCTCGCACGTTGCCTCCTCCATGCATCTTTCGCCTAATACGTCAAGACCTTGGAGGAAGTCGTTTGAGGGCTCATTCCCTTTATTGGCGCGGCAGGAGGGCCCTTCCGGTGCCAGTCGTATGCCTTAATCGTGATAGACTAATCTGCGGGAAAGGGGAAAGTCCACATGGTTTTTGAGGTCGGCGAGACAGTAGTTTACCCTCACCACGGTGCAGCAAAAATTGAGGAAATCAAGATGCGCACCATCAAGGGCGAAGAGAAGATGTATCTCAAGCTCAAGGTGGCTCAGGGTGATCTGACCATTGAAGTTCCAGCAGAGAATGTTGACCTTGTTGGGGTCCGGGACGTAGTGGGCAAAGAAGGCTTGGAGCACGTATTTGACGTTCTCCGCGCCGAGTTCACTGAAGAGCCTACCAACTGGTCACGTCGTTACAAGGCGAACCTGGAGAAACTTGCTTCAGGCGATGTCATCAAGGTGGCAGAGGTCGTTCGCGATCTTTGGCGTCGTGATCACGATCGCGGCCTTTCCGCAGGTGAGAAGCGGATGCTGGCCAAGGCGCGGCAGATTCTGATTTCAGAACTGGCCCTGGCTGAGAAGACAGATGAAGAGAAGGCTGCAAGCGTTCTTGACGAGGTCTTGGCTTCCTAAGAATTGAGCCCGGTGGTGCGAAAGCGCCGCCGGGTTTCTTTTTGCCACACTCCGGGTTTCATTTCCCACAAGTACTCTGGTGAGCATGAGTATTCCTACCAAGCGCGCCGTCACGGCCGTGATCGTGGTTGCTGCCGGCTCCGGTGAACGCCTCGGCTACGGCATGCCCAAAGCCCAGGTTCCGCTGGGCGGCGAGACCATCCTGATGCATGCACTCCGTGGTGTTGTTGCTTCCGATGTCGCGCGCCAGATCTGCGTCGCCGTGCCCAGAGGGGACACGGCCCTGCGTGAGTCAATTGCCGAGTTCACCATTGACCTGGTGGACGGCGGCCCTGAAATCTCGGTGGTCGACGGCGGTTCATCCCGCGCGGATTCGGTCCGCGCCGCCATGGCTGCTTTAGAGGACGGGACAGAACTTGTCCTGGTCCACGACGCCGCACGTGCCTTGACCCCCGAGCGGGTCTTCCAACGCGTATCTGCAGCCTTGGCTTCCGGAGCGAAGGCCGTCATTCCCACCATGCCGGTAGTGGATACCATCAAGACCGTTGCCGAAACCAGCGGCTCAGACGCATCCATCGCCCCGGAAGTCGTCACAGGCACAGCTCCCCGCGAGCATCTCCGTGCCGTGCAGACCCCGCAGGGTTTCGAACTGGCCGTCCTGCGCAGGGCCCACGAAGCCGCCGGGCTCTTCGATGACAAACAATCAGCAGCTGTCACTGACGACGCCATGCTGGTGGAGCTCCTGGGTGTTCCGGTGCACGCTGTACGCGGCGCAAGCCAGTCGCTGAAGATCACCACACCTTTGGACCTCATCATTGCCGAGGGTCTACTCGAGGGGCCGCTGGGAATGCGATGGGTGGAAGGCTGATGACACTGAATATGGTCCTTCCCCGAACAGGGGTCGGGATAGATGTCCACGCATTCGCCCCCGAAGACGACCCGCAGCCGCTCTGGTTGGGCGGGCTTTTCTGGGAAGGCGAGCAAGGGCTCTCAGGGCATTCCGACGGCGATTGCGTGGCCCACGCCGCTGCTGACGCACTCTTCTCCGCCTGTGGCATCGGTGACCTGGGCACCCACTTCGGCACGGACCGCCCCGAGTTTGCCGGCGCCTCCGGGGTCAAGCTGCTCGGTGAAGCCGCACGCATTGTGCGTGCGGCAGGATTCGAGATCGGCAACGTGGCCGTGCAGTTCGTTGCTAACCGTCCCAAGTTCGGGCCACGCCGGGAAGAATCCCAGCGTGTCTTGAGCGAAGCAGCAGGTGCGCCGGTCAGTGTCACGGCAACCACCAGCGACGGACTCGGCTTCACGGGACGCGGCGAAGGGATTTCCGCGGTTGCCACGGCCCTCGTGTACCCGGTCTCCGGACACGGGTTGGCGGCATCCGAGCCGGGTCCCGCGAAAGGTGCCCCGCATGCTTAAGTCACGTGCCGGCGTCGTGCGTTCCGCTGTGGTGACTGCAGGCTTGGCCGCCTCGCTCCTGCTGAGCGGGTGTGGAGGGGCGCAAACCATGGACGTGGCGGCCAGCTGCGCTTTCCTGAACGACGACACCTTCAAGCCTGACGGCAATCAGCAGCAGCAGTCCAAACAGATCGCCGAGCACTATCACCAGATCGCTGGGAAACTGGCGCCGGAGATCGGGAACCCCATCAAGGAGATGGCCGCGATCATGGACGAAGCAGCGGGATCGTCCCTCGGGGCAGCCACCCAGGACCAGCAGGAGAAGCTCAAAGTCCAGTTCAACAAGATCGGCGAATACTGCAAGTAGGCAGGTCACGCCGCGTCATCGGCTAATCTGGAGCGGTGACCCTGCGCTTCTATGACACCGCCTCCGCCGAAGTCCGCGACTTCGTTCCCCTCGAAGACGGCAAGGCCAGCGTGTACTACTGCGGGGCCACCGTCCAAGGAATGCCGCATGTGGGCCACGTCAGGTCGGCCATCGCCTTTGACCAGCTGACGCGCTGGCTCGAGTTCCGGGGCCTCCGGGTCACGGTGGTACGCAACGTCACGGACATCGACGACAAGATCCTGGCCAAGTCCGCGCAGTCGTTCGGGCCGGACTGGGACGCCGAGCCATCCGCGCGCCAAGCCGAAGAATGGTGGGCACTGGCATACCGCTACGAGCAGGAATTCGAGAATGCGTACGAATCCCTCGGCGTGCAGCGGCCCACGTACGAGCCCCGCGCAACCGGCCACATCCCTGAGATGCACGCACTGATCCAGCGCCTCATTGACCGCGGCCACGCCTACCCTGCCCTGGACGATTCCGGCGACGTGTACTTCGACGTCCGCTCCTGGAGCAAATACGGTTCGCTGACCCGCCAGAATATTGACGACATGCAGGGAGCAACCGACGTCGAGGCTCAATTCATCAGCAGGAAGCGCGATCCGCGCGACTTCGCGCTGTGGAAGGGTTTCAAAGACGGTGAGCCCGTCACCGCCAAGTGGGAGTCCCCTTGGGGCGCCGGTCGTCCCGGATGGCACCTCGAGTGCTCAGCCATGGTCACCAAATACTTGGGCCCCCGGTTTGATATCCACGGTGGCGGACTGGACCTTCGCTTCCCGCACCACGAGAACGAGATGGCCCAATCCCAGGCCGCCGGCGACGATTTCGCCAACTTCTGGATGCACAACGGCATGGTCACCTATGAAGGTGAAAAGATGTCCAAATCCATCGGCAACACGGTGAGCCCGGCCGAGATGCTCCAGCTCGCCTCACCCCGCGTGGTGCGCTACTACCTCGGCCAGGCACATTACCGTTCCATCCTGGACTACCGGCCCACCTCGCTGCAGGAGGCCGCCGCCGCCGTCGAGCGGATTGACGGCTTCATCCACAAGGCATCTTCCAAAGTGGGCACGGGCGCCTCGGACGTGTCCCCGCAGGCGAATATGCCCGCGGCTTTCATCGCAGCCATGGACGACGACCTCAACGTCCCCCAGGCCCTGGGCGTCCTGCACGAAACCGTGCGGGCAGGCAACACCGCCCTGGCTGCCGGTGACCTTGAAGGCGCGAAATCGGCCCTCTACAGTGTGCTGTCCATGACCGAAGTGCTTGGCCTGGATTCGGTCAAACGTCCCGAAGCCGTCCAAGGGCGCGAGCACGCGGCCTTGGAAGTGCTGATCGAAGCTCAACTCGAAGCCCGTGCCGCCGCCAGAGCCAGCAAGGACTGGGCCGCGTCCGATGCGATCCGGGACACGCTCGCCGCCGCCGGCGTCGTCGTCGAAGATGGTGCGGACGGCGCCACCTGGAGCCTGAAACGCGACTGACAAACCGGCGCGACAGCCGAATTGCATCGGGTCAGTAGACTTGATTCCAGACTTACTCACAAAATCAAGGATGGAATCTCATGGCCAATAATGGTCGCCGGTCGGTCAAACAGAAGAAGGGCCCCACCACCGGAACCGGTGGCCACGGCCGCAAGGCCCTGGAAGGCAAGGGTCCTACGCCCAAAGCGGAGGAACGCACCTACCACAAGGCATACAAGAACAAGCAGCTGGCTGAGCGCTCGGCTGCCAAGCGCGGTTCGGGCACCCGTCCCGGCGGTGCAGGCGCCCGCTCCGGCCCCAAGGGCCGTGCCACGGAAGAGCTGGTGACGGGCCGTAACTCGGTGGTCGAGGCTCTCCGCGCCGGCATCCCGGCCAAGGCTTTGCACGTCGCCATCCGCATTGAGATGGACGACCGCGTCAAGGAATCCCTCAAACTCGCTGCCGAACGCGGCATTCCGCTGCTCGAAACCGGCAAGGTTGAGCTGGACCGCATGACCGAAGACGCCGTCCACCAAGGCCTCGTACTGCAGATCCCGCCGTACGAATACGAGGACGCATACGACCTCGCCGAGACGACCCTTGCCAAGTGGAAGAAGGGGCACATTTCCAACGCCCCCATCTTCGTTGCACTGGACGGCATCACCGACCCCCGCAACCTTGGCGCGATCATCCGCTCCGTCTCCGCATTCAGCGGCCACGGCGTGATCGTGCCGGAGCGTCGCTCCGTCGGCGTCACCGCATCCGCCTGGAAGACCAGCGCCGGTGCCGCTGTCCGCGTCCCGGTTGCCCGCGCGTCGAACCTGAACAACGCGCTCAAGCAATTCAAGAACATGGGCATCTATGTCCTTGGCCTGGACGGAGACGGCGACGTCTCGCTGCCCGACCTCACCGTGGCAACCGAGCCCGTGTGCATCGTAGTGGGCTCCGAAGGCAAGGGCCTCAGCAGGCTCGTGCGCGAAAACTGCGACCAAATCGTCTCGATCCCGATCGACTCCGCCATGGAATCGCTCAACGCATCCATGGCCGTCGGTATCTCCTTGTACGAAGTGTCGAGGCAGCGCGCCGCTAAGTAATCCTCGCTCGGCGCCGCAAGCGCCATCCTCCGCGTGCTCGCTCGTTCCTCGCTTAGACGCACGCTACCGGATGGCCCTTGCGGCGCCTTTCGTGTGCCCGGAGTTCAACGCTCTATCACATCCGTCGGGTTTGGGCCGGACGCTCTCTCACATCCCTCGGGTTTGGGCCGGACGCTCTATCCATCCGTCGGGTTTGGGCCGCCGAGCAAAATGGGGAATCCACCGGGACGGGTTAGAAGTCGCGGCGGTTGGCCAGCACGGGAAGTTTTTGGCGGGCGTCTTCCACAGTGGCGGGGTCGAGGTCGTAGAAAATAAGGCCCGGCTCGCCTTCGAGGGCTTCCAGTACCTGTCCGAATGGGGATACGACGGCGGAGTACCCCACTCCCGTGGGCGCGGAACCTTTAACCTCGATGCCTTGGCTTGCCGGATCGCCTTGGCCGCAGGCGAGGACGATCGTGGTGGTGTCCACGGCACGGGCACGGGCCAGGAGTTGCCACTGCTCGGCCTTGCCGGGCCCGGAACCCCAGGACGCGGAAACGATGTTGACCACAGCGCCGCGCTGGGCATTGGCCGTGAACAGGGCAGGGAAGCGGATGTCGTAGCAGGTAGCCAAACCAAAGGTGAGGCCACCGGCGTCGAACGTTACCGGATCGGTGCCAGCCTCAACGGTGTCCGATTCCGCAAAACCGAACGCGTCAAAGAGGTGGATTTTGTCGTAGCTCGCTTCCACGCCCGGTCCCGTGGCCAGAAGCGTGTTCCGCACCCGCGGTGAACCGGAATCGGAGGGGCTGCCCGGGGTGAACATGCCCGCCACGATCACCAGCTGAAGTTCCTCGGCGAGGGCTCTCACCCGGCTGGCCCACGGCCCGTCCAACGGCTCGGCGATGTCCAGCAGCGAGTTTCCGAACGCGCGCATCATCGCCTCGGGGAACACCACCAACTCGGCGCCGCCGTCCTTGGCCCGGCGGGCGTTGTCCTCAAGGAGCCGCAGGTTGCCGGCCAGATCCCGGCCGGTGATGACTTGGGCAAGTGCCACTCGCACGATGTAACCTCCAGTTGTCTTGGTCCCAGTATGCCAATCCGACTGGCAAGGAGGCAGAGCAAGGCGACACAATTGCTTCCCTCCATCCCCACCCGGCCGGACTCACATGCGGCGTTTCAGCACGTGAGTGGCTGATCAAATCCCGCCATATTGGGGCAAGTAATGAAATCGAGACGCTGAACGTCGTCACATGGCGGGCCCGCGCGGTACATACTTTGCGTGGAACTAAACTTGCAAGCAATGGTTATGCCTATTTTTGACACAGCAACTGCCCTGGACGCATCGCAACCCAGGCCCCTCGGACTGAGCACGCCCCAGTCCGCAGTTCCCGACGCCCAGACCACCCCGGAAAATTTGGTGAACGTGGCCGTGTTCGCCCCGGATCTGGACCGGGTGGAGGTGGTGTTCCAAGCACCTGGGGAAGCTTGGCAGTCCCACATCCTGTCCAACACCGAGGACGGCGTGCACTTCAGCCTTGTCAACGGCATGCCGCCAGGCACCCGCTACGGCTTCCGGGCCGCCCCGAGCGAGGGCGGGCTTCCTCTGTCCATGCCGGCTTTGGACCTGGATAACGACGGCGGCCAGCCGCTGCTGCTCGATCCTTATGGCCGCGCCGTGGACCAGCGGGGCGAGTTCCTCACCAGTGTCCACGTGGAGACAGGCTTTGATTGGGGCGACGATCAACCGCCGCGGACGCCCATGCGTACCTCGGTGATCTATGAGGCACACGTCCGCGGCCAGACCATGCTCCACCCGGACATCCCGGAGCACCTCCGCGGGACGTATGCTGGCATGGCGCATCCTGTGATGATCCAGCACCTCACCGAACTAGGCATCACCGCTGTCCAGCTCCTGCCCATTCATTTCCACCTGGATGAGTCCCATCTTCAGGACCTGGGAATGACCAATTATTGGGGCTACAACACGGCCGCTTTTTTCGCTCCCCACGCTGACTACGCCACGGAGGCGGCTCGCAACGCTGGTCCCCATGCGGTGCAGGATGAGCTCAAGGGCATGATCAAGCTGCTCCATGCGGCGGGGATCGAAGTCATCCTTGACGTCGTGTACAACCACACCGCCGAGGCGGGGCCGGACGGACCGCCACTGAGCTTCCGTGGATTGGCTGAGAAACGCTATTACCGGCACGATGCCCACGGCCGTTACTTGGATACCACCGGGTGCGGCAACACGTTGGATTTCAGTGATCCAGTAGTGGTTGACCTGGCATTGGATTCCTTGCGTTACTGGGTGAACGACTTCCATGTGGACGGGTTCCGCTTCGACCTCGCCGTGACACTGTGCCGCGATGCCAGCAACACCTTTGATCCGCAGCACCCATTCCTGCAGGCGATTGCCGAGGACCCCGTACTTTCAGGGGTCAAACTGATCGCCGAACCTTGGGACGTGGGCTACGGTGGCTGGCAGACCGGCCGTTTCCCGCAGGGCTGGTCGGACTGGAATGACCATTTCCGCGACGGCGTCCGGAGCTTCTGGCTCTCCGACCGGGCTGCCATGGAATCCGGTGGCCATGGCGGCTCCATTGCGTCACTGGCTGAGCTGATGGCGGGCTCCGCCAATCTCTTCGCGTCATCGGGACGCACACGGCTGGCCAGCGTCAACTTCATCACTGCTCATGACGGCTTTACCCTCAAAGACCTGGTGAGCTACGACCGTAAGCACAATGAGGCTAACGGCGAGCAGAACCGGGACGGCCACGGAGACAACCGCAGCTACAACCACGGCGTGGAGGGGCGGAGCGAAAACGAGGCAATCGTGGCCGCCCGCGCACTGTCGGTCCGCAATCTGATGGCCACTTTGCTCCTGTCTTTCGGTGTTCCCCTGATCACTGCCGGTGACGAGATCGGGCGCACCCAACAGGGCAACAACAATGCCTACTGCCAGGACAACCCCACGGCTTGGCTCGATTGGAGCCGGACCCAGGAAGCCAATGCCATGTTCAGGACCACGCGCGAACTGGTCAGGTTGCGCCGGTGGTTCCTTCGGCATCAGCCCGAGAGTTTCCCCGGCAACGCCAACGACTCCAGCTTGCAATGGTTTGATGACAAGGGAAAGCGTATGACTCCGGCGCGCTGGAACGAGCCCAACCTCCGTTCCGTCCAGCTCCTGATGGGTCACGAGGACAGTGAGATCCGCGGCTTGATCTCGGTGAACGGCAGCAACCAGGACGTGAAAATGGTCCTGCCTGAGATTTTGAGCGAGTCAGGCATCGGTAAGCGCATGTTCGAACTTCGCTTCACCACCTCGGTGCTGCATGAGCGCAGGAAGGGAGCGTTGGTGGCTTCCGGCGAGCGGGATATCCTGCAAGCCAACACCATTAACGTCTACCGCACCTAGGCACTAACCACGCAGGGAGTTCACCGCATGAGCAGCCGAAACAAACTGGTGGCCTTCGCGGGACTGGTGATCGCCGTCGTCGTGCTGGTGGTTGCCATGGTGGGCGGAGGCTCACTGACCGCGCAAACCACGACGCCGGAACCTGGCTCTCCGTCGACGTCACCCCAGGTAGTCAGCACGTCGGCGCCCGGCCGGGCTGTCGCCAACCCTTCTGCGCTGCCCTCCATCAATGCCTCGCAGCTACCCAGGGAAGCCCGCCAAACCCTTGCCCTGATTGCTAAGGGCGGCCCGTACCCTTACGACCGTGACGGCGTGAATTTCGGCAACTTCGAGGGTTTGCTGCCCAAGAAGTCCGGTGGTTTCTACAAGGAGTACACGGTACGTACGCCGGGGGAGTCGGACCGCGGTGCGCGAAGAATCATTGTGGGTAAAGACTCAGCCAAGTACTACACACCGGACCATTACGAGTCCTTCAAATTCATTGTCGAAGACAAGTAGGAGCCCATGAAAATCTATTCGGCGGACACCTGGACCCTCGAGGAACTGCAGGAGCAGGTCTCCGATGCGGGTCGCAGGACCCTACTGGTCCCACCCGCAAGCACCAAGCAGGCGGTTCTTGAGGTCTTCGGCCAGGTGCTCGATTTCCCCGAGTATTACGGGGTGAACCTCGACGCCCTCAACGACTCCTTGCACGATTACGCCGATGCCCTCTCTGAGGATGACGGCAGCCCAGTCACCATGATCTGGCAAGTCCCCGCGGCCTACCGCACGGACCGCTCCTTCGGAGTAGTCTGCGAAATCCTCCAAGACGCCGAAAAGTACGCCGGACGGGACCTCACGGTCATCGCGGTCTTCGAAAACTAGTCGCGCCAACGGGCCCTATGGATCCCAACCGTAGCGGGCCTTGAGACGCAATTGGCGACCGTGACCCGGCAGCGTGCGTCAAAGCGACGAAGGAGCAGCACGCAGAGGGTTACGGTCGCCAATTGGGCTACGGCGGACTAGGCGTTCGCGATCAATCCCAGCTCAGCTTTGGATGCCAACGCTGAGTGCTTCGGGAACACCCGGACGGTATAGCCGAAGGAGCCGGACCTGTTGATCACCAAGGACCCGCTGAACAGGTGGCGTCCGCCGCCGAGGTCTTCCACCGAGTCCAGTTCGGCAACCACAATGTCTTCGAGCTCGTCGGATTCCTCGGCTCGTCCGAAGGCTACTTCCACGGAGACGTCGTCGGGTGTCAGGTTGTTGAGAGCCACGTAGGCGTTGACTTGGAGCGCGTCGCCTACCTGGGGTTCTTCGGAGACGCCCACGGAGTCAACGTGTTCCACCACAACCTCGGGCCACGCGTTCCTTACCTTGGTGGTCCAGGATGCGAGCTCCTTGGCTTCCTTGAACGCTTCGGCAACTGCCCTGCGCCCGGATACAGCGGCCGGGCAGTAGAGGTTGTTGACGTAGTCGTGGAGCATGCGTTCTGCCGAGACTGCCGGGCCCAGGTTGGCCAGCGTGTGCTTGATCATTGACACCCAGTGGGTGGGCACGGTCTCAACGCTGGATTCCGAGGGTCCGGCCGCGCCGGCGGCTTGTGCCACCGTTGTGCCGTAGAACCTTGGCGCCACCTGGGTTTCCAGGAGTTCGTAGAGTGCCGACGCCTCAATGTCATCGCGTTCCTCGGAGGAGGCGTTGTTGTTGGCTGTGGGGATTGCCCAGCCGTTTTCGCCGTCGTACATTTCGTCCCACCAGCCGTCCAGGACGGAGAGGTTGAGCGAGCCGTTGATGGCTGCTTTCATGCCGGAGGTGCCGCACGCTTCGAGCGGGCGGAGCGGGTTGTTGAGCCAGACGTCGCAGCCGGGGAACAGGGTCCTTGCCATGGCGATGTCATAGTTGGGCAGGAACACGATCCTGTGCCGCACCTGGGGGTCGTCGGTGAACTTGACCAGGTCCTGGATCATTTTCTTGCCGGCGTCGTCTGCGGGGTGGGACTTGCCTGCAATGACCAGCTGGATGGGGTGCTTGGGGTCCAGCAGGAGGGCTTTCAACCGTGCAGGATCGCGCAGCATGAGGGTGAGCCGTTTGTAGGTGGGCACACGGCGTGCGAATCCGATGGTCAGGACGTCGGGGTCCAGCACGGAGTCGGTCCAACCGAGTTCGGCATCGGCCGCGCCGCGCTTCTTCCAGGAGGCGCGGAGCCGGCGTCGGACGTCGTCGATGAGCTGGGCGCGGAGCTCCCGGCGGAGGGCCCAGACGTCTTCGTCGCTGACGTTGTAGGCCAGGTCCCAGCGTCCCATGGCTTCGGCTTCGGCCCCGAATTGGGTCCGTGCAAGGGCGGAGATGCGGGGATCCACCCACGTGGGCACGTGGACGCCGTTGGTGACGGAGGTGATGGGGATTTCGGAGTGGTCGAATCCCGGCCAGAGTCCGGCGAACATTTCGCGGGACACCACGCCGTGCAGCTTGGCCACACCGTTTGCTCGTTGCGCCAGGCGCAGGCCCATTACGGCCATGTTGAACACCGAGGGGTTGCCGCCGTCGTAGTTTTCGCGTCCGAGTTCCAGGATGCGTTCGGTGGGCACGGCGGGTGCCAGCCCGGCTTCGAAGAAGTGCTTGATTTGCACGGTTTCGAAGCGGTCGATTCCGGCGGGTACGGGTGTGTGCGTGGTGAAGACGGTGGATGCCCGGCCGGCGGCGAGGGCTTCGTCCCAGCTGAGGGGGTGGTCGGTGTTGGACATGGCTTCCTGGATGCGTTCAATTCCCAGGAAGCCGGCGTGACCTTCGTTGGTGTGGAAGACCTCGGGCGCGGGTGTGCCGGTGATCTCCTGATAGACGCGCAGGGCTTTGACGCCGCCCATGCCCAGGAGAAGTTCCTGCTGGAGCCGGTGGTCGCCGCCGCCGCCGTACAGGCGGTCGGTGATGCCGCGCGCGGCTTCGTCGTTGGAGGGGACGTTGGAGTCCAGGAGCAGCAGAGGAACACGTCCGACGTCGGCACGCCAGACATGCGCGTGGAGTTCGCGTCCGTTGGGCAGCGGCAGGGAGATGTGGACTGGCTTTCCGGGGGCGCCGTCCTTGGCAGGGTGGCGAAGCAGCGTCAGGGGGAGTCCGTCGGGGTCCAGGACGGGGTAGGTTTCCTGCTGCCAGGCGTCCCGGGAGAGCGACTGCTTGAAGTAGCCGGCCTGATACAGAAGGCCTACGCCGATCAGCGGCACGCCGAGGTCCGAAGCAGCCTTGAGGTGGTCGCCGGCGAGGATTCCGAGACCTCCGGAGTACTGCGGAAGCACTTCGGTGATGCCGAACTCGGGGGAGAAGTACGCGATGCACGCCGGAGCGTCCTCGTTGAGGCCCTGGTACCAGCGGGGTTCGCTGAGGTAGCGGTCCAGATCGGCTGCGGCGTGCTGAACGCGTTCCACAACCTCTCCGTCGTTTGCCAGGTCCTGCAGTTGCTCGCGGCTGATGGACCCCAACAAGGCGATGGGGTCGTGCTGCGAGGCCTCCCAGAGAGCCGGGTTAAGGCTCGCGAAAAGTTCCCGAGTGGGCCGGTGCCAGGACCAGCGCAAATTGGTCGCCAGACGGGCCAAGGGCCTGATGGGCTCGGGGAGGACGGTACGGACTGTAAACCTTCGAATAGCCTTCACGAGCGCCACACTAACGGACTCGCATGGAAGCCGGAACTGCATTGGGTTTCTTTTAGGTAAAAGTCATCTTGCGTCGAGGAGAAAGGTCGTGTGCTTAGCATTCTGTGATTTTTCTCGCTAACGTCGTGGTTGTGACGAAAACCGCGCGAACCATCACCGCTCTGAAATCCAAGACGACTACGGACATCACCGAGGGACTTCGCTTCGGCCGGTTCCCCATCACGGCCGTGCAGCCGGTGGTTGAGGGTGGCCGTTTCCCGGCGAAGGCCTTGCCGGGCGAGGACCTCGTGGTTGGCGCCACGGTCTTCCGTGAAGGCCATGACCAGCTGGGCGTATCCGCTGTGCTGCTCGATCCCAAGGGCAAGGAGCGTCAGCGCGTCCGCCTGACCCCGGCCGAGGGCGAGCAATGGAAGGGCCTGGACCGCTGGGAGGGCTTGATCACGCCCGCCGGCACCGGCGCCTGGTCCTTCGTCATTGAGGCCTGGCATGACCGCTACGGCACCTGGCACCACAACGCTGAGGTCAAAGTGGGGGCCGGCATTGACGTTGAGTTGATGCTTGCCGAGGGCGCTGCCCTCCTCGCCGAAGCAGTGGACGACGCCGGACGCAGCGCTGCGGAGAAGCGCACCTTGCGTGCCGCTTCCGTTGTGCTCTCCGACACCACCAAGACTGCCGAGGAGCGCCTTGGCGCCGGCTTCAGCCCGGAGGTGCTGGCCGCCGTCGGACGCGTTCCGATCCGCGAACTGGTGACTGTTTCCGAGCGTTTCCCGCTGCAGGTGGAGCGCGACCTCGCGGGCCGCGGTTCCTGGTACGAGTTCTTCCCCCGCTCAGAGGGCGCTGTGCTGGATCACTCCACCGGTGTGTGGACCTCCGGCAACTTCCGGACGGCAGCCAGAAGGCTCGACGCCGTGGCGGAGATGGGCTTCGACATCATCTACCTGCCACCTATCCACCCGATCGGTTTTCAACACCGCAAGGGCCGCAACAACACGTTGACTCCGGGCCCGCAGGATCCCGGTTCGCCGTGGGCCATTGGTTCCCGGGACGGTGGCCATGACGCCATCCACCCGGAACTGGGTACGTTTGAGGACTTTGACGCGTTCGTAGCGCGAGCCAACGAGCTCGGACTTGAGGTTGCGTTGGACCTCGCCCTGCAGGCAGCTCCGGACCACCCTTGGGTAGCGTCCAACCCGGAGTGGTTCACCACCCGAGTGGACGGTTCCATCGCTTATGCAGAGAACCCGCCGAAAAAGTACCAGGACATTTATCCCCTGAACTTTGACAACGACCCGGCCGGCCTTTCCAAGGAGATCCTGCGGATTGTCCAGCTGTGGATCAGCCACGGCGTCAAGGTTTTCCGTGTGGACAATCCCCACACCAAGCCCGTCTGGTTCTGGGAATGGCTGATCGGCAAGATCAACAAGAAGAACCCCGAGGTTGTTTTCCTGGCCGAAGCCTTCACACGCCCGCCCATGATGCACGCTTTGGGCCGCGCGGGATTCCAGCAGTCCTACTCCTACTTCACGTGGCGGAACACCAAGACCGAGCTGGAGCAGTATTTCCACGAGGTCAGCCACGAGACCGCTGCCTTCTTCCGTCCCAACTTCTTTGTGAACACCCCGGACATTCTCACCGAGTACCTGCAGTACGGTGGCCCGGCCGCGTTCCGCATCCGGGCGGTCTTGGCCGCTACGGCCAGCCCGCTGTGGGGCGTCTATGCGGGCTATGAGTTGTACGAGCACGTGGCCCGTCCGGGCGCGGAGGAGTACATCGATAACGAAAAGTACGAGTACAAGGCGCGGGATTGGGAAGGCGCTGCCGAGTCAGGGCGGACCTTGGCGCCGTACATCACCAGGCTCAACACCATCCGCAAGGACCACGTGGCCTTGGGCGATCTGCAGAACCTGACACTTCACAGCAGCACCGACGACGCCACGATTGTCTACTCCAAGCACAAGACGCTGCCGGACGGCACCAAGGACACCTTGATCATTGTGGTCAACGTGGATCCTCACAGCACCCGCGAAAGCACGGTGTCCTTGGACCTGGGGGCCCTGCAGTTGGATCCTTCGGACTTCAACGAGGACGGCCGGTTCCGGGTGGACGACTTGATCAGCGGTGAGAGCTGGGAGTGGGGCGAGCACAACTACGTCCGCCTGGATGCCCACGTTGAGCCGGCGCACATACTGAGCATCCGGAGGCAGCCTTAGTGAGTTTTTCTCCGCAGAACCCCAGCCAGTACTTCACGCCGAAGAACACCTTCGAGTTGAACGCCCCAGGTCTCCAGCACGATCCGCACTGGTACCGCAAGGCAGTCTTCTATGAGGTACTGGTGCGGGCTTTTGCGGACGCCAACGGGGATGGGTCCGGCGACTTCCACGGCCTGATCGAGAAACTGGATTACCTCCAGTGGCTGGGTGTTGACTGCCTGTGGTTGCCGCCGTTCTTCCATTCCCCGTTGCGCGATGGCGGTTATGACATTGCGGACTACACGTCCGTGCTGGACGAGTTCGGTACCATCAGCGACTTCAAGAGGTTGGTTGCCGAGGCCCACGCCCGTGGGGTCCGTGTGATCATCGACCTCCCGTTGAACCACACCTCGGACCAGCATCCCTGGTTCCAGGAATCGCGTAAGGACCCAACGGGTCCCTACGGCGATTTCTACGTGTGGAGCGATACTGACGAGAAGTACCAGGACGCGCGCATCATCTTCGTTGACACAGAAGAGTCCAACTGGACGTTCGATCCCATCCGCCGGCAGTTCTTCTGGCACCGCTTCTTCAGCCACCAGCCGGACCTGAACTTCGAGAACCCCAAGGTGATTGAGGCGCTCTATGACGTAGTCCGCTTCTGGCTGGACCAGGGCATCGATGGCTTCCGTGCTGACGCCATCCCTTATCTGTTCGAAGAAGACGGAACCAACTGCGAGAACCTGCCTGCCACGCACACCTTCCTGCAGGACCTCCGCCGGATGGTGGACTCGAACTACCCCGGCCGGGTCATCATTGCCGAGGCGAACCAGCCCCCGCATGAGGTGGTGGAGTACTTTGGCACGGAGGAAGCCCCCGAATGCCACATGGCCTTCCACTTCCCCATCATGCCCAGGCTCTACTACGCCTTGCGGGACCAGAAGGCCGCTCCCATCATTGAGACACTGCGGAACACCCCGGAGATACCCAAGGGCGCGCAGTGGGGGACTTTCCTGAGGAACCACGACGAACTGACGTTGGAGATGGTGCCAGCAGAAGAGCGCGCCGCCATGCTCGGATGGTACGCCCCGGATCCGCGGATGCGGGCCAACATTGGTATTCGACGACGCTTGGCGCCGTTGCTGGACAACTCCCGTTCCGAGATTGAGCTGATCAACGCGCTGCTGCTGTCCTTGCCGGGCAGTCCTTTCCTCTATTACGGGGATGAGATCGGCATGGGGGACAACATTTGGCTCGATGACCGTGATGCCGTCCGAACTCCGATGCAGTGGAACCCTGATCGGAACGCAGGTTTTTCCGGTGCTGATCCAGGCCAGCTGTACCTGCCGGTCATCCAATCGCTGGTGTACAACTACAGCATGGCCAACGTTGAGGCCGAGGCCGCGCACTCAGGTTCGCTGCTGCGCTGGACCCGCCAGATCCTGAGCGTCCGGAAGAACCATCCGGTGTTTGGTCTGGGCGGTTTCCGGCATATCGAGGCGGATCATGAAGTGGTGCTCGCCTATGTTCGCGAGTTGCCGGCGGGTAACCCCGAGGGGGAGGACGCCGAAACCATATTGTGCGTCTTCAACCTCTCCCAGCACCCTGTAGCGGCAACGCTGGACATTCCCGAGTTCGCGGGCAGGGGCCTGCGCGACATTTTCGGCGGCCAGCCCTTCCCGGCGGTCGGAGACAACGGTCATCTGACCGTGATGTTGGGCAGCCACAGCTTCTATTGGCTGCGGGTTCGCTCGGCATTTTCCAATCCCTCGTCGCCTTTTACCCAGGCGATTCCCGTGGTGACCTCCAAAGGATGAGATGAACGAGGAACACTTGAGCCCCTCCATTGAAGGACTTCTCCGGACCTGGCTGCCAGGCAAGCGCTGGTTCCCGGTCAAGAGCCCCGACTTTGCGCTGGAGCAGGTGGGCGGCTTCAGCCTCCCCCATGCAAGCGGCGACGCACAGCTGGAAGTTGTGCTGTTGGCGGTAACCCACCGAACGGCCGACGGCGGTTCGCGGACTGACGTTGTTCAGGTTCCGTTGAGCTACCGGAGCCAGCCGCTATCCGATGCGCCAACAGCTTTGCTGGGCGAGGTGACGGATCCAGAACTAGGCCTGAGGCTCGTTTACGATGCCGTCTACGATTCCGACTTCGTCACAGCATGGCTGGAACTCATGCGCAGTGAAGGAACAGTGGGCGGTGCCCAAGGACACCTAACCACTGGCCGTGTAGCGCTCCCGAAAGACCCAACGTCAGTGCGTGTCCTCTCGGGTGAGCAATCCAACACGTCAGTCATCATTGACGACGGCGATTCGGCGTCGATCATCAAAATCTTCCGTGTGCTTGCCGACGGCAAGAATCCTGAAGTGGAGCTTGGCGCTGCCCTGACCGCGGCTGGCACCACGGAGGTTCCCGCGACGCTTGGCTGGATTACCGGCTCGTGGAATGGTCCGGCGTCGAACGGTTCAACAGTGGCCACCGGTGAGCTGACCGTTGCCCACGAGTTTCTCCTCGGCGGCCGGGACGCTTGGCGCCTGGCGGTGGAGGCAGCCGCGGCCGGTAAGGATTTCACCGCAGAAGCCCGCGGGCTGGGCGCTGCTACTGCCACGGTTCATGCCAGGCTCGCTGAAACATTCGGAACCCAGGACGGGCAGGAACAGGGCCCGGACATCATCGCCTCAGTAGTCCGGCGCGTCCGCGGCTCGTGGGCGGAAGCCTCGTCCGCCGTCGGTCCCCATGACCAACAACTCGATGAGTTGCTGGCGGCTCTGGATCCCCGCGACGTTGGCCAGTTGCAGCGCGTCCACGGCGACCTCCACCTGGGCCAGATTCTGTTGGTTCCCGGCACTGAGGGGCAGCCAGGGCGGTGGGCCATCCTTGACTTCGAGGGCGAGCCGCTCCGGACCATTGATGAGCGCAATACTCCCGATCTTCCTTTGCGGGATGTCACCGGGATGCTGCGCTCGTTCGACTACGCAGCCGGGGCCGCCACGCTCGAAAACATCGACGTCAGAGTGCCTGAAGCCTGGGTGGATGACTGCGCTGCCGCGTTCCTTGAGGGGTATAGCGAGGTCACCCCGGGAACTATTGACCGCCGGTCGCCGCTCTTTGTGGCATTGTGGCTGGACAAGGCCTTATACGAGGTTGTTTACGAGTTGCGGAACCGGCCCGACTGGTTGTCGATCCCCGTGAATGCATCCCGACGAATCCTCGAAAACACTAGCCGCGGCAAGCATGCGGCAGCTACAGCGGAAGGTAATGACATGACTGGCTCTGCACGCACCGAACGGCCGCGAGTTCCCCTGCACGTGGACTCCGAGACCTTGGAACGCGTGGCGGCCGCCGCCTACCATGCACCCCACTCAGTGCTGGGCGCACACTTGGACGATCACGGCCACGTCACTATCCGCACCGTGAAGCACCTCGCGAAGTCCGTGGTTGTAGTGACCGAAGCCGGCCGCACCGACATGACCCACGAGGCCCACGGCGTCTGGACTGCTGTTCTGGAACCGCTGCAGGCCGGCCACGTGCCTGACTACCGTTTGGAAGTGGTGTACGACGTCGAACCCGTCACCATCGATGACCCGTACCACTACCTGCCTACCGTGGGTGAGGTGGACCTGCACCTGATCGGCGAAGGCCGCCACGAACGCCTTTGGGATGTTCTGGGTGCGCACGTTCAGCATTACCGCTCCGCGCTGGGTGAGGTGGACGGAGTTTCCTTCGCCGTCTGGGCCCCCAACGCCCAGGCCGTACGTGTGAAGGGCGACTTCAACGCGTGGGATGGCCGCTCCCACGGAATGCGTTCACTGGGGTCCTCCGGTGTGTGGGAACTGTTCATCCCGGGTGTTGTAGCAGGGGCGTGCTACAAATACGAGATCCTGACCAAGTCGGGACACTGGATTGAAAAGGCCGATCCGCTGGCTTTCGGCACCGAGGTTCCGCCACTGACGGCCTCACGTGTTGTGGACGCCAGCTACCGGTTCAAGGATGCGGAATGGATGAGCGCGCGTGCTGCGAAAGACCCGCACAACTCGCCCATGAGCGTCTACGAAGTCCACCTGGGATCCTGGCGGCTGGGCCTTGGCTACAAGGAACTCGCCAAGGAACTCGTGGACTACGTGAAGTGGCTCGGCTTCTCCCACGTTGAGTTCATGCCGGTGGCGGAGCACCCCTTCGGTGGTTCGTGGGGCTACCAAGTGACGTCCTACTTCGCTCCCACCTCACGGTTCGGACACCCGGACGAGTTCCGGTTCCTGGTGGATTCGCTTCACCAGGCCGGCATCGGCGTCCTCCTTGACTGGGTACCTGCCCACTTCCCCAAGGACTCCTGGGCGCTGGCACAGTTCGACGGCCAGCCACTGTACGAGCACTCGGACCCCGCCTTGGGCGAACACCCGGACTGGGGAACGCTGATCTTCGACTTTGGGCGCAGCGAGGTCAGGAACTTCCTGGTGTCCAACGCGCTGTACTGGCTGGAAGAATTCCACATTGATGGCCTGCGTGTAGATGCTGTTGCCTCGATGATCTACCTGGACTATTCCCGCGAAGAAGGGCAGTGGAAGCCCAACAAGTTCGGCGGGCGTGAGAACCTCGAAGCCATTTCCTTCATGCAGGAAGTCAACGCCACCGTCTACAAGTCCCACCCGGGCGCCATCATCATTGCCGAGGAATCCACCGCATTCCCCGGTGTTACGGCTCCCACCAACCACGGCGGACTCGGCTTCGGGCTCAAATGGAACATGGGCTGGATGCATGATTCGCTCAAGTACATTTCCGAAGACCCCATCAACCGCAAATGGCACCACGGCACCATCACGTTCTCCTTGGTCTATGCCTTCACTGAGAACTTCCTGCTGCCCATCAGCCACGACGAAGTAGTTCACGGCAAAGGCTCCATGCTGCGGAAGATGCCGGGCGACCGGTGGCAGCAACTGGCAAACCTGCGCGCGTTCTTTGCGTACCAGTGGGCGCATCCGGGCAAGCAGCTCATCTTCATGGGTACGGAGTTCGGCCAGGAAGCAGAATGGTCCGAACAGTACGGACTGGATTGGTTCCTCGCCGACATTCCCGCGCACCGCGGGCTGCAGCTCCTGATCAAGGATCTGAACGAGCTCTATACCGCAACGCCGGCCCTTTACCAGCGGGACAACGAGGCCGGCGGTTTCCAATGGATCAACGGCGGGGATGCTGATCACAACGTCCTCACGTTCATCCGCTGGGACCACGATGGCAAACCGCTGGTGTGCGCAGTGAACTTCTCCGGCGGTCCGCACAAGGATTACATCTTGGGCGTACCGGCAGCAGGGGAGTGGACGGAAGTCCTCAACACGGACGCTGAGACATACGGCGGCTCGGGGGTTGTCAACGCAGGATCGCTGACGGCGTCTACTCCGGGAACTGATGGACAACCTGCGGCGCTGACTGTAACGCTTCCTCCGCTGGGCGCCTCATGGTTCACGCCGGCTGGCTGATCCTCTCTCACATCACCACCCTTTTCCAGCGTCCCTCGCTCACATAACGGCCGCTTTCGAGCAACGCTCTCTCACTCACGTGAACTGCTCCCCTGAAGTT
>NZ_SDXQ01000029.1:0-415505 GCF_006964045.1 Arthrobacter sp. TS-15 | reverse complement strand
GGCAGCGGCTGGAGTGGGTCGGTATCCGGGCGAACTCATACCGTCCACTCTAGCCGCTGCCCTGCCATGGGTAAGCCCTACTTGAAGCTGGCTCCGACCAGTCCGCGGGTAGCTGCCACGAGCTTCATGGGGTCTGCAGAACCAGCTGGCGGAATGTACACCGCCACGGACTCGGCGAAGTTCAGGACCATGCCCGTGGTGGTTTCCTTTCCACCGGCGAAGACAGCGGAATCGTCCTCAAGGAGAAGCTTGTCTCCTGCCGCCTTGGGCGTGCCTTCGAAAGCGAAGTCCAAACGTCCCACAACCACGGCACCGCCGTCGGCAGTCCGGAGCACCACGGTCTGATTGGTGACCGGAGTGTGGGTGAACTTGAAGTTGGCGCTTGTTCCGTTCTTCACGGTGTCCGCCTGGTACGCCAGTGCCCCTGCGATGTACGGGGAAGACTGCCCGTCAGCCAGCTTGCTGCGGTTGGGAGACTCCGGGTTGGTGAGCATTTCACTCAGGATTTCCAGAGCCTCGTTACCGCTGTAAGCCAGTCCGGTGCTGTCACTCGCCGGTACAGGTTCGGTACCCTTGCGCGGAATCGGGAAAGAGGGGAAGTTGGTCCCGGGCTGAAGCGGGGCACTGCCCCACAACTTGTAGTTTTCGCGGGGTGAAAGCTGCACCAGGGTCAGAACCTGCGGCACAACGTTGCCCTCACCCTGCGTGAGGGCAAAGACCGTGCGGGGCCAGTCACGCTTGGTGCTGATCACACTGCTCTGAAGCTTGGTGGCACGGACCGGCATGCGCGGCTCATAGGCGGAAACCGCGGACCGGATCTTGTAGTTCTGCGTCCGGATCTGGAGTTCCATTTTGTCTACGCGCGGAGCCAGCTTGGCCGCATCCTTGGCCGCATCGGCTGCATCCACAGTGCTGGCGACCTGCTCAAGAATCCGCTGCAACTGGGATTCCAGCATGACCGGCGTTCCGCCTTCGGCAGCAGCTGCGGCCGAGGATGTGGACGTGGCCTCGGGTGTTGTGGTGGCTTGGGCAGCAATGGCTGTCCCTCCCACCATGACTGCTGCCATTGTGGCGGCAAGGGCAGTGATCCGGAGTGCCGGACCTTCGGTGCCCGCACCACGACGGCGGCCTTCGTCACCCGTGGGCGACTGGACTTCAGTTGACTGTTTGGCTGAGGGTTGAACCGGCAGCGTGGTGGTTTCCCCACCATCGCGCGGCTCATCGTCATCGCGGTCGCTGCGTCGATTGCTCATTGCCTTGGCGATGAACGGCAACGCCGCTCCCACCAAGATGATGATGATGCCCACAACAATCAGCGGCACTGCCCAGGGGGTGGTGGCGTTGTTGGGGAACGTCATGGAAATTGACGACGGCGCGGGCTTGGTACCGTCTCCGGCTACCAAAAGGGACCACTCGCCGTCAGCGGGAGGGTTCCAGGTGTAGTCAAGATCTCCGCTGGCATCCTCAGTGCTGACCCACAAATCGGATCCAGCCGGGGACGGCGCCGTGGCCTCGCCATCTGAGGAGGACACCTCCAGCGACTTCTGGTCAGCAGAGACACCGGTCAGCGTGTTGTGGGCGGTCTCACCGACCCACGCTTCCACATCGTCCGGTCGTCCGGTGGCTACCATGAAGTTGCCTTCACCCTGGATTTTGATCTTCACCGGCCCGTCATGGAGAGCGATCAACTTTTGGTCAATCACGGTCAGCGGGGCAGCTTTGGTATCGCTCGGAACCGAAGCCGTCACGGTCTCAGCGGGGGCCCAAAAAGTCAGCTGGCCTATACCGGCCAGCATCGTCAGCAGGCCCAGCAGCACCAGCAAGGCTGCAGTCTTCAAACGCACAGGATCACCTATCATCAGCGGTCGTTGAACTTCAAGGGTAACCGTTTTGTTATCAGAGAGTCAGATCGAGGTGATCTCCCCGACACCCCGAAAAGCCCGCCACCGCGCCGCTCCGGCGCCATTACGCGGTCCTGATAGTGTGGCGATGATCATGATATACGGGCCTCCCAACGCCTAAGTCCACCTTGTACCACCACTGAAAAGGCAGCTAAACCGCGTGAAAGACCACATGGAGCCCCGTCCCGTCGAAGAGTCAGGGTCAGGTGCGGTGGATTCCCCTTCCGGGGGTGGCACCGCTACTTCCGAGGGCCCTGCTGCAACGGTTCCGGTCCGCACCGGACGCCTGGCTGCCATCAGCCGCAGACTTCGGCAGCCCATTCCCGGAGCCCGCAACCGGGTGCGATTCGAGATGCCCCCGGAAACTGAATCCGATGAAGGCAGCGAAAGCTTCCGCCCCGAGGACGACCACGGATTCGGCGCCCCCGGCCCGCGAATGTCATCACAGCATCCTGTATATGTCGGATTCATGGGTACCGCCGGCGTCGGCATCGCCCTGGCCGTGTTCTACATTGCCAGCAACACCACCCAACTCATTTTGTGGATCGTGGCCGCGCTGTTCATCGCACTTGGACTTGATCCCGTGGTTCGTTGGCTTGAAGGCCGCAAAGTCCCCCGCCCCGCGGGCATCCTCATTTCCGTCTCAGCGCTTGTCCTTGCAGTGGCAGGCTTCTTCGCAACACTAATACCCACCATCGTCGAACAGGTATCGGAAATCGTCCGCCAAGCCCCTGAGTGGATCCGCGGTTTCCTCGACTCGGACTTCTTCCGCAGCGCAGACAGCCAATTCGGCGTGCGTGACCGTATCACTACTGAGCTGGACAAGTTCGTCAAAGACCCCGAGGCGATGGGTGGCATCTTCGGCGGCGTGGTGGGTTTCGGTTCCACTGTGGCCAACGGCCTGTTTGGTTCGCTGATCGTCCTGGTCCTGAGCCTGTATTTCCTGGCAGCCTTGCCGTCCATGAAGAAATGGGCTTACCGCCTGGCTCCCCGGTCCCGCCGTCCGCGTGTTGAGGCGCTTTCCGAAGCGATCACCGATTCCGTGGGTAATTACGTCATTGGCCAGGTCTGCGTAGCCCTCCTGAATGCTATTTTTGCGTTCATCCTGATGACCATCCTGGGCATACCATTCAGCGTCCTGCTTGCGTTCGTCGTTGCCCTGCTGGCGTTCATCCCCTTGGTGGGCGGCATGATCGCTGCAGTAGTGGTTATCCTGGTGGCACTGACCGCCGGCTGGCAGACAGCGGTGGTTTACGCGATCGCCTACTTCGCCTACCTGCAGTTCGAGGCGTACTTCATCTCACCGCGCATCATGCAGCGCGCTGTGGCGGTTCCGGGAGCCGTGGCCGTGATCTCGGTGATAGCCGGTGGCAGCCTGCTTGGCGTCCTTGGCGCGTTGATTGCCATTCCCACAGCAGCAGCGATCATGCTGCTCATCAAGGAAGTCTTCATCGTCCGGCAAGACAGGCACTGAGCCTTCTCTCGGTTTTTGTACAGATAATGCCCCTAAGCATCGTGTTTAGGGGCATTATCTGTACAAAAACCGGACGCGGGGCCCAGCTAGGCGCTTGCGACCGGCCCCGCCCACTCCCGAGGTAGACCGTCGGCTCCGGCACCCGCCGGAGTGACGTCGTCGACGATTTCATTCAAGACTCGCGCTGCGTACTTTTCGCCAACCCAGAGGTGCTTGGCGCCGTCGACGCCGACAATCCGGGCTTGAGGCACCACAGCGAACCGCTGGGCTGCTTCAGCAGGCTGCAAGTAGTCATCGTGCTCGGGCACCAGGACGGTCAACGGCTTCCCGGACTCGGCCCACTCCTTGAGGTGCACGTCCGTGGCCCGGTGCAACGGTGGCGAGAGCAACACGGCACCTTCGATCTCCGAGGCTACCGGCTCCACCGCCCCGTACATCAGGGCCAGTTCAGTTCCGAAAGACCACCCCACCAGCCAGCGGTGCGGCAAGCCGCGTTCAACGGCGAAACGGACGGCGGCCTCGACGTCGTACCGCTCACCAATGCCCTCTTCGAACTGACCATCGCTGGTTCCGCGCGGCGATGCCGTGCCCCGCGTATTGAACCTCAGCACGGCGACGCCGGCCAGCGCCGGAAGCCTGTACGAGGCCTTGCGGTACACGTGCGAATCCATGAATCCACCGTGAGTGGGCAACGGGTGGAGCGTGATCAAGGTGGCGGTAATTTCCCCTGACGCCGGGAGCGCGAGTTCGCCCAGCAGCACCTTGCCGTCCTCTGTGGTGAACTCCACATTCTCGCGCACAGCGGGAAGGACCGTGGAAGCACGGATTTCCGAGGGCGCATTCTGCGGGGTGAACACGAACGAGGCGGGGTCGAAAGTCATGGTTCCAAGCCTAGCGAATCAGCGGTAACGGTACGTCCGGCCCGTCCAGCAGTTGGTGTGCCAGTGCCTGCGTTCGGCCAGCCCTGCGGCCTGTCCAAACAGATGGCTGTCGGACCACACCACCAAGTGGGCGATACCCGGGACGATGGCAGTGGAGCAGCCAGGGCAAATGTACTGCTTCTCCGCTTTCCTGGCCGTCATGGTTCGCACCATCCAGTCACCATCCGGGGCGCTTTCCCTCCTGGCGATTCCGGCACGGGCCCGCTCAAGGTCCAGCTCCTGCGCCGGTTCAGTCCACTTTCCACCGGAGTTGCCGGAGCGTGTGCTGGACGCGTTGCGACGGGGACGGTTGGAGCGGGGCATACTTCCATTCTGCCCCAGCCATACCGTTGCAGACGGTAATGTGGGGCGGGTGCGACTCGTCATAGCCCGTTGTTCTGTTGATTACGTTGGCCGCCTCAAGGCCCATCTCCCGCTCGCCACCCGGCTCCTGCTGGTCAAAGCGGATGGTTCGGTGTTGGTGCACTCCGACGGCGGCTCCTATAAGCCGCTGAACTGGATGAGTCCCCCCGCGACCCTTCGGGTGACCTCACCGGAGGAGACCGAAGTGGAGGAAGGGGTGGTGGAACAGTGGACTGTTCAGTCCGCCAAAACGGATGACCGCCTCATCATCAATATCTACGAGCAACTGCACGACACCTCGCACGAGCTCGGCACCGATCCCGGCCTGATCAAGGACGGCGTCGAAGCGGATCTTCAGAGGTTGCTGGCCGAGCAAATCGAACTTTTGGGGTCCGGTTACTCCCTGATTCGGCGCGAGTACTTCACAGCTATCGGTCCTGTGGACATTTTGGCCAGGGACGCGGCCGGGGCCACTGTTGCCATCGAACTAAAACGCCGTGGAGACATCGACGGCGTTGAACAACTCACGCGTTACCTCGAGCTGCTCAACCGCGACCCCCTGCTGGCACCGGTACGGGGAATTTTTGCCGCACAACAGATCAAACCCCAAGCGAAGGTCCTGGCCAACGACCGCGGAATAGATTGCGTCACGCTGGATTATGACGCCATGCGCGGCGTGGATGACAGCGAGTCACGGCTTTTCTAGGTTCCCGTCTTCGGGAGGGTGTGCCGCAGGCCACTAGAATCAAGACCATGACTGTTGCATCCTCCCCATCGTACGCTCCAAGCCATCAGATCATTAAAGGAACGCTTGTCAGCGACGGCGAGGTGGTGGAAGACGGATTGGTTGCCGTCGACGGCGACAGGATTGCCTATGCAGGCCCGGCCAGCGCCTTCGATCCGGAAGAATTCGACGGTTTTCGCAACGCGATCCACTTAGGCATCCCCAGCGGTAGCTACCTCTTCCCCGGCCTCGTTGACGTGCACTGCCACGGCGGCAATGGCGGCGACTTCCCTGGCGGTGAAGAATCTTCCGCGCGCAAGGCCGTGGACTTCCTTCATAGATCAGGTACCACCACATTCCTTGCCAGCATGGTCACTGCTCCCCGGGAAGACCTCCTCCGGGGTATCGAGCTCTATGTGAAGCTCGTGGATGAGGGGCTGGTGGCCGGCATTCACCTTGAAGGCCCGTTCCTCTCCCATGCCCGATGCGGGGCCCAGAATCCCGACTACTTGTTGGAACCGGATCTGGAGCTCATGGACGAACTGGTGGCTGCCGCGGCCGGCAAGCTGTCCACCATGACCTACGCCCCCGAACTTCCAGGCGCAGCTGCCCTGGTGGACCTGATGACTTCCCATGGCGTTACTCCCTCCTTGGGCCACACCGACTGCGACGACGCCACGGCCGCGGCGTCGCTCGCTGCGGCACGGGAGGGACTTGAGTCGGCAGGGTTCGACGGCGTCAGCTCGCTTCCCACCGTGACGCACCTCTTCAACGGGATGCCGCCCATGCACCATCGCGCCCCGGGTCCCGTTGCGGCGTGCCTGCGCATGGCGCAGGAGGGAAAGGCCGTTGTTGAACTCATTGCAGACGGAACGCACCTGGCCCCGAGCACCGTGGCAACTGTCTTCCAGTTAGTGGGCGCCGGAAACATCGTCCTGGTCACGGATTCAATGGCTGCCGCAGGATTGTCCGATGGCAGCTACATGCTCGGCCCGTCCCCGGTCACCGTCAGCGACGGCGTGGCCACACTCGATGCCACGGGATCCATCGCCGGAGGCACCTCCACCCTCTTGGAAGTTGTCAGCAAAACGGTGGCAGCCGGCGTCGGACTTCCCGACGCGATTTGCTCGGCAACAGCGGTCCCGGCCGCGGTCCTTGGACTTTCCGATGAAATAGGCGGGCTCCGAAGAGGACTTCGCGCCGATGTGGTGGTAACAAACCAGGATCTGCAACTGACGGGCGTAATGCGCAATGGGCAGTGGTTGTCCTAGATTCCCGGCGTCCGGGTTCCTACACGTTCCTTGGAAAAGGCCGTTGAATTGTCGGACCCGGCGTTACCTTCTTTTTACCGAAAATTTTCCTGAATTGCCCAAAAGACCGTTGACCTCCGGCAGAGCACATGAAAGTGTTATAGCAGTCTTTGTGTAGGTGTTTTTCATGCTCGCAAGACCAGTTGCGAGCGTGAAGCTCCTGCGAATCAATCAGGCCCAGGCTTGGTTGGTATTCGGGTCTTCTCGCGGAGTAACAAATCCGGTACGAGGTGTATCGGACTGATGTTCCACAATGAGGAGATATACATGGCACTGGGAACCGTCAAGTGGTTCAACGCCGAAAAGGGCTTCGGCTTCATCACCCCGGATGACGCGGATGGGGACGTTTTTGTCCACTACTCCGAGATCCAGACCGGTGGCTTCAAGACCCTCGACGAGAACCAGCGCGTTCAGTTCGAGATCGGTCAGGGAGCCAAGGGCCCCCAGGCAACCGGCGTTACGGTCGTCTAGTCGTACCTGTTGATCCCTGCATATTGCGGAGACAACACAACTCGTTGACCCTGGCTTTCCAGCCGGGGTCAACGTGTCTTAATGGAGGAAACCCCGGCCACCCTCTGCGGGTTCTCAACAACGACTGTTACTAACCATGAAGAAATACCAATCGCGCCCTTCGAATAGGCGTTGACAATTCAACCAACCAAGCTCCGGAGCAGCCGTGCGGAATGCCGGACTGATAATCCAGGAAGGTACGCCCTGCTGAGCGCGCGACCTATTGCAGGAAGATGCAGTGGGTCTTGATAATACATGTACAACGTTCTGTACTCGGGTTGGAATCTCGACTTAAATGAGGCCAGGGACCTGAATCCGTAAACGGGCTCCAAGGCCTGTCCCACCACCTCAAGTATTCCGGCCAAACCTTTGGCCCTCTGCTCGATCTCCCCCTCTTCCCGGGCCAAGGGCGACCCGGACAAGGAAATAAGTTCCACGGAGTCCCGCAGATGCAATACTGCCGATGCGATGAGAAACTCCATGACCCCGGGAAAAGCGTCGCCGCGCCGCCGCATGAAGTCCAACGTCCAACTGACAACAACGCCGTCTTCATACACGGGAAGCCAACTGGTGACGCCATAGACGAAGCCCGTGCCATCAACCGCAACGCAACACAGGACGTCTTCATCATCCAACTCGTCCAGACCGCCCATAGTGAAACCCATTTCCGGGATCTTCTTTTGGGCTGCCCACTCTTCCGAGACTTCACTCACTTGGGCGCGTACCCCGAGCGGCAGTTCGGAGTAACGACCCCAGTTTGCCGTGATCCCCATCTTCGAGGCGCGGTTTAGTGAGGTCCTGACGTTCTGCCACTCCTTGCCCCTGAATTCCAGGCCCCTAATTCGTAGGCGGGTTTCCTGGGCGACAGACACACGGCGGAAACCGCGCGATCGCAGCATGGGCCATAGCTCGTCTGTGCAGGAGTAGAGGCACGGAGTCAACGCGCGCTGGGAGCAGAAATCCAGGAACCCTTGGGCGGTCACCGCATGGTGCTGGCGCGCTCCGAAGGGACCGGCCAGCGTCAATGCCACGTGACTGTGCTGTTGGTAGGCCACTCCCCCGGTTCCATCTGGAGTGAACCAATACTTGTTCGGTTCCCACAGCGCCATCCATGAGAGCGAATCTCCGCCCCTCTTCACCAGTGCACGGGCCGCCTGCCGCGCCTGGCGGTCAAGTCCTCCGGCGTGATGTCCCCGGATTAGCAGCACCCACACACCAAGTAACGCTACGAGCCAAAACAGTGTGCCCGAATAGGAAAAGAGGAAGACTTCCAGCACATCGCGCTCGGCGAAGACTTTACGGTAAACGCCGGGAAGCGGAACGGGGAGGTACTGCCTGGCAAGTTCAGCCGCCAAACCCAGCAGACCGCCGTCGCGAACCAACCCCCCGGAGGCCAACCACACCACCGTGTAGGCCAGCGCCAGGCCTCCCCCAGTCAGTCCGACCAGCAAAAACACCTTCCGGCGGAGACGATCAGAAGTCTCCACCCGGAAATGGCCCCTGTAGACAAACAGGAGCAACGCCAACGCCAAGGGAACCAGCACCAGCGGAATGATATGAACCACTGCCGTATTGAGCATCCCCGCATGTGGTCGACCTGGGGGCCGCGGGATGCCGGCAAAGAGACCAAGGTAGATCGTGGACAAGGCCACCACCACCAACTGCACCCCGATTGCGATTCCCAAGGCCAACCGCCGCCCACGCCTCATGCCGTCGGCGCAAATGAGTAGCAATACAACGGGAACCACCGCCAGTGCCAATCCGAACGGCCCTGTGTAGCCTTGGCGGGTGATGTCGAGGCAGGTGACGTCGATGGTTCCCCCGCAGTTGCTCTCCAGCTGACTTAGCGTGGGCAGCGGGTTGAGGATGACATCCCTGAGCAAAGCCAAGGGTCCGGACGGGCTTTTTGCCGCAGCGGTCACGATGGGACCCACGGCGAAAATTGCCATGGTCAATGAAAGAAGGTTGCGGATTTCCCGGCTGGTTGACCTGTGCAGGTGGAGATGGCCCTGGCTGCTTTGCATCCACCACCCGGTCAGTAGACCTATGAGCGCGCCCAGGAAGCCCACCACGGTCTCCGCATGCCCTACGTACAGAACCAATAGCAGGGAAATCGCGAGCACCACGGTCCTCAGGCGCCGTTGCCACAAGGTGGGCAGGATCGCACTGGCTGCCAAAACGGTGGTGAGGACGGCGCCGTAGGGGCCGATCAGGCGGATGCCGGCCATTCCTGATAGCCAGCCGTCGCCCAGGTATTGGGCAACCTGGGTTACAAGGAGGAAGGCGGATACGCAGGCGAACTGGCCACCAAAGAGCACTCCGGCCGTCCTGAGGGATCCCAGGTGCCGCTCTGCCAAGCCAAGGAAAAACAGAATCATTAGGACAGCCGTGACATAGGCCACTGGATTGGTGGTGAAGAACAACGACGTCCAAATAGACCACCATTCTCCGGACCGCAGACCCTCCAGCGAAACACTGGCAACGGAAAGCCAAGGCTCCGCCGGGCCCGTCAGGAAGCTCGCAGACACCAAAGACAGGCCAACAAAGAGGGCGAGAACCATCATTGTGAACGGCGTTGATCGCAGATGCCGTCCTGCTTGGCCCAACGCAGGTCTGATCACGCCTTTGACGGCCAGGCTCACCGCCGCAACCCCCATCGGGAGGCAAGGAAGTCGAGGCCACCGGGCATGCCACGTATCACGGCGTCCCATGAGTGCCCGGCCTGGGGAATTGAATGTTCTTCAGTTGCAAAACCGGCGTTTCTTGCAGCGTCCGCAAGCTCATGCATGTAGCTGGTGAACTCGTGGTCAGCCTCACCTGAAACCAGGTACACACCGCTTCCGGAGAAATCGCGTTGCTGCATCAACACCAAAGGTGTCCTGGACTCGAACGCTTCAACATCACCGTCGAACGAGTCCGAGATTGTCTTGCTTCTGTCTTTAGCGAGTGCAGGTTCCCGCTCGGCGGCGAAGGGAAGAATGGACGCGAAAAGGTCCGGGTGGGAGGTTCCCATCTGCATGGCACACGTGCCGCCAAAGGAAAAACCGCCTACAGCCCACAGCTTGTGATCCCTGGAGACATCCAGCGTTTCAGTGATCCACGTGGGCACATCCTGCGAAAGATACGTATCCACGGAAGCGATTTTGCTATCCATGCACATGGTGTTGGCATTGGCTGATCCGTTGGGGTCCACCACCACGGTGACAGGGGCGATTCCTTGATGGGCTTCAGCGTACTGGTCCAGGAGGGACCGGAGCTGGCCACCGGTAAGCCAGTCCGCAGGACCGCCCGGTTGACCAGCGAAGAGGACAAGCACAGGCAAGGTTGGGCGTTCTGCAGTCTGATAGGCAGGCGGCAGGTAAACATAAGCATCCCGTGCGCTGAAACCTGAAGCGGTTCCAGGAATGGCGGCTTTGCGCAGGACGCCGTTTCGGGGCATGGAATCGGGGGCTTTCCATGCGGACAGGGCAGGGCCTGGCTTTGCATCCGGACTGCGTTTGAGGCTTGCTTCAAGTGGCTGTATGCGTGCCACCGCGGTACCCAGCAGGTCCGAGACCGTGTTGTTCAGTCCGAAATAGAGGTTTATCTGGACAACGCATAAAAGAAGAACGCCGAGCATCGCCGCCACGCTGAACGAACGGCCGCGCCAGGAATTTCGGGGAAACCGCGCAACGCACAGGAGCACTGCAGCGACAGCTGGTACCGCCCAAGCCACGGTCTGAAACGGCAGGTTCTCCGAGAATGTGGCCAACAGATCCACAAGGATCCAGTGAATAAGGGCCACTACCCCGATCGCCACAAGCAGGCTGGCCGGTACCAGCAGCAGCCAGGATCGTCGTCGCCGCCATAGGAGGTAGGCCCCGCCAACTCCGCCGCAGGCGATACTGAACCAAAGGAAAGGCCCATCCACCAAGCTGACGTCCGAAAGAAGATCCATAACGCCTAACGCCAGGTTCCGACGCCGATGACCGGCCCCGCTTCGAGCCAGGACGACAAACCAGCATAGGCATCGAAATTCATGGCGAGCATGAACTTCTGACCTTCATACTGCAGTTCAACCACCACGACGCCGGGCTGAATCCGGACGAGCTCGTCTTCCGTGGGCTGACGGCGTCCCAACAATTCAAGGGAGCTGCGCGTGAATTTATGTTTGGGGATAACGCTCAGGGACATCAGGCGGAACCACTCGAGCTCGTTGTCCTGATAACGACAAACCCCCATCTGCCAGCTGTTTCCAGCCATGCAAATGGAGGCGTCGACCGTGCCCAGGGCGCGCCGCAGATTGAAGCGACGCACCCCGAAAAGGCACAGTGAAATGATCAGCAACGTAAACGCTGTTGCCAGGGCGATGAACGGAATAAGGGAATCGTCCATCAAGGTCGTGCTATCGGATCCCCGCTGTAGCCGCTTCGCCCAATTTGGCGTTGTCAGCAACAATCACCACGCGATCGTTGTCGACGGAGAAGAATCCGCCGTCAACGACTACTGCAATGCGATCACCGGAAACCGGCTGGATTGCCAGCTCGCCCGCGGCCATGATGGCCAAAAGGGGCGAGTGGCCCGGCAGGATTCCGATTTCACCATCGCTGGTGCGGGCCTTCACCATCTTGGCCGCACCGGACCACACGAAGTGGTCCGCTGCGACAATCTCAACCTCGAGCTCAGCCATACTACTTGGTCTGTTCCTGGATCTTGGCCCACTGACGCTCGACGTCATCCAGGCCGCCGACGTTGAAGAACGCCTGCTCTGCGATGTGGTCAAGCTCGCCGTCGCAGATAGCCGTGAAGCCTTCCACGGTGTCCTTGATGGACACGGTGGAGCCTTCGACGCCGGTGAACTGCTTGGCGGTGTAGGTGTTCTGGGAGAGGAACTGCTGGATACGACGTGCACGGGACACGACGATCTTGTCCTCTTCAGACAGTTCGTCAACACCGAGGATGGCGATGATGTCCTGAAGTTCCTTGTTCTTCTGCAGGATCTGCTTTACACGGACAGCCGTGTTGTAGTGATCCTTGCCGATGTACTGGGGATCCAGAATACGGGAGGTGGACGTCAGCGGATCAACGGCCGGGTACAAACCACGGGAGGCGATTTCACGGGAAAGTTCCGTGGTCGCGTCCAGGTGTGCGAAGGTCGTTGCCGGAGCCGGGTCGGTGTAGTCGTCAGCCGGCACGTAAATGGCCTGCATCGACGTGATGGAGTGACCCTTGGTGGAGGTAATGCGCTCCTGGAGCAGACCCATCTCGTCAGCAAGGTTGGGCTGGTAGCCCACAGCGGACGGCATACGGCCGAGCAGCGTGGAGACTTCCGAACCTGCCTGCGTGAAGCGGAAGATGTTGTCGATGAAGAGCAACACGTCCTGGTTCTGAACATCGCGGAAGTACTCCGCCATGGTCAGAGCAGACAGAGCCACGCGAAGGCGCGTTCCCGGCGGCTCATCCATCTGGCCGAAAACAAGGGCGGTGTCCTTAAGAACGCCTGCCTCTTCCATTTCAACCCAGAGGTCGTTTCCTTCACGGGTACGCTCACCAACACCGGCGAATACCGAGGTACCACCGAAGTTGCGGGCAACACGGGTGATCATTTCCTGGATCAGAACGGTCTTGCCAACGCCGGCGCCGCCGAACAGGCCGATCTTTCCACCCTTGATGTACGGGGTGAGAAGGTCGATGACCTTGATGCCGGTCTCGAGCATCTCCGTGGAGCCCTCGAGGGACGCGAAGGACGGAGCCTTGCGGTGGATCGGCCAGTAGGCGTCTGCCTTGATCTCGGACTCTTCGACGTCCAGCGGCTTGCCGAGAACGTTGAAGATGTGGCCCTTGACGCCGTCGCCGACGGGCACGGAGATGGGAGAGCCGGAGTCCCGCACGGTGGTACCGCGGACCAGGCCGTCGGTTGCCTGCAGGGAGATGGCGCGAACGAGGTTGTCACCCAAGTGCTGGGAGGTCTCGAACGTGATGGTTTTCGTCTGGCCGTTGAGAGTGATCTCAGTGGTCAGAGCGTTGTAAATCGAGGGGATTGCGTCAGCCGGGAATTCGACGTCGACAACCGGACCAATAACACGGGCAATGCGGCCGGTGGCACCGGCCGTAGCTACGTGTTCGGTAGCAGTGGCAGTCATCTCTCTCACTTCACTCAGTAGATGGCGTGGGGTTAAGTTTATCTGTTTGGTGCAGGTGCGGCTTTGAGCCGAATCCGTTGCTGGCTAGGACGCGAGGGCGTCTGCGCCGGCCACGATTTCGGAAAGCTCCTGCGTAATCTCGGCCTGGCGGGCCGTGTTGCGAAGGCGCGTGTACTTCTTGATCAAATCCGTAGCGTTGTCACCGGCCGACTTCATAGCGCGCTGGCGGGCTGCGAGCTCGGAAGCTGCGGCCTGCAGCATGGCTGCGAAAATGCGGGACTCGATGTAACGCGGAAGCAGTGCGTCAAGCACCTGCTCTGTTTCCGGTTCAAACTCGTACAACGGCAACAGCTCGGATTCCGAGGCTGCTTCCTCCTCTACGACCTCCAGCGGAAGCAAACGGATGACCGTCGGCTCCTGCGTCACCATGGACTTGAAGCGGGTGTACACAACGTGGATCTCGTCCACGCCGCCCTCTTCGAAGTCGGTGGAGAAGTCTTCAAGAAGTGCAGCTCCGACTTCCTGCGCGGTTTCGAATTCCGGTGCGTCCGTGCCACCGGTCCATACGCGGGCGTAGGACCGGTTGCGGAAATCGAAGTACGCCTGCGCCTTGCGGCCAACCAGGTACGCCTTGACTTCCTTGCCTTCTGCGTGAAGAAGCTCGGTGAGACCTTCAGCCTGCTTGAGCACACTTGCGGAGTAGGATCCTGCAAGACCGCGGTCCGATGTAATGATCAGGACTGCGGCGCGGCGGATCTGCTCCGGCTCGGTGGTCAGCGGGTGGTCGATTTCGCTCTGAGTTGCGACAGCAGAAACGGCGCGGGTAATCGCGTTCGCGTAAGGCAGTGAAGCTGCTACGCGGGCGCGGGCCTTACCGATGCGCGAGGTAGCGATCAGTTCCATCGCCTTGAAGATCTTGCGCATCGACGTCGTCGAGCTGATCTTCTGACGGTAGACCCGAATCTGGGCTCCCATACTTATCCTTTCCTAAGTTCCCGATGTGCTGCCCTGCCGGGGCCCTTACGGACCCCGGCAGAGCAGGTTATCGAAACTAGCGCTTCTGCTTGACGATCTTTTCCTGGTCGACGTCGCCGCCGGAGATCGCTGCGTGCTCTTCGTGGCCAGCGCCAACCAGGTGGTTGTCGCCTTCGCCGAAGAAGCCCTTCTTGAAGGAAACAATGGCTTCCTTCAAGGCTGCAGCGGTGTCGTCATCCAGGACGTTGGTCTGAGCCAGCGTGGTCAGGATGGAGGACTTGTGCGTGAGGTGCTCCAGGAACTCGGACTCGAAGCGGCTGATGTCCTCAACCGGAACGTCGTCCAGGTAACCGTTGGTACCGGCCCAGATGGACACAACCTGGTTCTCAACCGGGAACGGTGAGTACTGGCCCTGCTTCAGCAGTTCCATCAGGCGTGCACCACGGGTCAGCTGCTGACGGGAAGCAGCATCCAGGTCAGAGGCGAACATAGCGAATGCCTGCATGTCGCGGTACTGAGCCAGGTCCAGCTTCAAGGTACCGGAGACCTTCTTCATGGACTTGACCTGTGCAGCGCCACCAACGCGGGAGACGGACACACCAACGTCAACAGCGGGACGCTGGTTGGCGTTGAAGAGGTCCGACTGGAGGAAGATCTGGCCATCGGTAATGGAGATCACGTTGGTCGGGATGTAGGCAGAAACGTCATTTGCTTTGGTCTCGACGATCGGCAGACCGGTCATGGAACCTGCACCGAGCTCGTCGGAGAGCTTGGCACAACGCTCCAGCAGACGGGAGTGCAAGTAGAAAACGTCACCCGGGTATGCTTCGCGTCCCGGCGGACGACGCAGCAGCAGGGATACGGCGCGGTAGGCTTCGGCCTGCTTGGACAGGTCATCGAAGATCACCAGAACGTGCTTGCCGCCGTACATCCAGTGCTGGCCGATGGCCGAACCTGCATACGGTGCCAAGTACTTGAAGCCGGCGGGGTCAGATGCCGGGGACGCCACGATGGTGGTGTACTCCAGTGCGCCGTGATCCTCGAGGGTCTGACGAACGGCTGCGATGGTGGAAGCCTTCTGGCCAACACCAACATAGACGCAACGTACCTGCTTGGTGACATCTCCCGAAGCCCAGTTGGCCTTCTGGTTGATGATGGTGTCCACGGCGATGGCGGTCTTGCCGGTCTGGCGGTCACCGATGATCAGCTGACGCTGGCCACGGCCGATCGGGATCATGGCATCGATAGCCTTGAGGCCGGTCTGCATCGGTTCGTGAACCGACTTGCGTTCGGTAACGCCCGGAGCCTGAAGTTCCAGTGCACGGGTGGCCTCGGCCTTGATCTCGCCGAGGTCATCGATGGGCTGGCCCAGGGGGTCGACAACGCGACCCAGGAAGGCGTCGCCAACGGGAACGGACAGGATCTCACCGGTACGGTGAACTTCCTGGCCTTCTTCAATACCGGTGAAGTCACCGAGGATAATGACACCGATCTCGCGGACGTCAAGGTTCTGGGCCAGGCCCAGCGTGCCATCTTCGAAGCGAAGCAGCTCGTTCGCCATGACCGAGGGAAGACCCTCAACACGGGCGATGCCGTCACTTGCGGTGGTCACACGACCAACCTCTACGCGCTCTGCGTTTCCGGGTTCGTAGGACGCCGCGAACTCGTTCAACGCATTACGGACGTCGTCGGCGTTGATGGTCAATTCGGCCATCTGCAGTCCCTGCTCTCCTGTTTTCGTGATCATCGTTGCTCACGATGACCGGGTTTTATATCAGTTAAGTTGTGCTTTGTCTTCGCTAGCCAGCGAGCTGGCGGCGGAGTTCGGTCAGGCGGGCGATAACCGAAGCGTCGAGCACTTCGTCACCCACCTGCACGCGGATTCCACCGATCAGTGCGGGATCAACATTGACGTTGACCTTCAGTTCGCGGCCGTACAGGGCATCCAGCCCGGCCTGCAGACGGCTGGCCTGCGTTTCCGTCAACGGACGGGTAACGCTGACAGTTGCAATCCAGCGCTGCTGACGCTTGGCTGCAAGCTTGGCGAATGACTCGACGAGCTTGCTCGGCTTGACACCACGCGGCTGCGTAACTGCCTGGCTGATGAGAACTTTTGCTTCCTCGCTGCTGCCAGGAACAAGTTTCTCGGCCAATGCAATCTTCGCCGCTGGTGATGCCTGCGGCTCAGACAGAGCACGTTGTACTTCGTGGCTGGAGGCGACGGCCTGGTTGAAGGCAAACAGGTCGTTTTCCAGCTCTTCCAGCCCCGTGATACCGGAGGCAGAAACGGCCGACTTGTTTTCAGCTACGGCAATGACAACCGTGGCGGCAAGCGTCTCGAGTGCATCGCCGATATCGCGTGCCGATGCCCAGCGCGAGCTGGCCAATCCGCCTGCAATCTCAGCAGCATCAGCGGAGACTTTTCCGCCAACCAGCTGCTTGACCAGCGCCGACTTCTCGTCACCGGAACGGGACGGGTCAGTCAGGGCGCGGCGCAAGCCAGCCGAGCTGTCCACCGTTCCCAGGATTCCGAAGAGGTCCTTAGCCAACTGCAGCGAGGCGAAGGGAAGCTTGGCTTCCAGCTGCGCCAGCGCTGTGGTCAGCGATTCGCTCGATATACCTGCCATTACTTAGCTGCACCTGCGCTCTGGGTCTCCAGATCTGCCAGGAAGCGGTCCACAACGCGCGCGGCACGCTGATCGTCGGTGAGTGCTTCCCCAACGATGCGGCCGGCCAGCGTGGTGGCCAATGTGCCAACCTCCGAACGAAGCGAGACAACAGCTGCCTGGCGCTCCGACTCGATGGCAGCATGTGCCTGCTCAGTGATGCGTGCAGATTCTGCCGCAGCCTTTGCCTTCAGGTCCGCGAGGATCTGGGCGCCTTCGGCGCGTGCTTCTTCGCGGATGCGGTTGGCTTCGGCACGGGCGTCGGTGAGCTGCTGCTTGTACTCTTCAAGAGCTGCAGAAGCTTCCGCCTGGGCCGCTTCGGCCTTTGCAATGCCACCTTCGATTGCTTCAGCGCGCTCTGCGAAAGTCTTCTCGAACATCGGGACAACAAACTTGACCACGATGTACATGAGGACCGCAAAGCCCACGAGGACTACGCCCATTTCCCAGACGTTGGGAACGAGCGGATTAGCCTCCGCAGCGCCTTCAGTGGCGGCTGAGATGATCAGCTGATTCATATTTCACCCGTCCTATCTACTCGTGCTTGGGATTCGCTTGGGTTCCAGGACTAGGAAAGAACGAAAGCGAAGACCAGGCCGAGGATGGCGAGAGCTTCAGTCAGAGCCAGACCAAGGAACGCGATCGGCTGCAGCACACGCTGAGCTTCCGGCTGACGTGCAACACCGTTGATGTAAGCGGCGAACACGAGACCCACACCGATACCACCGCCGATGGCCGAGAGACCGTAGCCGATGAGGTTGAGGGAGCCGTTGATGGTGCCTTCCATTTTTTCTTCCTTTCAAGATGCCGCCCGTGCGGCAGGTTGTTTGGGTTGCTTCATCCCCGCGAGGGGAAGTTTTGGGAGCCTAGTGGCTGTCGGCGTGCAGGGCGCCTTCGATGTAGATCGCGGTCAACAGTGTGAACACGTAAGCCTGCAGGGCCATGATCAGTGCTTCGAGCATGTACATGGCCACGGCGCCTACCAGCACCAGTACCGATGCGCCCTTGAGCAGGACGTTCTCCTGCATAACAAGGAACTCGATGCCGGAACCGGCGAGCATGACGATCAAGTGGCCTGCCAGCATGGTCGCAAACAGACGGAGGCTGTGCGTGACCGGGCGGACCAGGAAGTTGGAGATGATTTCGATCGGTACGACGATCGGAAGGATGTACCACGGAACACCGGACGGAACGGTGGCGAGCTTGAAGTACTTCAGGCCGTTCTTCTTGATGCCGATGGCGATCCAGGTGACATACACGATGCCGGCCATGACGTAGGCGCCGCCTACATGCGAGAAGCTCGGGAGCTGGATCAGCGGGATGGCGCCATAGATGTTGTTCACCAGGATGAAGAAGAACAAGCTGAACAGCAGCGGGACGTACTTGATGAAGTCCTTGCCGCCGATGATGTCCTTGGCGATGCTGTTGCGCACGAAGCCGTACGCCATCTCGCCTGCGAACTGCAGCTTGCCGGGTACCAGCTGCTGCTTACGTGCAGCGAGGATGAAGAATGTAGCGATAATGACGACCGAAAGGATCACCAGCAACATCTGCTTGGAGAAGCCATCGTGCGCACCCCAAGGCAGGATTGCCGGCAGGTGCATTTCGTCGATTCCGGGTGGGGTGAATGACCCCGAATCCTGGGCGGGGAGCGCAAGCGCGATCAACGCGTTTCCTCTCTGCTGTGTCCATCATTGGGCATTGGTTGGAATCCGGACGCGTTGGACGCATCTGTAATCCATGTGAAATTATTTGGCATTACTGTCCCCGTCCGTGGACGGACCGCTGTCTGCTTTGCTCTCGCCAGATGAGGAGCTTTGTCTGGTGAGGCCATGCATATGGGAAAGATAGAACCCTCCTGCGGCTCCCAGCAGAGCGCCAAGGAGCACAATCCAGCGGGTCCCCCACAGATTATCCAGACCCCAGCCTATCAAACTCCAGACAATGATCCCGCCAATGATGTAGCTGAAGACGGCTATGCCGGCGTTGTATCCGCCATCGTTTCCGGCTTCTGCTGATTCACCATGTTTGACGGGCTGCTGAGTAGTGGCCCCGGGGCGTGTATAGCGCTTACGCGGAGACATCCGGGCCACCCTTCTGCTCCTCTGGATCGTTGTAGATCTGGAGACGGGCCTTGCTGAAGCCGTAGATTTCGGCGGCTTGCCAGAACACGACTGTCACAACGGCACCGATGAGGAACCATCGGCCATGGAGCCAGTCCGGAGCACCCAGCACAAAAAGCACTACAGCAAAGCCGACCACCTTGATGAAATATGTTGCAACAAAGAGGCCTACTGCGCCGGAGGGGTTGTTACGGCCAACAAAGTGACCGATCAAAAGGCTGATTCCAAAGAAGAGCATGACCAGCACGGCACCGAACGCGGCTGATAGCGCGCCTTGTCCGCCGTTCATGAAGGCCGCAATCACGCACGTGACAGCAGTGGCTGCCAGAGCTGCTACGGAACTAAGAAGAAGCAACCGGAGCCACAACGAGGACGGCTTGCCAACGGCCCCAACACCACGTTTACCGGACGGGTGTCCGGTTTCGGCGTTGGATGTCATGGGGATACCAATCCTCGTGGCACGGGTGCCATATTCTCAAAGTGGGGTTACGGGCGAGTGACTGTCCGCAGTAAGAATTCTACATGAGATAGAACTGTGACCATAACCGACTCTCACAACTACTCCCCCGGACGCGTCGAGTTCCGGGTGAAGTAGGGCCACGCCGTCACGGCAGCCATGACCAGCGCTGCCGCTACGAGGACAATGAGCACGATCTGCCATGGGAACACCGCAAAGGCGACGCCGCCAAAGGCAAGAATGCTCGTCCAAACATAAAGCATGACGACGGCGCTGCGGTGCGAGTACCCAAGGTCCACCAACTTGTGATGAAGGTGCCCGCGGTCAGCGGACCACGGTGACTGGCCTCTGGCTGTTCTTCGGACAACGGCCATCCCCAAATCAAGAAGGGGCAGGGAAAGCACGGCAAAGGGCAGCAAGATGGGAACAATGGTGGGGATACCGTTGGCGCGGTCGTAGAGACCGGAGCTGATCTGCCCGGTGGCCACGACGCCGGCCGAAGCCATGAGCAAGCCAATGAGCATCGCCCCGGAATCTCCCATGAAGATTTTGGCGGGGAACCAATTGTGCGGCAGGAATCCGATGCAGCTGCCAACCAGGATGGCCATCAGGAGTGTCGCGAGGTCCGAGTTGTCCGTGGACGGATTGTTACGGTGAACCCAGTAGGCGGTAAGGAAGAAGGCTCCGCCACCGATGATGGCGACGCCGGCGGCCAATCCGTCCAGTCCATCAATGAAGTTGACTGCATTCATGGTGGTAACAATTAGCCCTGCGGTCAGCGCAATCTGAACTACCTCGGACTCAAGGACAATCGGTTCCGGGATGAAGGGAACCACAGACATCCGCACGCCCCAGATGGCCACGATCAACGCAGCTGCAGCCTGGCCCAGCAGTTTGATCCACCAACGGATGTCAAGGATGTCATCCGCCACCCCCACAGCGACGATCACCACGGCACCCGCCAGGATCCCCCAAGGTGCATCGTTGTGTCTGAAGATGTCCTTAACGAAGAAGGAATTGCTCGCCACCACCAGGGCGACGAAGAATCCGACAAAGATGCCCAGTCCACCGAGTTTTGAGATCAGCGCCGAGTGCATGTCACGGCTACGGATGGGCTGATACAACCGCAGCTTGTTTCCCAGCACGCGGGCACCCCACGTCCCGGCGTACGCTACAACGGCCGCCGTCAGGGCCATCAGCATGTACATGATCATGACGCGGCCCCGGAAAGCAGCCTGCACACCAAACGGTTGGATAGGACCACCGAATGCAGCCGGCGGGATCGAATGCCGTCGGGTTGTGGGCAGCTCAAGGTGTGGAAATCTGTCTTTGGATAAATGGAACTACTCCGTCGCCATGCCTGCACCGGCTGTGCCGAATGTTGCGGGATTTCTGTGGACTCTAGTCACGATACTAATGCCAATGGCCGTGACCACCCTGTGACGCAGCCGCCATGTCCCAGCGTGTTTGGCTGGGATTCAAGCCGCGTAACAGCTACCTGACAGGCTCTTGGACGTTACGCAGCGCGTAGATCCCGTTCAGTACCTGAGCATTGGATCGCGGGGCTTTCAGGCTGTGGCGCAGGCCCTTGAGAAGCCCGGCCAACAGCACCTTACGATTCGGCGAGGCGGCAATCGTGCGGGTCCAGTTGCGCAATGAAGCACCCGTAAAAAGAACCTTTTCCCACGGTGCCAAGGCGTTCGATCGAGTGTAAACCCAGAGCTTGTTTCGCACTTCATAGTAGAAGCGCGCGCCAGGATCCGCTCCGGCGTCGCCAAAGACCTTCGTATGGTGATTGGCCACTGATGCGTTGGTAGTCAGCGCGGTCCCTCTACGAGAAATCCTGGCGGTGTACTCCAGATCGTCATTCCAGATGAAGTAGTCCGCGATGGGCAGGCCGTGCTGTCTGATTTCCTCAGCACGAATCAGCACCGACACGAAGGAAGCACTGCGGATTTGGGTGGCACCCAGCCTGGCAGCAGCGGTGCGCGCGTTCTCGCTTGCCCCCATACGCGGCCGCATGCGGTTCATCGGGTGGTCGCGGCCATCAGTCCACACCACACGGCTGGCGATGAACGCCGGTGCCTCTCCGGTTTCCCGAAGGTAGGACTCGGAGAGGTCCAACGCCTCGCGCAGGGCGTTCGGCTGAGGTTCGGTGTCGTCGTCCATGATCCACACGTGATCCGCCCCGTGGTCGAGTACAGCCCGTTCCATGCCGACGACGAAACCCCCGGCACCGCCCACGTTGGTGTTCAAGGTGACCACATCAGTGGTCAATGCGCCGTGGTACTGCTGGAGGAACTCAGCGGTTTCATCCGTGGAGGCGTTGTCCACGATCACGACGGCGTCCGGTACCTGTGTACCTGCAGCAATGCCGTCCAAGGTGGTCTGGAGAAGTTCACGCCGGTTATAGGTCACTACAACAGCGACCACGACAGGGTGGGACGTCATTTACTTGCCTTTGGTCTTGGATGGTTGGAAACGGCGCCCGATCAGCAGGCCAGCCAGCTTCCAAGGTTCAACAAAAACTCTGTAAGCCACGCGGCCCGGGTGAAGGACCAGCCGCCAGGCCCACTCGAGTCCTAGGCGACCAAGCCACCGCGGCGCCAGTTTCTGGATGCCCGCAACCTGCTCAATGGCGCCGCCGACGGCGCAATAAACGGCAGCCGGCAGATGGGCGAGCCTGCGGTGAAGGACAGCCTCCTGAAGGGGCATCCCGAGTCCCAACAGGACCAACTGCGGACGGAAGTCCGTCAGCCAGTCCACCACCGCATCTTCCAGGGTGCTGTCCCACCCCTCACCGGGCATTCCGTCCACTGTTGCACCGGGGACGATAGCGCGCAGCCGGGCGACCGCCGTCGTATTGGCCGCGCGTCCCGCGCCTACTACGGCCACGCGCTCCAGCCCCTTGACCTTTCCAAGCTCCGGGATCCAATCCATGGAACCCAGCCGGTATGCCATGGTTCCCTCACCCAAGGGCTGGAGTTGACGCTTGTGGGCTAGCCCCCAGAGCATCGCGACGGGAGCACCATCCAAGAGGACGATCGAGCTGCCCTCATACAAAGAACGGACATCCGGGCGCGAATGAAGCAACGTGATGCTGTGCAGATTGTGGCCAAGAACGGTAGCGGTTGATCCGGCTGAAATGAGACTGCCCATTGCGTCTATAACCTCATTGACGCGCATCGGCGTGGCGTCGACGTCAAGGACGGGGACGCGTTGACGCTCCGGAATCATTCGGACTTGGCTTCGTTGGAGGCCTCCGGCTTTGCAGTCTCATGGGTTGACTCCTCGACGACGACGGCGTCGGCTGCAGTTTCTTCAACTGGGGTCTCTTCAACTGCGGTCTCTACACCTGGGGTCGCTTCAACTACAGGTTCTTCGGTTGCCGTGTCATCAGCAGCCGGCGGCGCAGCAGGAATGGTTTCACCAACACCCAGGATGGACGGAACGATCTCGCGAAGCCGTTCCAGCTCAATCGCTCCTTGGCGCACCACCCGGAACGGAGTGGACGTGGCGTCCACAATCGTCGAGGGCAAGGCAGCAGTTCCCTTGACCGGACGGAAGCCGCCTTCGAGGTAGACCTCAACGGACTCCGCCAGTTGGAGTCGCGCTTCCGAGGCTGTCTGTGCCGCTTCCTGGCCCGTCCGGTTGGCGGAGGAAACAGCCAAGGGGCCCGTGAGCCCCAGGAGTTCCAGGGCGATCTGGTCGTCGGGCATCCTCAGGGCAACGGTGCCCTTGGTCTCGCCGAGGTCCCAGTCCAAGGACGGCTGGGCATGAAGGATCAGCGTCAACCCACCGGGCCAGAAGGCTTGGGCCAGCGCCCGGGCATCGGCTGGTACGTCGGTGGCCAGTCCGTCCAGGGCGTTGACCCGTGGAATCAGGACCGGAGGAGGCATTTGACGGCTGCGCCCTTTGGAGGCCAACAACATGGTCACGGCCAACGGCGAGAAAGCATCTGCGGCAATACCGTAGACGGTGTCTGTTGGCAGCACGACGCACTTCTTCTCGCTGATGGCGCGCTGGGCATGCTGAAGCCCTTCAGAACGCTGGTCATCGGAAGTGCAGTTATAGGTTGTGGTCACAGCGCCATTCTTTCACTTATCAGGAGACAGGCTTGCCAGGATCGCGCTGGTGGCACGTTCCTTGCCGTTCAGGTCGTAGTGCGTGGTGACGTTGTTCCAACGTCCGGTTCTTTGCAGCATCCGGCAGATCCATGCAGCCTGGACTTCCGCGTGCTCCATCACAAAATAGCCACCGGGCTTGAGGAGACGGGCCGCTGAGGCAGCTGCCGCGGTCGGAAGTACCATGCCGTCCGCTCCCCCGCCGTAAAGCGCCTCTGGTGGATCGTGCAGTGCAACTTCAGGCTCTGTGGGGATCGCTTCGGCCGGAATGTACGGCGGATTGGATACGACGACGTCGAAGGTTCCGTTGTGCTCGGGAAGGGCATCCCGTAAGTCGCCTTCAATAAGTACCACGCCCAGCGGTTCGAGGTTTCTGGCAGCCCAGGCATGCGCGAGCGTGCTGAATTCCACCGCATGCACTTCCGCGCCTGGGATTTCGTAGGCGATGGAGCCGGCGATTGCACCTGATCCTGTGCCAAGATCCACCACCTTGGGACTTTGCAGTCCTGAGAGGTGGTCGATGACCAACTGAACAACTGACTCCGTTTCGGGACGCGGAATGAAAACGCCCGGACCCACCCGCAACGCCAGGTGCCGGAAATATGCGACGCCGGTGATGTGCTGGAGGGGGACGCGTCCCGCGCGTTCCTCCACCAGTTCCCGGTAACCTTCGGGAGCGGGAGTGTCGCCGAGCAACAGGGCACGGAGACGACCAAGGCCGACGCCCAGTAGGTGATCGGCAAGCAACTCGGCATCCACACGCGGGCTGGGTACGCCGGCGTCGGACAGGACAGCAGTAGCCTCGCGGACAGCGTCCGCGAGGCTTTGGCCTTGGTGAAACGTCATGGATGTACTCTGCTGTGTTTGTTCGGCGCTGTGGTTGTTCGGCGCTGCTCTGATCGGCAGGTCGTTACTCGCCGATTGCGTCCAGGCGTGCCTGCTCGTCAGCTTCAATGGCTGACTGGATCACTGGTTCAAGATCACCGTTCATGACGGCATCAAGGTTGTAGGCCTTGTAGCCGGTTCGGTGGTCAGCAATTCGGTTTTCCGGGAAGTTGTAGGTCCGGATGCGCTCGGAACGGTCCATGGTGCGGATCTGCGACTTGCGCTGTTCCGAGTTGGCGGCGTCAATCTGTTCCTGCTGGTGGGCCAGGAGGCGGGCGCGGAGAACGCGCATGCCGGCTTCGCGGTTCTGCAGCTGCGACTTTTCGTTCTGCATTGCTACAACGATGCCCGTAGGCAAGTGAGTAATGCGTACAGCGGAGTCGGTGGTGTTCACGGACTGGCCACCGGGCCCGGATGAACGGTAAACGTCAATCTTGAGGTCGTTCTGGCTGATCTCGAGTTCTTCGGGCTCATCAACTTCGGGAAGCACCAGCACGCCGGCGGCCGAAGTGTGAATGCGGCCCTGCGACTCCGTGACGGGTACGCGCTGCACACGGTGGACGCCGCCTTCAAATTTCAATCGGGCAAAAACGCCCTGCGCGGGATCGTTCGAATTGCCCTTGATGGCTACGGCAACGTCCTTGTATCCACCCAGATCGGATTCAGTAGCGGAAATCATTTCGGTCTTCCAGCCGCGCGACTCCGCATAACGCATGTACATGCGCAGAAGGTCGCCGGCGAACAACGCAGCTTCGTCGCCGCCTTCGCCACCCTTCACTTCAAGGATGACGTTGCGGGCATCGTCCGGATCACGCGGGATCAGCAGACGACGCAGCCGCTCTTGTGCGGCGGGGATCTGTTCCTCCAGCTGCTCCACTTCGACAGCGAATTCGGGATCCTCGTCAGCCATCTCTTTGGCAGCTTCCAGGTCATCGTTGAGCCCGCGCCACTTGTTGTACGCCTCCACAATGCCCTGAAGCTGAGCAGACCGCCGCCCCAACTTCCTGGCCGCAGACTGATCAGCATAAACAGCAGGATCACTCAACTGCGCCTGAATAGCAGCATGCTCATCAAGCAATCCCTGTACGGACTCAAACATTTTCAAACCTCTTTCGACTCGCAGACAAGTCTAGTTGCGACGATTGGTGACTTAACGACCAACCGCTCAAATAAGCCGGCCAGCGAAGGTGACGGCAACGCTCAAGGTGACCTGACCGCCGTCGAGTAATTTTGCCGGCCCGGGAGTGGCATCGGGCCTGTCGTAGCGTTGCTGCTGACGTACGCAGTATGTCAGCAGCAACGCGAAGGGGCGGGGCCGGCAAAATTACTCGACGGCCCCACCCCAGATAACGCTATTTGTCGTTGTCCGACTTCGCTCCGAGCGTCGTCTTCTGAACCTGCATGAGGAACTCGACGTTGCTCTGCGTCTCCCGGATCTTGTTGGTCAGCAGCTCAAGGCTCTGCTGCTGCTCCAGGCCCGAAAGGACGCGGCGCAGCTTCCACATGATCTTGACCTCTTCAGGCGAGAGCAGGTTCTCTTCACGGCGAGTACCGGACGCATTGACGTCCACGGCCGGGAAGATACGCTTGTCTGCCAATTGGCGGGAAAGGCGGAGCTCCATGTTGCCGGTGCCCTTGAACTCTTCGAAGATGACCTCGTCCATCTTGGAACCGGTCTCGACGAGTGCGGTTGCAAGGATGGTGAGCGAGCCACCGTTTTCGATGTTGCGGGCTGCACCGAAGAAGCGCTTCGGCGGGTACAGTGCTGCTGAATCGACACCGCCGGACAGGATACGGCCGGAGGCCGGTGCTGCCAGGTTGTAGGCACGGCCCAGGCGGGTCATGGAGTCCAGCAGAACCACCACGTCCATGCCCATTTCCACGAGACGCTTGGCACGTTCAATGGAGAGCTCGGCAACGGTGGTGTGGTCGTCGGCGGGACGGTCGAAGGTGGAGGCAATGACCTCGCCCTTGACGGTCCGCTGCATGTCCGTGACTTCTTCGGGTCGCTCGTCAACCAGAACCATCATGAGGTGGACCTCAGGATTGTTGGTGGTGATTGCATTTGCGATGGACTGAAGGATGAGCGTCTTGCCCGCCTTCGGCGGGGAGACGATCAAGCCACGCTGGCCCTTGCCGATCGGTGCCACGAGGTCGATGACTCGCGGGCCAATCTTCTTGGGGTCGGTTTCGAGGCGCAGACGCTCGGACGGGTACAGCGGCACAAGCTTGGCGAACTCGACGCGATCCTTGAGCTCTTCGGGCGTCTTGCCATTGACGGAAGTGACGCGAACCAGCGCATTGAACTTCTGGCGGGCGGACTGCTGACTGCGGTCCTCACCGTCACGCGGTGCGCGGATGGCACCGACGACGGCGTCGCCCTTGCGAAGGTTGTACTTCTTGACCTGAGCCAAGGATACGTAGACGTCGTTTGCACCGGGCAGGTAGCCGGATGTACGGATGAACGCGTAGTTCTCCAGTACGTCCAGGATGCCGGCGACAGGCAGCAGGACGTCGTCTTCGGTTACTTCGACGTCGTCGACGTCCGGTCCCTGCGCGCGACCACGGCGGCGTTCATTGCGGTCACGGAAACGGTCGCTGCGGGTATTGCCGTCACGGCTGTCCTGACCCCCACGACGATCGCTACGGTCGCTCCGGTCGTTCTGCTCGTTGCGGTCACGACGGTTGCGACGGTTACGGCGGTTGCCGGTATCGTCGCCGTCGTTGTTGTCGTCACGGCGACCGCGGGTGTTGTCGCGACGCTCGCCGCGCTGGTCGCCCGAATCGGACTGTTCGCGCTGCTCCGAACGATCGGCACGCTGCTCACGCTGCTCCGAACGATCGGCACGCTGCTCACGCTGCTCCGAGCGATCGGCACGCTGCTCGGTGGCGGGTGCTTCTGCCGCTTCGGCAGGCGCGGCGGCAGCTTCGCCGCGGCGCCGGTTACGGGTGCGTGGCTGACGGCGCTCCGTAGCGGCCTCAGCGGTCTCGACGACCACCGGAGCAGCGTCAGCTTCGGGTGCGGCTGTTGCCTCGACCGGTGCAGCAGCGGCCTCAGCAGCTGCTACGACTCCGTCGCTGGTGGCACGGCGGCTGCGGCCACGACCGCGGCCCCGCGGTGCTTCCTGGGCAGGGGCTTCCTCAGCCACCGCGGCAGGCGCGCTGGCTTCCTTGGAAGCTTTTGGCTCTGCAGCCGGTGTTTCCTTGGCCGCAGTTGCCTTGGCCGTGGCCTTGGCGGGCGCCTTGGTGGTGGACGTTCCGGCACGATGTGCAGAAATGGCCGTGACCAAGTCCCCCTTGCGCATGCGGGATCCCCCGGAAATGCCCAGTTGGCTCGCAAGAGCCTGAAGCTGGGCGAGCTTAAGGCCTGCAAGGCCGCTGCTCTTGGTGGTTGCTGCAGTTGACGAATCAGCAGCAGAAGATGTTGTGTCCACAGCTGAAGCCAGCTCAGTGGTTTCTGTCACGAAGGATCCTTCCCCCTCGACGGCGTCCAGAGCGAGAGCTGGACGCGATGATTTGTTCTGGGCTGCAGTTCAGATCTGCAGCCGGTGACTTGGGCCGTGCCTGATGGATTATGGCCAACAGGGCCGGATACTGATCGTCATCACTGGATCCAGTTGCCCGGACAGCCGGCGTGCGTTCAGGGAACAGAGAGATTTCTGCGGCACCTGAGACAGGCCGGAAAGAGACGACACCACCGACGTTGGCACAGTTGACGAAAGGTACGGCAAAACACCGAGATCCAAAATCAGGGAACTGCCCGCGGCTTTACCGGCGGTGCACTTCCACTCTAGCACCTTGAACGTCCACAGCCAGCGTCATCACGCGCCAACAGACGTCGGGTGTGTTGACCGCCGTGAACGCTTCAATGAATTCAACAACCGCAGCGGCTTGGTCAGCACCATTAGCCAGCACCATCACTGTGGGACCAGCGCCGGAAACAACGGCCGCATGGCCCGCACCACGGAGGGCTGCAAGGAGGTCGGCGCTGGGCCGCATGGCCTGTGCCCGGTAGCTCTGGTGGAGGTAGTCCTCCGTGCCTGGGAGCAGCAAAGCGGGATCTGCAGTGAGCGCATGGATCAGCAAGGCCGCCCGCCCGGAATTCATGGCCGCCGCGTGGTGACCAACCGATGCGGGGAGTAGACCGCGCGCAGTTTCAGTAGCGAGCTCGTAGTCCGGGACTGCCACTACAGGAATAACTGACGACGCGACGTCAGCGCGCGTGCTGCTGTACTGCTCGCTGTCCTGCCATGACAGCGCCAGTCCGCCGAAAATCGCGGGTGCGACGTTGTCCGGGTGCCCTTCCATCTCGCTTGTCAGCTGCAGGATCCAGTCACGGTCCTGCCGGGATTCCGAAGGGACCAGCGCATTGGCGGCAGTAACCGCGGCTACTACAGCCGAGGCTGAAGATCCCAGCCCCCTGCCATGCGGGTTGACGTTATCCGCAATGATCTTCAGGCCCGATCGCTGGTAGCCAAGGCGATCCAAGGCAAGGTCAATAGCGCGCACAACCAAGTGACTTGCATCACGTGGGAGAGTCTCAGCGCCCTCACCGGAGAGCTCAAACTCAAGCTCCCCGGTGCTGAGGGTTTCCACCGTCAAGGTGTCGTAGATGGACAGGGCCAAACCGAGGCTGTCGTAACCGGGGCCCAGGTTGGCACTCGTACCGGGGACCTTGACGGTCAGCCGCTGGCCTGCCGCGACGAGTGCACGATCGGTCGCGGTGGGCTGCATTGATTCCACTCTTAGTTTTCTTCCAGTCCCAGTTCTGCGGCAACGGTGACGACGTCGTTCGGCACCTTGACGGGCTGCACATCGCTGCCGTCTTCGGTGCGGAGGGCCCACTGCGGGTCCTTGAGTCCGTGTCCGGTAACCGTGATGACGATGGTTTTGCCCGACGGAACCTCGCCTGCGGCATGCTTCTTGATCAAGCCCGCGACACCGGCAGCGGAGCCGGGTTCAACGAAAACGCCTTCCTTTGCCGAAAGCCAGCGGTGAGCCGCAAGGATCTCGTCATCGGTGACGGCCTCGATCAGTCCACCGGATTCGTCACGGGCCGCAACGGCGGTTTCCCACGAGGCCGGGTTGCCGATGCGGATGGCGGTGGCGATCGTGTCGGGCTCGGTAATGGGGTGGCCTGCAACGAACGGCGCGGCACCTGCGGCTTGGAAGCCCCACATGACTGGCGTCTTGGAGGAAACAGCCGGAAGTGTTCCATTGGCGGTCTCGAAGGGCGCGGAGTATTCCTTATAGCCCTTCCAGTAGGCCGTGATGTTGCCGGCGTTGCCCACGGGCAGCACGTGGATGTCAGGGGCGTCGCCCAAGCTGTCCACTACCTCGAAGGCGCCGGTCTTCTGGCCCTGAATACGCGCAGGGTTGACGGAGTTCACCAGGAACACAGGGTAGGACTCGCCGAGTTTTCGAGCGATGTCCAGGCAGTTATCGAAGTTGCCGTCCACCTGGAGCAGCGTGGCACCGTGGGCGATGGCCTGGCTCAGCTTGCCCATGGAGATCTTGCCTTCGGGTACCAGCACAGCGCATTTGAGGCCTGCCGCGGTGGCATAGGCCGCAGCCGAGGCGGAAGTGTTGCCGGTGGAAGCGCAAACTACAGCCTTTGCACCGGCTTCGACGGCAGCGGTCATGGCCATGGTCATGCCGCGGTCCTTGAAGGAACCCGTGGGGTTCATGCCTTCGACCTTCAGGTACACCTCTGAGCCGGTCAGCTCGGAAAGCTTCTGCGCGTGGACAAGCGGCGTGCCGCCCTCGCCGAGGGTGATGACCTTGGTGGCTTCCGTTACAGGCAAACGATCAGCGTATTCGCGGATTACTCCGCGCCATTGGTGAGCCACTTAGACCCCTTCTACCCGAAGTACGGATGTTACAGAATTGATGACGTCCAAGCCTTTGACGGCCTCGACGGTTGCCGCTAGTGCAGCTTCGGACGCACGGTGCGTCACGATTTTCAGCTCGGCTGACTCAACGTTCGAGGCAGAGTCGCGGTGGATCGTTTGGCGCATGGTTTCGATGGAAACGCCGTTCTCGGCAAAGATGTGGGCAATCCGGGCCAGCACGCCGGCCTGGTCAGCGACATCCAGGCCGATGTAGTAACTCGTGGTGGAGGCATCGATGGCCAACGCCGGAACGTGGCCCGTGGTGGTCTCAGTGCGCCCTGGGCCGCCCAGGACCAGACGACGCGCAGCGGACACGAGGTCCCCCAGCACGGCAGATGCAGTGGGAGTCCCACCGGCGCCCTGGCCATAGAACATCAGTTCGCCTGCGTTCTCGGCCTCGATGAACACAGCGTTGAACGCACCACGGACAGCTGCCAGCGGGTGTTCACGCGGCAGGAGGGTGGGGTGAACCCGCACGGAAATTCCGCTGCCGTTATCCGATGAATCGATCTTCTCGGCAATGGCGAGCAGTTTGATCACAAAGCCGGCTTCCTTGGCCGATGCGATGTCGGCAGCGCTGACCTTGGTGATGCCTTCGCAATACACATCGTCCAGGGAGAAGCGGGTGTGGAACGACAACGACGCAAGAATCGCCGCCTTCGCTGCAGCGTCGTGGCCTTCGACGTCGGCAGTGGGGTCCGCTTCCGCATAGCCAAGACGCTGTGCTTCGGCGAGGGCATCGGCGAACTGCGCGCCGGTGCTGTCCATCTGGTCAAGGATGAAGTTGGTGGTGCCGTTGACGATTCCGAGGACGCGGGTAATGCGGTCTCCGGACAAGGAGTCACGGATAGGGCGCAGAATGGGAATCGCTCCCGCTACGGCGGCCTCGTAGGACAGCTGGACTCCGGCCTTATCAGCCTCTTCGTAAAGAGTGGGGCCATCCTGGGCGAGCAAGGCCTTGTTGCCGGTAACGACGCATGCGCCGTTCTGGATGGCCGTCAGGATCAGAGAGCGTGCAGGCTCTATGCCGCCCATGAGTTCGATGACCAGGTCAGCGTCCTTGACCAAGGTATCGGCGTCGGTGGTGAACAGTTCACGCGGCAGTTCGACCTCACGCGGCGCGTCGACATTGCGGACGGCGATGCCGGAGAGTTCCAGGCGGGCGCCGCTGCGTGCGGCGAGGGCCTCGGCGTCGTCAATCAGAATCCGCGCAACCTGGGCCCCAACGTTGCCACAGCCCAGCAGGGCCACCTTCAAGGTTCGCATTTCAGACATTCGCCACTCCCATGTCGCGGTTCAAGAGATCTTCTTCGGTTTCCCCGCGGACAATCAGCCGGGCGGCTCCGTCGCGTACAGCGACAACGCCAGGCCGGGCCAGGTAGTTGTAGTTGCTGGAGAGGGCCCAGCAGTAGGCGCCGGTACCCGGTACTGCGAGCAAATCACCGGCTGCCACATCCGCGGGCAGATATACATCTCTAACAACTATGTCGCCGCTCTCGCAATGTTTGCCCACTACGCGGGACAGTTGCGGAGCCGCCGAAGAGTTCCGGGAGGCCAGAATTGCCGAATAATCCGCGTCGTACAGCACCGGACGGGCGTTGTCGCTCATTCCGCCGTCCACCGACACATAGCGGCGCGGATACGTAACGTTCTCTTGCCCTTCTTCGCCCTCAGGGGCGTCAACCCGGACCGTTTTGAGCGTGCCGACCTCATAGAGCGTGAAGGTTGTGCTGCCCACAATGGCACGTCCGGGTTCTATGGAGATACGCGGTGGCGTGATGTCCAGCTCGGCGCACTTGGCGCGGACGACGTCGGCCATTGCCTGCGCGATTTCCGCTGCCGGGCGGGGCGTGTCCACGGGGGTGTAGGCGATTCCGTAGCCACCGCCGAGATCCAGTTCGGGCATGACGATGGAGTACTTGGCCTGCATCGCGGCAAGGAAGCCCAAGAGCTTCTCCGCGGCAACAGCAAAGCCATCGGGCTCGAAGATCTGCGAACCGATGTGGCAGTGCAGGCCAAGCAGCTCGATGCTGGCGTAAGAGGTTGCTGCGGCTACTGCCTCTTCGGCTGCGGACAGGCCGGCTTCCTCGGTGGAATCCTCGGCCATGGAAAGGCCGAACTTCTGGTCTTCGTGGGCCGTGGCAATGAACTCGTGGGTATGGGCGTGCACGCCGGGGGTAAGCCGCAGCATGACCTTGGCAGTCTCGCCGCGGCTGGAAGCGATCTTGGCAACGCGCTCAAGTTCATCGAGGCTGTCCACCACGATCCTGCCAAGCCTCATATCCAGGGCACGGTTGATCTCGGCGTCGGACTTGTTGTTGCCGTGCAGGCCAAGGTTGGGACCTTCAATACCAGCACGTGCCGCCACAGCCAACTCGCCGCCCGAACAAGTGTCCAGGCGAAGGCCTTCTTCAGCCACCCAGTGGGCCACTGCAGTGCACAGGAACGACTTCCCCGCGTAGTAGACGTCCACTCCCCCGCAAATGTCCGCGAAGGCGGCATCAAAGGCGTCCTTGAACGCACGTGCACGGGAGCGGAAGTCCGATTCACTCATGACGAACAGCGGGGTTCCGTACTGTTCCTTGAGTTCGCTAACGGACACGCCATCAATGGTGACCTCGCCGGCGTCGTTCTTCCCAACCCCAGCCGCCCACATAGGTGCTTGCAAGGCGTTGAGGTCTTCGGGAACAGCCAACCACCCGGGCGCGAGCGGAGAAGCATGTGCAGTGTCTGTGTTCATTTCCCTACATCCGTTCCGGCGCAGAAACGCCCAGCAGTTCGAGTCCGTTGGCGAGGACCTGGCTGGTGGCGTCGTTCAACCACAGACGTGTGCGGTTGACGTCGAGCACGGGTTCCTCACCCTGCGGCGAGACGCGGCAAGCGTCGTACCAGCGGTGATAAGCGCCGGCAATGACCTCAAGGTGGCGCGCCACACGGTGCGGTTCACGCAGTTCGGCGGCCTTCGCCACGATGGACGGGTAGCTGCCCAGATAGGAGAGCAACTCGTTTTCGGTGGCGTGGTCCAGAAGTGAAGCGTCAAAGGCGTCCACTCCGTCAACCTGGCGTTCCACCCCGGCCTCGGCAGCATTGCGGGCCGTACCACGCGACCGGGCGTGGGCGTACTGCACGTAGAACACGGGGTTCTCGTTGCTGTGCTTCTTCAACAGTTCGGGATCCAACGTCAGGGGCGAGTCAGCCGGGAAACGAGCGAGCGAGTAGCGGACAGCGTCCTTCCCGAGCCATGAGATGAGGTCCTTGAGCTCGATGATGTTACCGGCGCGCTTGGACAGTTTGGCACCATTCACGGACACAAGCTGGCCGATGAGGACCTCGATGTTCACCTCGGGATCATCGCCCGCGCAGGCTGCAATCGCCTTCAGACGGTTGATGTAACCGTGGTGGTCCGCGCCGAGAAGGTAAATCTTCTCCGTAAACCCGCGGTCCTTCTTGGAAAGGTAGTACGCGGCGTCCGCTGCAAAGTAGGTGGGTTCGCCGTTGGCACGGATCATCACGCGGTCTTTGTCGTCGCCGAAATCGGTGGTGCGCAACCATACGGCCCCGCCGTCGTCGAATACGTGGCCCTGATCGCGAAGCCGGGCGACGGCAGATTCGATCGCACCGGCGTCGTGCAGTTCCTTCTCCGAGAAGAAGACGTCGAACGCAACACCGAATTCAGCCAGCGTGGCCTTAATGTCAGCCATCTGGGCCTCGTAGGCTGCGGCGCGGATGACGGGCAGTGCCGCCTCGTCCGTCAGTTCGCGGATGCCTGGGTGGGCTTTCAGTACTTCGTCGCCCAGTTCGCGGATGTACTCGCCGGGGTAGCCACCCTCCGGTACGCCACGGCCATGAAGGCGGGAAAGGACCGAGTTCGCGAACACGTTCATCTGCGAACCGGCGTCGTTGATGTAGTACTCGGCGGTGACGTCGGCACCGGAGGCGCGCAGGACGCGGGCAATGGCGTCGCCAAGAGCCGCCCAGCGCGTGTGTCCGATGTGGAGCGGGCCGGTGGGATTCGCAGAAACGAACTCCATATTGACCACCCTGCCGGCGAGCGCCTTGTTGGTGCCGTAGCTGGCCCCGGCTTCAACAATGGCCTTGGCGAGTGCACCGGCTGTGGCCGCGTCTACGGTGATGTTCAGGAAGCCCGGACCGGCAATCTCCACTCCCGTAACACCGGGAATGCCCTGCAAATGGTTGCTGAGGACTGCTGCGAATTCACGGGGGTTCATACCGGCCTGCTTGGAGAGTTGCAGGGCGATGTTGGTGGCCCAGTCTCCGTGCTCCCGGTTCTTGGGTCGCTCCACTCGCACGGCGTCGGGCACGGCAGATTCCGTCAAGGCGATTTCGCCGGTAGCGACGGCGTCCTTAAGGCAGGCGGATATGGCAGCAGAGAGTTCTTCGGGAGTCACGCTTCTAGCCTACCGGGGGCCCGCAGAGTCACGGAATTGAGGCTGCCGTATGTGGATAGTGGGACAAAGCCCGTTCACAGGAATGGCTATCTGGCAGCACAGGGTGAACCATTACGCTGAATCCGACGTTGTGAACACGTAGGAGGTGGCCTTGTTGGCCATCACCGTAGTAGAAGCACCTCTGACGAAAATGACCATTGACGAAATCTTGTCCAGTTGAAACGAGCAGACCCATGACTACGCCACTCCGCAAGAGCCTCTACGTTGGTTTCGCCGGCCTCTCCATCATCGGAACGGCCGCGGCATGCGCCCCCACAACCGAAGCCCCCACCAGCAGTACACCGGCCACACAGGATGGCGGTCAGGCCGCCACAGGCAGCCCAACACCTGCAGGTACGTCGTCATCAACGGCTGTAGCCTCCACCGGGGGATCCACCTATAAGGACGGAACCTACAGCTCCGACGGCACGTACACCTCGCCCAATGGTCAGGAGAAGGTGGGTGTTGAACTGACGCTTGCCTCGGATAAGGTTTCTGCGGTCAACATCACGGTCCACCCTTCCAACCCGAATACCAAGAAGTTCCAAGGTGAATTTGCCAGCGGAATCGCCGCGCAGATCGTGGGCAAAGACATCGACGACCTCAATGTCTCCAAGGTCGCTGGCTCTTCTCTGACGTCCGGCGGCTTCAACGAGGCCGTGGAACAGATCAAGTCCCAGGCCAAGTAGGGGCCATGCCGCACCCTGGCTGGAGCACTTTCCGCTTCGAAGGGATCGGTACGCAGTGGGAAATCTCGACGCCGGACCGTTTGGCACCCGCGATCCGCAGCGAACTGCTGGAGATTGTTGCGGAGTACGACAAGACGTGGTCCCGGTTCAGGCCGGATTCATTGGTGTCCATCCTGTCCCATGGCCCGGGCATCATCACGCTGCCGGATCATGCAGTAGCCCTCCAGAAGCTCTATTCCGTGCTGTACCGCCTCAGCGATGGTGCCATGACGCCACTTATCGGGAGCAGCTTGGAGCGACTGGGTTACGACGCCGGTTATGCGCTTGTTCCGTCAGGACTCCCCCTCGCTCCGCCGCGGTGGGAAGACGTCCTCGATTGGACAGGCACGGACCTGGCCGCGAAAGAACCGGTGGTTTTGGACGTCGGAGCAGCCGGGAAGGGCCAGCTCGTTGACCTGCTGGGCGCAGCCCTGCGAGCACAGGGACAGAGCGATTTCCTGGTGGATGGAAGCGGCGACATGCTGCACTCCGGTGACCATCCGGTCACCGTTGCTTTGGAACATCCCTATAACCCCCGGCAGGCCATAGGAACGGTGGAGCTGCACAATTCCGCGCTGTGCGCCTCCGCCTCCAACCGGCGCACGTGGGGTGACGGTCTCCACCATGTCCTGGATGGAAGTACGGGCGAGCCCATACACACCACTGTGGCTACATGGACCATGGCTGAAAGCGCCCTGGTTGCGGACGGACTTGCTACGGCATTGTTCATGCTTGAACCGCCTCGGCTGGAGGTCGAATTTGATTTCTCATGGCTTTCGGTGTCATCGAATGGTGCTGCCGCGTTTTCGCACGGTTTTGAGGGGAGACTGTTCACATGATTGCCGCTAAGTCGCGCCTGGACACCTGGTTGGGCCACTTCACCATGTACCGCCTGATTCTCTGGGTGCTGGGCGTACTGGTTGTTTACAGCATGGTCCTGAACATCCTGGGATGGTTGACCTTCGGGCTTCCGGAGATGGCGGTACACCTGGTGCTTTGCCTGGGTGTGACCTACGCGTCCAGCCGGCTGCTTGCCTTGCTCTTCGGGGTCAAACCGCACACGGAGTCCTCGCTGATCACCGGGCTGCTGCTGTACTTCCTGTTTTGGCCCGCTTTTGGGGTGATGGACATGGCGGGGGTTGCTTTGGCTTGCGTGCTGGCCAGCGTCTCCAAGTATGCCCTGGCGTTCCGTGGCCGGCACATCTTCAACCCGGCCGCGGTGGGCGCGTTCATCACGGGTCTGACCGGGCTGAACATCGCCACATGGTGGGCCGCGACGCCGGCCATGCTCTGGCTCCTGGTTCCCGGGGTCCTGCTTGTCCTGTACCGCACACGAAAATTGCTGATGGCCACCGTTTTCCTGGTGGCTGCCACAAGCATCATCACGGTGGAGCTGCTCAGCCGCAATATGACGTTGGGCCAGGCCCTGTGGCAGTCCCTGGCGCAACGGCCCTTGCTGTTTTTTGTGGGCTTCATGCTCTCGGAGCCCCTCACCCTGCCTCCCCGTCGTTGGCAGCAGCTGGCGTTGGCCGCCGTCGTGGGTGTTGTTTTTGCGGTGCCTTATAACTTTGGTTTCATTGCCAACTCCCCGGAACTGGCACTGTTGGTGGGCAACCTCATGGCGTTCTTCCTGGGACAACGAGGTGGCATCCAACTGACGTTCAAAGGTTCGCGCCCCCTCACCCCGGCAAGTACTGAATTCAGGTTCGAGGCGCACAGGCCGGTGCGCTTTGCCGCAGGGCAGTTCATGGAGCTCAACCTCCCGCATGCAGGCTCTGATGGTAAGGGGCGTCGTCGCGTCTTCAGCATCACCAGCCCGCCCGGCGCCACCGAAATAACGTTTGGCGTGGGCACGGCGGAGCCCCTTTCTACGGCGAAGAAGGCACTGTTTGCGCTTCGGCCCGGGGACCGTATCTCCGCAACGGCCGTGGGTGGGGACTTTGTTCTGCCGAACGACGCCGGGAAGCCGGTGTTGCTCATCGCTGCGGGAATCGGCATTACCCCTTTCCTGTCGCAGCTGGCGGCCAAGGACGCCGCGCGCGACACCGTGGTGCTGTATCTCGCGAAGGGGCGCCATGAGCTGGCCAGCGTGGAACAACTGGAAGCATCGGGCGCCAAGGTAATAGCCCGGCTTGCGGACGGGTCCACTCCCCCGGAGTTCATGGTCGACGCCGGCGCCTCCAGGATCGACGCCCCGCGCCTTAAGGAGCTGGTTCCGGACATTGGGGAACGGGAAGTGTTTGTATCCGGGTCTCCGGCGAGCGTGGATTCCCTGCGCGCTGCGGCACGTGGTGCAGGAGCCCGGCGGGTCCACGTGGACTCGTTCGCAGGCTACTGATGGGCAAGGTTCCGGCCGGGCTCGCCGGCTTGGCGCCGGGTTTTCATTTGCGGCTCAGTGGCTGCTAAGCTCTAGGACGTCCCACCGGCAACGGAGGGAACCCTGGATGCCCTCGTAGCTCAGGGGATAGAGCGTCTGCCTCCGGAGCAGAAGGCCGTAGGTTCGAATCCTATCGAGGGCACAACGAATACCCCGCCAGCAAAGCTGGCGGGGTATTTTTGCGTGCCGGATACTCACTATCAGTTCGGGGCTTGCCGGTCCTGTGCCGCAATAATGTCTGCCCCTACTCCTAGGCTGAATTCAGTTGGTCATACCGATAGCCAAAGGGGTTAGCCATGATGTGCTCCATCGTCCCTCCGTACATGCTTCGCAAGTTAGCCGCCCAGAACGAGCCACGGCTGCGCGCCGTGGCCAGGGCAGCAAAAGAGTCCCTGCTTCACATCAAAGACTTGCAGGCCATCCGCACAGCCCCCATCCCCGCCGCTCCCCCCAGCGCACGCCAAGCCAAGCCCGGCCCTGCCAAACGGACCATTTACGATGCTGAGTCTTTGGAAACTTTGCCCGGACGCGTAGTCCGGAAGGAAGGTGCGGCACCTGTCGGGGACGTGGCAGCCGACGAGGCCTACGACGGCCTGGGGAGCACGCATCGCTTGTATGGCGAGATTTTCGGCAGGGACTCCATTGATGATGCCGGGCTGGCCCTGGACGCCACCGTCCATTACGGGAAGCTCTATGACAACGCCTTCTGGGATGGCTCCCAAATGGTGTTTGGCGACGGCGATGGGCAGATCTTTCAGCGCTTCACCAAGTCCCTTAGCGTCATCGGCCACGAACTCGCGCACGGAGTTACCCAATACACGGCCAATCTGGCCTACCGGAATCAGGCTGGCGCACTCAACGAGTCCATGTCTGATGTCTTCGGCGTCCTCGTGGAGCAATACCTGAAGAAGGAGTCGGTAGAGCAGGCTAGTTGGCTCATCGGGGAGGGCCTCTTCACGGACCAGGTTCAAGGCGATGCCCTGCGTTCCCTGAAAGCACCGGGCACCGCTTACAACGACGACGTTCTCGGCAAGGATCCCCAGCCGGACTCCATGGATACATACGTACGGACCAGTGCTGACAATGGCGGAGTCCATATCAACTCCGGCATCCCCAACAAGGCTTTCTATGTGGTGGCCTCTGAAATTGGTGGCAATGCGTGGGAAGCGCCGGGCCAGATCTGGTACGGCACGCTGACCAGCGGAAGCCTTCCAGCGACGTGCACGTTCGGAAAGTTTGCCAAGACCACTGTGGCCACGGCAGAGGAACTCTTCGGCTCCGGTTCAGCGGAGCATGACGCCGTCCTGAAGGCGTGGGAGACTGTGAAGGTCAAGGTTTAGTCAGGTGGCGGGACCGGATGTCTTTCCTTCGGTCCCTGCCGGTCGGCTAACTAAGGATCAACCGAACGAGAAGCAGCCGGTCATGAAGATCACCGTCCAACGCAGTGGGGGAATCGCAGCGCTGACCCGCATCTGGAGCGTGGACGCAGTCTCCCCTGATGACAAGAATCGATGGGTCCCGATCGTGGAGGCTTGCCCATGGGATGAGGCCAAAAGCCAGGCGCAAGCGGCCAACGAGCCGGACCGCTTCATGTACTCCATCAGGGCAGGCCAACGCCGTGCCACCCTCCCGGAACGTGCTGTTACCGGCCCTTGGCAGGAATTGGTCGAATGCGCCAAGGCTGAAGGATCAGAGTCACGGGGTCGTTTAGGTAGCCGTCGTTAAAGCCGCTGCCCCCGCGGAGCCGGCGTCCGCCCGTCAAAGCTGCGAACATCTGCCCAGCTGACTCAGATGGCTTCCTCCAACTGCCCACGGAATGCACGACGATAACTTTGCGGACTTGTGTCCAGCACCTTTGTGAAGTGGTGGCGGAGCAGCACTGAATGTCCGAACCCGGCTTCCCTGGCAATTTCGTCGATGTTCAATTCAGTGGTCTCCAACAGTTCCTGCGCACGCAGCACGCGTTGCGAATTCAGCCACGCTGCAGGGGTCGCTCCGGTTTCCGCCCGGAAACGGCGGGCGAACGTCCTGGGAGACATGTGGAGTCGGGCCGCCAGTTCGTTCACACTGTGCTCTTGGTCGAGGTGTTCAACCATCCAGCGAAGCAGCTCCTCCATGGGCGCGGAACCGCAACGGGGCATGGGCCTGTCGATGAACTGGGCCTGGCCGCCGTCGCGGTGTGGCGGTACCACCATGTCGCGTGCAATTGCGGCGGCCACATTGGCTCCCAGCTCCTCGCGGACAAGATGGAGGCAGGCGTCGATTCCGGCGGCCGTCCCGGCGCTGGTGATGATGGTCCCGTCCTGCACATAGAGGACATTCTCATCCACGATCGCAGACGGGTACCGGCTGGCCAGATCCTGAGAATAATGCCAGTGAGTGGTGCACCGGCGCCCGTCCAACAAACCGGCACGGGCAAGCGCGTAGGCGCCCGAACAAATGGACATCACCCACGCGCCCCTGGCATGTGCTGCCCGCAACGCCTCCATGACGGACTCGGGGACGTCCTGGTCCCGGCCAAACGGCGCCATGATGACGAGGTCTGCATCGGCCGCTGCTTCGAGGCCGAGGTTCACATGAAGGGACAGGCCGGACTTCATACGGACGTCACCCGGTTCCGGTGTCACCACCCGGAAATCGAAGGCCGGCACCCCGGCCCCACGGTCAGATCGGTCGATGCCGAAGACCTCGAAGGCCGTACCGAATTCGAAGACCGAGAAGTTGGGTACCACCATCACAGCCACTGATTTCAACACATCTCCAGTGTGGCAGAAATTTATCTATTTGGGGCATTTCTGCCACTGTTTCTTGTCCGTCCTCAGGAGCAGGCTTGAGGCATGGAAATCTTCGGAATCATCCTCTTCATCGTCCTCATCACCGCCGTAGCAGCTACCGTTTCAGCCCTGCTAAAGGATGGACTCGGGCACAACCCGCCCATCAACTCAAAGGAACCCTGGAGCGCCTTCGACTCTCCGAGCAGCCCGTACTGGAACCCCCGCATCTACTAGGGGCATGCCAAGCGACTGCAAGGTCCACCAAAGCCACTCAAACCGACGCCCGTCCGTTCACGGAATTCTGCAGGATTCTTCGATCGACGGGCGTCCCTACGCGGTCCCAATCCCACCAAGGTTTTACGCGGACATGAGCTAGATTCACTTGCATGATCCAAACCTCTGCCCGGCTCCTCCAGCTGCTGTCACTGTTGCAGGTGCGTCGGGAATGGACGGGCCCGGCACTCGCTGATCGGATGGGCGTGACCGAACGGACCGTCCGCCGCGATATCGACAAACTGCGCAATCTCGGGTATCCCATTCACGCATCCCCGGGAATCGCGGGTGGCTATCAACTTGGTGCAGGTGCGCAGCTCCCGCCTCTGCTCCTGGATGACAATGAAGCCCTGGCGGTGGCCTTGGGATTGAACTCTGTGGCTGCTGGCCCCGTAGCCGGCATTGGTGAGGCCTCTGTGCGCGCGTTGGCGAAGCTGGAACAGGTCCTGCCGTCCAGGCTGCGTCCCAAGTTCGCCATGCTGAAGGCCGCCGTCACTACCCTTCCCAGCAATGCAGGAACTGTTGATCCTCAACAACTGACCGTCGTCTCCGCCGCAATATCGGACAGACGGCAAATCTCCTTTGAGTACGTCACGTCCGGCGGCGAATCCGCACGAAGGCTGGTGGAGCCCTACAGGTTGGTGGACACCGGCCGGCGATGGTATCTGGTGGCGTGGGACGTCGAACGGGAGGACTGGAGAACCTTCCGGGCGGACCGTCTTGCTTCGCTGCCATCGGAACGCAAGAAATACACTCCACGTCCGCTGCCCGCGGAAGACCTCGCCGCCTACGTGCAGCAGTCCATCACCCGTTCGCCGTACAGGTTCGACGTCGTGGTGCGGCTCCGCGCGCCCCTGGCCGAGATTGCCGCCGTCGTAAATTCCCAGTACGCAACACTGGCGTCCGACGGACCCAAAGCCACCATCCTGCGGTCCGGATGGGACAACCTCGCAGCCCCGGCGGCGTATCTTGCAGCACTCGATGTTGACTTCGAGATCCTCGAGCCTGCTGAATTCAAGTCCTACGCCATGGAACTTTCGCACCGTCTCAGTGCTGCAGCCGGGACTGTGACGGACACAGCGGACGCGGGAGCCCAGCCACAGTAGACTGGCAGCAGCCATGACACTTCATATTTCCTACCCCGCAGAGCTGCCCGTATCCGAGCGCCGCGAGGATCTGATGGCGGCCATCTCCGCAAACCAGGTGACCATCATTGCCGGTGAGACCGGTTCGGGCAAGACCACACAGATCCCCAAAATGTGCCTCGAACTGGGCCTTGGAGACAAAGGCCTGATCGGGCATACCCAGCCACGCCGACTCGCAGCCCGGACGGTGGCCGAGCGCATCGCCTCTGAACTGGACGTAGAGATTGGCCAGGAGGTGGGCTTCCAGGTCAGGTTCACCGGTGAGGTCAGCTCATCCACCAAGATCAAGCTGATGACTGATGGCATCCTCCTCGCCGAGATTCAGCGGGACAAACTGCTCCGGAAATACAGCACCATCATCATTGACGAAGCCCACGAGCGCAGCCTCAACATCGACTTCATCCTGGGCTACCTCAAGCGCATCCTCCCCCAGCGCCCGGACCTCAAGGTCATCATCACCTCGGCAACCATTGATCCCCTAAGGTTCGCCAGGCACTTCGGCAGTGAGGATGATCCAGCGCCGGTCATCGAAGTCTCCGGACGAACTTACCCGGTGGAGATCCGATACCGTCCTTTGTCCCAGCCGGCCGGCGGAGAAGAAGATACCTCGGACGACGAACTCGAAGAGGACCGCGATCCCTTGGACGCTGTGTGCGACGCTGTGGACGAGCTCGCTAAGGAAGCGCCCGGGGACATCCTCATCTTCTTCTCCGGCGAGCGCGAAATCCGGGACGCCGCTGAGGCGATCAACGGCCGTATCCAAACAAACAGGCGACTTGCCGGGACGGAAGTCCTGCCGCTCTTTGCCCGTTTGAGCCTGCAGGAGCAGCACCGGGTGTTCAATCCCGGCGGAAAACGTCGCATCATCCTGGCTACCAACGTGGCCGAGACGTCCCTGACCGTTCCCGGCATCAAGTACGTGATAGATACCGGAACCGCCCGCATCTCGCGCTATTCACACCGGACCAAAGTACAACGGCTCCCTATCGAGCGTGTTTCCCAGGCTTCTGCCAATCAGCGCTCGGGCCGCTGTGGCCGCGTCTCGGAGGGCATTGCCATCCGTTTGTACTCCGAAGAGGACTTCGAGTCGCGTCCTTTGTTTACGGACCCGGAGATCCTCCGGACCAACCTCGCGGCCGTCATCCTGCAGATGACCGCCATGGGAGTTGCCCGCGGTCCCAAGGACGTTGAAAACTTCCCGTTTGTGGAACCACCGGACTCGCGGGCCATCAACGACGGCGTCACTCTCCTGCGCGAACTCGGCGCCTTGACCTCGCCCAAGTCCGGTAACGCGGCCGGCAACGGTCGCAGCGGCAGTGGACTGACCGCCGTCGGGCAGAAATTGGCCCAACTGCCGGTGGATCCACGGCTGGGCCGGATGATCGTGGAGGCGGGCAAGCGGGGTTGTGTGCGCGAGGTGATGATCCTGGCGGCTGCCCTGACCATCCAGGACCCCCGGGAACGGCCGACGGACAAGCAACAGTTGGCTGCGGAGAAGCATGCTCGTTTCCGTGACGAGCTCTCGGACTTCACCGGCTTCCTCAATCTGTGGAACTACATCCAGGAAAAGCAGCGCGAGCTCTCCTCCACCCAGTTCCGCAAACTGTGCCGCAACGAGTTCATCAATTACCTGCGCGTCCGTGAGTGGCAGGACCTCTTTACCCAGCTCCGGCAAATGGCCAAACCCCTCGGCATCGCGCTGGACAATAAGCGCGAAGCAGATCCCGTGGGCAACTACGAGGGCATCCACATCAGCCTGCTCTCCGGGTTGCTGAGCCACATCGGCCTCCTTGATGAGCGCAAGCGTGAATACGCCGGTGCCCGCGGAAGCCGTTTTGCGATCTTCCCCGGCTCAGCGCTGTTCAAGAAATCACCCACCTTCGTGATGGCCGCTGAGCTGGTGGAGACAAGCCGCCTCTGGGCGCGCGTCGCCGCCAAGTTCGATCCCCTGTGGGCTGAACAGGTAGCCCCGGATCTGGTGAAGCGGTCCTACAGCGAACCGCATTGGTCATCACGGCAGGGCGCTGTCATGGCTCACGAGAAAGTGACGCTGTACGGCGTACCCATCATTCCCAACCGTCGCATCAACTACGGGCGCGTCGATCCCGAGTTGTCGCGCGAATTGTTCATCCGCCATGCCTTGGTGGAGGGCGAGTGGAAGACACACCATAAGTTCTTCCACCGGAACCGGGCCCTGCTCCAGGAGATCGAAGAACTCGAAACCCGCATGCGGCGCCGGGACATTCTGGTGGACGACCAGACACTCTTCGAGTTTTATGACGCCCGCGTCGGCAAGGACGTAGTTTCCGAGAGGCACTTTGATAAGTGGTGGAAGGATGCCCGGCAGTCAGATCCCGATCTCCTGGACTTCGACCAATCCTTACTCATGAGCGAAGACGCCGAAGCACTGGACGACTCCGCGTATCCGAAGAGCTGGCTGCACAAGGGCTTCGACCTGCCGTTGAGCTATGAGTTCCATCCCGTGGCGCCAGGCTCGGCCCCCAACCCATCTGACGGTGTCACGGCTGAAGTCCCGGTGCTGTTCCTGAACCAACTGGACGACGCCCCGTTCCGCTGGCAAATTCCCGGGCAACGGGTGGAACTGGTCACGGCGCTGATCAAGTCACTACCCAAACAGGTACGGAAGAACTTTGTGCCTGCCCCGGACGTTGCACGGCAGGCAACCGCAGCGCTGGAAGCCGACTTTGATCCCGCCACCGACGAACTTGAGCCATCCTTGGAACTTGTTCTTCGCCGGCTCCGCGGACACGTCATTCCTCCAGGTTCGTGGAACTGGGATGCCGTACCGCCGCACCTACGGGTTAGCTTCAAGGTGGTGGACAGCAAGGGCAAGGTGCTTGACGAAGGAAAGAACCTTGCTGAACTCCAGGAGAAGCTGGCGCCGGCAACGCGCCGCGCCATCGCCGAATCGCTCGGCGCCACACCCGCGACGACGTCACGCGCCAAGGGCGGCAAGGGAACCGGCACGTCGGGCGCACCCAACGGTCAAACGCCAGCCCCGGGCGCAACGCCGGCAGGCGATGGAATTATTGCCGAACGCGGCGGCATCACCATGTGGGAGTTCGGCACGGTGGAGCGCCAGGTTACCCGGACTGTCAAGGGCCATGCCGTCACCGGCTTCCCGGCGATAGTGGACGAAGGAAAATCCGTGGCACTGCGGGTATTTCAGACCCGGCCGGAGCAGGAAGCCGCCATGCGTGGCGGCGTCATCCGATTGCTTGCCTTGCGGATCCCGCCACCGGACCGTTACGTGCTGGAGCACCTCAGTAATACGGAGAAGCTGACGTTTAGCCAGAACCCGCATGGATCCGTGAGCGCACTCATCGCGGACTGCGCACTGGCAGCCATCGACAAACTGGTTCCGCAGGATCTGCCGTGGGACAAGAAATCGTTCGATGCGTTGTACGAGGTAGTCCGTGCAGAACTGATCGATACCGTGTTCACGGTGACGGCCGTCGTCGAACGTGTCCTGGCCAGTACCCGCCGCATCCAGAAGCAGCTGAAGTCCAACACCAGCCTGCATCTGATCAGCGCCCTCAATGACATGAAGAGCCAACTGGAGCAGCTGGTGTTCCCGGGCTTTGTGGCACAGACGGGCTATGCGCAGCTCAGCCAACTCCCGCGGTACCTTCAGGCAATCGAGAAGCGGCTGGAAAAGCTCCCGGGCAACGTCCAGCGTGACGGCCTGAACATGGCAGTGGTACAGGCGTTGGAGGATGACTACGACGACGCCGTATCGGCTCTGCTTCCAGGGCGCGGCGCCGGCCCGGAGTTAACACGTGTGCGCTGGATGATCGAAGAACTGCGGGTGAGCCTCTTCGCGGTTGAACTTGGCACGGCCTACTCCGTGTCGGAGAAGCGAATCCGCACGGCACTGAACCAAGCACTCGCGCCGGTATAGCCGGGCAGGCATGAGAAAACCCGGCGGCGCTTCACAAGCACCGCCGGGTTAAATCATGCAGGAATCAGCCACAGGCAGAGACCGCCACCACTGGCAAAGTCACCCCTCGGGGACAGCGTCGCTGTGGCCCGCGTCGCGTAAAGCCGCGCGCAGCTTCACGGCAGTGGCATCCATGATGGCGGGGTCCGGGTTGTGGTCCACGTTGTGAAGTTCAAAATCCGCCGTGGAATACGCCGGCCACACGTGGACGTGCAGATGATCCACCTCGAAACCCTCCATCAACACGCCAACACGCTTGGCGTCGAACAGGGACTCCTGCACCTTGCCGATGCGCTGGGCCACGTCCATGACCTTGGCCAGCAATTCCGGGCTGGCTTGCGTCCACGAATCCACCTCTTCACGCGGCACCACCAAGGTGTGTCCTTGGGTGATGGGCGAGATGGTCAGGAACGCCACCACGTCCTGGTCCTTCCAGACAAAGCGGCCCGGGATCTCACCGTTGATGATCTTGGTAAACAGCGTGCTCATGCGTCTGCCCTTTCCGATGGTTCCTGAAGTGTTGCTGTGTCCAGAACGAAACGGTACTTCACGTCTCCGGCCACCATGCGGTCATAAGCTTCGTTGAGTTGCCCGGCCGCCACCACTTCGATGTCGCTCACTACGCCGTGTTCGGCACAGAAGTCCAGCATTTCCTGCGTCTCCTCAATGCCACCAATCAACGAACCTGCGTAGGCGAGCCTCCGGCGGATGAGCAACCCGGGGCTGACCGGTGGCATGTCATCGGCGGGAAGGCCCAGCTGGAAGAGGGCCCCGTCCAGGCGAAGGGTCCGGAAGTACGGGTTGAGATCGTGCGGGGCTGCAACGGTGTCGATGATCACGTCAATGCTCCGGTTGGCTGCCTCCATGGCATCGGCGTCCTTGGACAGGACCACATGGTCCGCGCCCAGCTCCCGTGCGGCCTCGAACTTGGATTCGGAGGTGGTGAATACCGTTACTTCAGCACCCATGGCCTTGGCGATCTTGACGGCCATGTGTCCCAGTCCGCCCAGGCCAACAACACCCACGGAGTCGCCTTCCTCTACCTCGAAATACCGCAGCGGCGAGTACGTGGTGATACCGGCACACAGCAGCGGAGCCGCCGCAGCCGGATCCAGCGCATCCGGGACCCGCAACACGAAACGCCTGTCCACCACCACCGAGGTTGAGTATCCACCTTGGGTGATCTCGTCACCGTGCCGCGGATCTGCAGCCCCGTAGGTGCCTACATTGCCCCGCTCGCAGTACTGTTCCAGTCCTTCGAGGCAGCTCTCGCATTCGCGGCAGGAATCCACCATGCAGCCAACGCCCACGCGGTCACCTGGGGCGAAGTCCTGAACGGCCGCCCCAACACGGGTTACGCGGCCCACGATTTCGTGACCCGGGATCAACGGGTAGGGCGGAACCCTCCACTCACCGCGCGTTGCGTGCACATCCGAGTGGCACAGCCCGCAGAACTCAATGGCAATCTCCACGTCATCCTCTGTAGGTACGCGGCGGGCCACCGTCAGGGGTACCAACCCACTATCCGGGGATGTGGCACCGTACGCTGCAGCCAGCGTTCCGGGGCGATCTTCACTGGTGTCCATGGTGATCGGCTTGGCAAGGGGCGGGGGCACAGGGCGTCCGGGAGTCATGCTTCGACGCTACTCCCGGCAGCCCTGCTTGTGCCACTTGGTCCGGCGGCGTGCTGTTCAAACGGCGCACTGCCCACGGCAACGTCATGGGCAGGATTGTTGGACCATTGCGAAAACGAGCCCGGATACAGCGCAGCCCGGTATCCAGCGATTTCCAAGGCAGCCACCTCGTGGGAGGCCGTGACCCCGGACCCGCAATAGACAGCCACCTTGGACGACGGCTCCAGACCCAGCTCCTCAAAGCGCCGGCGTAGCTCCTCTGCCGGAAGGAACGTGCCATCAGCGGCGACATTCCCCGTGGTGGGCGCGCTCACGGCGCCCGGAATGTGCCCGGCCTTGGGATCGATGGGTTCCACCTCACCGCGGTACCGCTCCCCTGACCGGGCGTCCAGCAAAACACCGTTGCGGTGCCACTGCCCCGCGTCATGCTCAGTGATCGCCGGCATGCGGCCCTCACCCAAAGTGACATTTCCGACGGCGGGTCGCACCTCACCGAATTCCACCGGGTGCCCTGCCGCGCGCCAGGCGGCCAGGCCGCCGTCGAGCAGGTACACAGAGTCAAAGCCCGCATTCCGCAACATCCACCAAACGCGTGCCGCGGCCATGCTGCCACTGTTGTCATACGCCACCACGGTGTCGCCGTCGCTGATGCCCCACGAGCGCGCGGATTCCTGAAAGCGCTCACGGGTTGGCAGAGGATGGCGGCCTTGCCGGGGCTGTGCGTGATCGGCCAGCTCTGTGGGGAGATCCACGAACACCGCGCCAGGAAGATGACCGGCCGTGTATTCGTCGTGTCCATCAGTACGGCCCAGGACCCAGCGGACGTCCAGAAGTGCAGTGCGTTTCCCGGACTCGAGGCGCGCGTGCAGTTCCGACGCGCTGATCAGCGTGGCCATAAGTTCTCCTTCGTTCCTGCGGCATGGACCCCTTTGCTTCCGGCGCCCGGATTCCAGCCTAGGCTTATCCGGTGAGCAATTCGTGTATTCAGGACAGGGCATGGGCCAACGAGGCCATCCGTAAAATCGAGGCTGAGAACAACCGCTCGGCCGACACCCACCTTTATGCCGTCCCACTCCCGGACCACTGGGGAGTCAACCTGTACCTTAAGGACGAGTCGACCCACAGATCGGGCAGCCTCAAGCACCGCTTGGCCAGGTCACTTTTCCTATACGGCCTGGTCAACGGCTGGATCACCGAAGGCACTACCATCGTCGAAGCCTCAAGCGGGAGCACCGCGGTGTCCGAGGCATACTTTGCCCGGCTCATCGGGCTACCGTTCATCGCGGTCATGACCAAGACCACCAGCCCGGAGAAGATCGCCCTGATCGAAGACTTCGGCGGCGCATGCCTGCTGGTTGACCATGCTTCGGAGGTCTACGCCGTTGCGGAAGAGACCGCAAAGACCTCGGGTGGTTACTACATGGATCAATTCACCTACGCCGAACGGGCAACGGATTGGCGCGGCAACAACAACATCGCGGAATCGATTTTTGAACAGCTCTCCTTGGAAGAACACCCGATTCCGGAATGGATTGTGGTGGGTGCAGGCACCGGCGGTACCAGCGCCACCATTGGCCGCTACCTCCGATACAACCGCTATGACACCCGGCTGGCCGTCGTGGACCCCGAAAACTCGGCTTTCTTCCCGGCCTGGCGCGACGGAAACGCGGCCGCGGCAACAGGCCTTCCGTCCAGGATCGAGGGCATCGGCCGGCCGCGGTCAGAGCCCAGCTTCGTCCCGGCAGTCATCGACCACATGATCCAAGTGCCGGATGCTGCCTCGGTAGCCGCCATGCGGCACTTACGGAAACTCACCGGCCTGCACGCAGGACCATCCACAGGGACAAATCTTTGGGGCGTCTGGCAGTTGGTGGCCGCGATGGTGGCCGAGGGCCGGCAAGGCAGCATCGTGTCTCTCATGTGCGACGCCGGCGACCGTTACGCGGGTAGTTACAACGACGCCGGGTGGCTGGCCGCGCACGGCCTGGACCCCGCACCGCATGAAGCAGTTCTGGAACGCTTTCACGACACCGGGGTGTGGCCCGCCTAGACCTCCACCGACTCCTTCGGGGCAAGACGCCTGTAGGTGGTTCCGTAGCGGGCGCCGATCCGGGTGACATGGCCCTCTACGATCCCCCGGCCCAGTTCGTTGAGCAGGGCGTCGTGGACCGGAAAAGCCTGGGGAGCACGGACGGAGATGACGAAGTCCACTACCTCGCCCACTTTGGACCACGGAGCATGGAGGGGAACCAAAAGGGTCTGGACATTGATTCCATCGGGGACTACGAACGAATCGCCGGGGTGAAAGACGTTGTCATCCACCAGATAGCCAATATTCGCCACCACCGGGATCTGAGCGTGGATGACAGCGTGCTGGCCACCAAAAGTCCGGATGCTGAACCCTGCCGCTTCGAAGCCAGAACCGGCCTCCACGGCATACACGCGATCGGCCACATCCCCGTTTTCCTTCAAAGCAGCAGCCACCCCGGCCGGCGCATGGACCTCCAGCGCAGTGTTGCTGCGCAGGGCTGCTGTCACTGCCGCTTGGTCGATGTGGTCATTGTGTTCGTGGGTGACAAGTACGGCGTGGGCTCCGCGCAGGGCTTCCTCAGACTCGGAGAAAGTCCCGGGATCAATCACCAGGACCTTTCCTTCCTTCTCCAACCGGACACAAGCGTGGGTGTACTTGGTGAGCTTCATGGAGACAGCCTATGGGCGCCCACTGACAGTTTCCAAGCCTCCCCTACTGGTAAAATTGGGCTTTGCCAACATCCCCAGGGAAGTGAGTCTTTCAATGCCACAGGGCACCAATTCGGCCACGACCGGCAACGCAGCGCCGGCCACCAGCGGTGTCAGGGAGCAGCGCGTCACCAAGCAGCGCTTGGCCGTCAGCGCCGCCCTGGACGAATTGGATGACTTCGTGAGCACTCAAGAGCTTTACCGGCTGCTGCAGAACAAAGGCATCTCCGTGTCGCTTGCCACGGCCTACCGGATTCTGCAGTCCCTGGCCGACGACGGCCTCATTGATGTCCTTCGAAACGGCGACGGTGAAGCCGTCTACCGGCGCTGCGCGGTCACCGGACACCACCACCACCTGCTCTGCCGCAACTGCGGTAAGGCAGAAGAAGTGGAGGCACCCGCCGTCGAGACCTGGGCTGCCCGGACGGCAACTGAACACGGCTTCACCGAGGTTGCCCACACAGTGGAAATCTTCGGGTTGTGCCCCGAATGCACAGCCAAAAAGGCAGCCGGCAAGCTTTAGAGCGCTCCCGCCGGCTGGTCCCGTGATACGCGGCCATTAAGGCCCCTGTTAGCGCGGACCCTGCCGATGATCCGGCACACCACGTAAATCAGGAAGGACAGCGTGGTGACATACGGGCTGATGGGGAGGCGGCTGCCCAAAGCCAAAAGAATTCCACCCACTGTGGCCGTCATCGCGAAAAGCACACTCAGCAGCACTACCAAACGGGGTGATGTAGTCACCCTCAGCGCGGCAGCTGCAGGGGTGATCAGCAAGGCGAGGACCAAGAGCGCGCCCACGATCTGGATGGACAACGCCACACTGACACCCAGCAGCACCATGAAAGCGATGGCAAGGCCACGAACCGGCACACCCCTCGCTTCTGCCATTTCAGGGTCCACGCTGGCGAAGCTCAGTGGACGCCAGATTGCCGCCAAAGCAATCATCACCACCACAGCCGTGCCGGCAAGCACCTGCAGTTGCACCGTATCAACGGACACGATCTGACCTGTCAGCAGACCGAACTTATTTGCCGCGCGACCCTCATAGAGCGCCAGGAACAAAATGCCCAGGCCCAGCCCGAACGGCATAATCACACCAATAATCGAGTTCTTGTCGCGTGCCCTTACTCCCATGAAGCCCAGGAGTACAGCCGCGGCCACAGAGCCAATCAGGGAGCCGAAAATGATGTCGGCTCCGATCAGCAGGGCGAAGGCAGCACCGGCGAAGGACAGTTCGGAGATGCCGTGGACCGCGAAAGCCAGGTCCCGTTTCATCACGAACGTACCCACCAACCCGCCCAGAAGCCCCAGTACGGCACCCGCCCAGATGGAATTCTGGACGAGAACCAGCAATTCACCATAATTCTCAAAATTGAAAATGGTCTGCAGGATGCTCTCGACGTCCATCTAGAACTCCTCCCCGGTGGTTGCGTGGGCTTCGTCATGGAAGTGGGTGGTTGCGTCGGGAAGACCCACCACCACGATCCTTCCATTGGCGTGAATGACTTCCACGTGGCTGTCGTACAGTTCGGAGAGTACTTCCGTGGTCATGACCTCCTGCGGAGTTCCGACACGGAACTTTCCACCGGCCAGGTAGAGCACACGATCCACGTAGTCGATCACAGGGTTGATTTCGTGGGTCACGAAGACCACGGCGCTGTTCCGCTCATGGCATTGCTTGTTGATGAGTGAACTGACGCCCTGTTGATGATGCAGGTCCAGGGAAAGCAGTGGCTCATCGCAGAGGAGAACCTGCGGCTCGGTCGCCAAGGCCTGCGCCACCCTGAGACGTTGCTGCTCGCCGCCGGATAACTGTCCAACCGGCACCCTGGCGTAGTCCGATGCGCCCACCTGCTCCAGCAGCTGGTCGATCCGCTCGTTGACTTTGCCGGATGCAAACCGCATTCCCCAGCGGTGCCCATCGATCCCCAGCCCCACCAGGTCACGGGCGCGAAGCGGGGTGTCCGGGGCAAACGATTTTTGCTGGGGTATATAGCCGATTTTTTTGCTTCCCCGCTCCACCGGGTGCCCACCCAGGGACACGGTTCCGGAATGCAGTTCCTGCAATCCGAGCAGAACTTTCAGGAAGCTGGTCTTGCCGCTGCCATTTGGACCAAGGACAGCGAAGAACTCACCCGGGTTGATGTCCAGGTCCAGGTCCCGCCAGAGTGTCCGCTTGCCGAACTGCAGGCTGGCTCCGCGGAGGCTCACTACCGGTGTCAAAAGTTATCCTCATATCCATGCATTCCGTGGAACGCAGTTGTTGTGCCGCTGGTATTGGCCACCAGGCTGGTGGCAAGCAAAAGGCCCCGCAGCCATCCTGAATATCTTAGGACGCCAGCGGGGCCCTTCACCCCATAACGGGTGCAGGGAACGCTACTTCTTGAGTGCGGCGGTGACTGATTCCACGTTGTCCGTCATCCACTGGAGGTAGTCTTTCCCGTCCGGCAGCGTTTCAGTGAAGTTCACAACAGGTACCCCGGCCGCTTCCGCAGCCCGCTTGACCGACTCGGTCTGCGGCCCCTCCGTCTGCTCGTTGTACGCCAGGAACCGGACCGATTTGGCACTGACCAGATCTGTGGTTTCCTTCAGTACCGCAGCCGGGACATCGGTCTCTTCTTCGATTGCCGCGCTGTAGGCTTCCGGCGTCTTGTTTTCCAAGCCTGCAGCTTCGAGGAGGTACAGCGGAACGGGTTCAGTGACGGCCACGGGGGCGTGCTCATTGCCGGCCTTGATCTCGTCAAGCTTGCCCGTCAATTCTGAGAGCTTTGCCTTGAATGTCTCCGCATTAGCCGTGAAGGTCGAGGCCGATCCCGCGTCAAGGCTGCCCAGCTTGGCGGCCACCGCGTCGGCAACCTTGCCCATGGTGTCCAGGCTGTACCAAACGTGCTCGTTAAAGTCTCCGTGGTTGTGGGTGTGGCCCTCTTCGCTGTGCGCTTCTTCGCTGTGGCCCTCCTCTTCCGGAGCAAGGCCTGAAATCTCGACGGCGCTGATCATGTTCTCGTGGCCGACTTTCGTCTCATCAGCAATCTTGTGGAGGAACTCGTCATAGCCACCGCCGTTCTCCACTACGAGCTTGGCTTTGGAAATCACCAGCTTGTCCTGGGCGCTTGCCTCGTATGAGTGCGGGTCCTGGCTGGTCTTGGTGATGATGGCGTTCACGTTGACTTTGTCCCCGCCGACAGCCTTCACGACATCCCCGTAGACATTGGTAGAGGTGACAACTTCAATGGCGCCTTTTGTGGGATCATTGTTCGCTCCGGCGGTCCCGGCACAGGACGACAGCAGTAGGGCGGACAGAGCTGCAGAAGCGGCCACGGACAGGCGGGTGGCGGAACGACGCACGAAGACCTCGGATCTACTCAAAATGAGAATCAAACACAATTACTGGGAGATTTCAGTGTAGCCCCAAATGGGAATGATTCCTATTTAGAAGGCTCTGGCGTCACCTGGAACCAGGCGACGCCAGAGGGATCTACCGCTTCCTACTGCACCTGCTGACCGCCATAACGGCGAATGCCGGTTGCCTGTGTAGCATCGCGGATCTCACCCACTAACTGCTCAATGACGTCCTCCAGGAACAACACGCCTTGGGTCTCCCCGCCCGAACCCACTACACGGGCCAAGTGCGAACCCGTTCGCTGCATGACGGACAATGCCTGCTCGATCTCGTCGTCCGGAGCCAGGTTGGCCAATGACCGTATCCTGCCCTCGGCAATCGGGTGTTTCCTGCCCTCGTCCGGAATGGACAGGATGTCCTTCACGTGGAGGTACCCGGCGAGTTCGCCGTCGTCGTCAACCATCGGGAACCGTGAGAAACCGGTGCGGCTGACCGCCTTCTCCAAATCCACGGGAGTGGATGCTGTCTTCAGGACCACCAGCTTGTCCAAGGGAACCATGATGTGCGAAGCAGTGTGTTCGGAAAATTCCAGAGCACCGCTCAAAAGACCCGCTTCATCGTCCACCAACCCATGGCGCGTGGACTCCCGGACGATCGACTGGACTTCCTCAAGCGTAAAGGAAGAGGACACTTCATCCTTGGGTTCAATTTTCATCAGCCGCAGGATGTGGTTGGCGAGCCAGTTCAATGACCAGATCACCGGGTTCACCACCCGGGCTATGAACATCAGCGGCGGCGCCAACAAGAGAGCCGCCTTGTCTGCAACGGAAACCGAGATGTTCTTGGGCACCATTTCGCCAAAGGTAACGTGCAGGAACGTGACGAACAGCAAAGCGATGGCAAACGCGATGATGTCTGCCAATTCAACCGGAACACCAACCAGCTCAAGGGGCTCCGCCAACAGATGGTGGATGGCCGGCTCCGCAACCTGAAGGATCAGGAGCGAGCAGACGGTAATGCCAAGTTGCGCACAGGCGAGCATCAGCGAGACGTTTTCCATTGCACGCAGTGTTGTTTGCGCGCGCTTGGACCCGGCTTGTGCCAACGGCTCAATCTGGCTTCGACGCGCGGACATGACCGCGAATTCAGCGCCAACAAAGAAGGCGTTGCCAATCAGAAGCACCACAAGCCAGACGATTCCTACCCAGTCATTCATAGGGCACCTGCTTCACGGCGCGGATTTTCGGCATCCGCAGCATCCGACATGTCCGTCTCCACGTGATGGAAACAGATCCTGTCGATCCTTCGGCCGTCCATCCTGGTCACAGTCAGCGTCCCGCCGACGGTTTCGACGACGTCGCCAGTCCTTGCGATGCGCCCCAGTTGGCTCATGACGTACCCGCCCACGGTCTCGTAGGCCGATTCGTCGGGGACAGTGAGGTTGGGTATCTGCTCGGATACCTCGTCCGGCCTCAGCAAGCCCGGAAAGTACCAATCGCCGGATGCACTCTGCAGCACTCCCGGCCGGACTTTGTCGTGTTCGTCAGCAACTTCCCCGACGATTTCTTCCACAAGGTCCTCCAGCGTGGTGATTCCTGCGGTTCCGCCGTATTCATCGAGTACAACCGCCAGTTGGAGGTTGCCTTCCCGCAACTCGGACAGGAGCGCATCCAAGTGGATCGTCTCCGGGACCTGCAGGACATCCGTCATGATGGCACCGGCCTCGAGCTTGGCCCGGCGCTCAGCGGGGACGGCTACCGCCTTCTTGACGTGGACCACGCCGCGGATGTCATCGGTGGAATCACCAATGACAGGGAATCGGGAGTATCCGGTCCGTCGCGCAGCATCCAGGACATCGGATACAGGCTGGTCGGCGTCGATCGTTTCCATGCGGATGCGTGGCGTCATGACGTCCGCCGCAGTGCGACCGGAAAAGTTCAAGGTGCGGGCAACAAAGTTGGCCGTGCCGGCATCCAATGTCCCCAACTCGGCGGAGCGCCGTACCAAGGAAGCGAGTTCTGCAGGTGTCCTTGCCCCTGAGATCTCTTCCTTGGCTTCAAGACCGAACAGGTTCAACACCTTGTTCGAGAATCCATTCAGCACCACGATTGCGGGCTTGAAGACAGCTGTGAACATCAATTGGGGGCGCGCCAGGCGCTTACCTAACGGAAAAGCGAGAGCAATGGCCATGTTCTTGGGGACCAGTTCGCCAATCAGCATGGACAACAGGGTTGCGATCACCATGGCAAGGATCAACGCCACGGAATGGGTGACCTCGGCAGGGATGCCCACCGCACCCAATGGTCCCAGGAGAAGCTGCCCCAGCGACGGTTCCATCACGAAACCTGTCAGCAAGGTGGTGAGCGTAATGCCCAACTGGCAGCTGGAAAGCTGGGTGGAGAGGGACTTGAGGCACTTCAACAGCGGGGCGGCGGCGTGGTCGCCATTATCCACCGCGCGCTGAACGCTGGCTTGGTCCAAAGCAACAAGGGAAAACTCAACTGCTACGAAAAAGCCGGTGCCAAGAATCAGAGCAAAACCGGCTAGGAGGAGAATCCATTCCACTTAGCGCATCACTCCAAGAGTGGGCGCGTGCAGTGGAGATAATGCCTGCTGCGCCGGGATTCGCCCGGGCGGAGGCTGGTCGGGTCCCGCAGACGGACGGTCCGCAGAACCACCGGCAGTGAGCGCCGGCGAGTGATGGGCATGTGAACGGGTGTTGCCGGCTCGACGGGCACGCTGTGCGGGGTTGCCTGAGCGGCTCCCCCGACAGTTCCCAGGCCGGCACCTAGATTTACTGTCCATAAGACTTTCAGTCTACAGTCAGCCGGGCAGTGATGCCCTGCCGGCGTCACGTACCCTTCAAAGAAGAGGCACATGTCCATTAAGTCAGCCGCAACATGATTTAGGTCACCACTATTGGCAGTTAACCAACGATGCTAACTAGACTGACATGGGTCTGAGTTCGCGGGACCCGGACCCTGGCCCGTCATTGTGGAGAGCATCTGTGGCCAGCGGGAAAACAACACTCATGGAAGAGGCGTATTTCAAGTGCCAGAGCAGCCCAGCCACCGTCTACCAGAGGAATTTGGCGGAAACGAGTGGCTCGTTGACGAACTGTACGAGCGGTACCAACAGGACAAGAATTCGGTCGACGCCAAGTGGTGGCCGCTCTTCGAGTCCTTTGCTTCCGGTGACGGCACTTCTTCCAACGGATCCTCCGCAGCCGCTTCGGCTGTCAATCCCCCTACCCAAGCACTTCCCGTGGTAGCTCCGCCCGCAGCGGCACCGGCACCGACGCCGGCCGCTCCCGCAGCTGCCCCCGAGCCTGCACCGGCGGCACCCGCCCCGGCGAAGAAGGCACCCGCCACGGTTGCCCGGGACGGAGCAAAGAAGCCCGTCGCCGGTGCCACGGCCCAGCCGATTCCGGCACAGCTTCCCAAGAGCACCAAAGCTCCCACGGCACCCGAGGAAGACGTCGTTTCCGTCCTCCGCGGCCCGGCCAAGGCCATCGCCACCAACATGGTGACCAGCCTGGAAGTACCCACCGCCACGAGCGTCCGGGCAGTTCCTGCCAAACTGCTCATTGACAACCGGGTTGTCATCAACTCCAACCTTGCCCGCGCCCGCGGTGGCAAGGTGTCCTTCACGCACCTCATCGGTTACGCCGTTGTCCGCGCGCTCTCCCAGTTCCCCTCGATGAACGTCTACTACGACGAAATCGACGGCAAGCCGAGCGCCGTCCAGCCGGCTCACGTCAACTTCGGCATCGCCATTGACATGCCCAAGCCCGATGGCACCCGCCTCCTGATGGTTCCGAACATCAAGAAGGCCGAGACCATGGACTTCGCGGAGTTCTGGCACACCTACGAGGACCTCATCAAGCGCGCCCGCAACGGCAAGCTCACTGCTGACGACCACGCGGGCACCACGGTGTCCCTCACCAACCCCGGTGGGATCGGCACCGTCCACTCGGTGCCGCGCCTTTCCAAGGGCCAGGCTGCCATCATCGGCGTCGGCGCGCTTGATTACCCGGCCGAGTTCCAGGGTGCCAGCGAGAAGATCATCGCCCAGAACGCCATCAGCAAGATTCTCACCCTGACCTCCACCTATGACCACCGTGTTATTCAGGGCGCAGGAAGCGGCGAGTTCCTGAAGCTCGTCCACCAGCTCCTCCTTGGCGCGCAGAACTTCTATGACGAGATTTTCGAAGCCCTGCGCATCCCGTACGAGCCCGTGCGTTGGAGCCCGGACCTCCAGGTTGATCCTGCAGACGAGATCAACAAGGTTGCCCGTATCCAGCAGTTGATTCACTCCTACCGCGTGCGCGGCCACCTGATGGCTGACACCGATCCCCTGGAGTATGTCCAGCGCAAGCACCCGGACCTTGACGTCCTGACCTACGGGCTGACCCTCTGGGATCTGGACCGCGAGTGGCCTACCGGCGGGTTCGGTGGCAAACCACAGCTCAAGTTCCGCGACATCCTTGGAGTCCTCCGCGACGCGTACTGCCGCACCACGGGCATCGAATACATGCACATCCAGGAGCCGGCGGAACGCAAATGGTTCCAGGATCAGCTGGAGCACCCGTACTCCAAGCCGAGCCGCGAAGAGCAGCTGCGCATCGTTTCCAAGCTCAACGCCGCAGAGGCTTTCGAGACTTTCCTGCAGACCAAGTTCGTTGGCCAGAAGCGCTTCTCCCTCGAGGGCGGCGAGTCGCTGATTCCGCTGCTCGACGCCGTCATCTCTGACGCGGCCGACGACGGACTGGACGAAGTTGCCATCGGCATGGCCCACCGTGGCCGCCTCAACGTGCTGACCAACATCGCAGGAAAGACCTACGCACAGGTCTTCCGCGAATTCGAAGGCACCCAGGACCCCCGCTCGGTCCAGGGCTCCGGTGACGTCAAGTACCACCTCGGCACTGAGGGTACTTTCACCTCGGACAACGGCAAGCAGACCAAGGTCTACCTCGCCGCCAACCCGTCCCACTTGGAAGCTGTTGACTCCGTCCTCGAAGGCATTGTCCGCGCTAAGCAAGACCGCCTGGACCAGGGTGAGTCCTTCCCTGTCCTGCCCATCATGGTCCACGGCGACGCAGCCTTCGCGGGCCAGGGTGTTGTGGCTGAAACCCTCAACCTCTCGCAACTGCGCGGCTACCGCACCGGCGGTACCATTCACGTGATCGTCAACAACCAGGTTGGCTTCACCACCGCACCGTCGTCATCGCGTTCGTCAACGTACTCCACCGACGTTGCCAAGATGATCCAGGCACCGGTGTTCCACGTGAACGGCGACGACCCCGAAGCCGTGGTGCGCGTTGCGCAGCTCGCCTACGAGTTCCGTCAGCGGTTCCACAAGGACGTCGTCATCGACATGGTGTGCTACCGCCGTCGCGGCCACAACGAGGGCGACGACCCCTCGATGACCCAGCCCCTCATGTACAACCTGATCGAAGCCAAGCGGTCCGTTCGCAAGTTGTACACCGAGTCGCTCATCGGCCGCGGAGACATTACCGAGGAAGAAGCTGAGCAGCTGCTCCGCGACTACCAGGAGCGCCTTGAGCGCGTCTTCGCTGAAACGCATGCCGCACAGACTTCCCCGATCCCGATCATCACGGCGGACTCCGCTGCTGTCTCGGACATCGAGCGTCCCATTGCGCAGCAGTCTGACTTCGGGACGAACTCCCCCACGTCCACAGCGATTTCCGCCGAAACCCTTGCCCGCATCGGCAAGGCGCACCTGGAAATTCCGGATGGCTTCACCGTTCACTCCAAGCTCAAGCAGCTCCTGGAGAAGCGTGAGCAGATGTCCCGTGAGGGCGGCATCGACTGGGGCTTTGGCGAGATCGCAGCCTTTGGCTCACTGATCATGGAAGGCGTACCCGTACGCCTGGCCGGCCAGGACTCCCGCCGCGGCACGTTCGTCCAGCGTCACGCAGTGTTCCACGACCGCGCCAACGGCAACGAGTGGCTGCCTTTGGGCAACCTCTCCGACGACCAGGCCAAGCTGTGGATCTACGACTCCCTGTTGTCCGAATACGCTGCCATGGGCTTCGAATACGGCTACTCTGTGGAGCGTCCGGATGCTCTGGTCCTCTGGGAAGCCCAGTTCGGTGACTTCGTCAATGGCGCCCAGACCATCATTGACGAGTTCATTTCCTCGGCGGAACAGAAGTGGGGTCAGCGCTCCTCGCTGGTGCTCATGCTCCCGCACGGTTACGAAGGCCAGGGACCGGACCACTCGTCGGCACGCATTGAGCGCTTCCTGCAGATGTGCGCCGAGGACAACATGATCGTGGCCAACCCCACCACTGCTGCCTCACACTTCCACCTGTTGCGCCGCCAGGCCTACAGCCGCCCACGGAAGCCGTTGATCATCTTCACCCCCAAGCAGCTGCTTCGCCTCAAGGGCGCGGCTTCGGCTGTTGAGGACTTCACCACCGGAGGCTTCAAGCCGGTTATCGGTGATCCGGACGTGCAGCCGGCCAACGTGGACCGCGTCATTCTGGTCTCCGGGCGTTTGTACTACGACCTCCTGTCCAACCGTCAAAAGTCCGGCGATACCTCGACGGCGATCATCCGCGTGGAGCAGCTATACCCGCTGCCCAAGGCAGAGATTGATGCCGAGCTCGCCAAGTACCCGAACGCTGACATCGTGTGGGCACAAGACGAGCCCGCCAACCAGGGTCCCTGGCCGTTCATGGGCCTTAACCTGGCACCGGAGCTTGACCGCAAGCTCCGCCTCGTGTCGCGTCCGGCTTCGGCCTCCACCGCTGCCGGATCCATGAAGCGCCACGCCGCTGAACAGGACACCCTGATTAAGCAGGCGTTCGAACGCAAGTAAGCGAAACTGCCCGGCCTGAGGAGCGATGTGCGCGCCTTAGGCCGGGCAGTTCTGTTTAATGGGACAGGACCCGGTTCCCAAACCGGCCGATGATCGGCCAAACCGTGCAAGGACCGTAACGAGTGTGAAGAGGTAGCCGTGGAAGACAGGAAGCTGCGCATCGCAGCTGTAGGAGATGAACTGCTCGCGGGCCTGGGGGATCCCCGCGCCTTGGGCTGGCTCGGTAGAGTCCTGGCCCGCACACCCCAGGATTCCGTCGTGGTGGAAAGTTTCCCGCTCCCCTGCCCCATGGAAGGCACCGAGGGCCTCGCCGCACGCTGGCAGGATGAAGCCGGAAGGCGCTTCAGTGATCAGCATGAGAATCGACTGGTGATCGGCCTTTCGGGTCGCGACCTTGAGTTTGGACTGTCCACGGCACGCAGCCGGCTGAACCTTGCGAACATCCTTGACGGGGCTTCGCATAGCAGCGTGGAGGTCTTTGTGGTGGGCCCGCCGCCTACCTTGGACCCCGCACGTAACAAACGTCTGGCCGAGCTGAACACGGCGTTTGCCGACGTCACCACCAGGCGGAACCACCATTACGTTGACACGTTCTCTCCCTTGCTCAATCATGAGCAGTGGAGGACGGACCTCGCAGCCAATGGGGGAACACCGGGCCAGGCCGGCTACGGATTGATTGCGTGGCTTGTCCTGCACCGCGGCTGGTTCCAGTGGCTTAATATCGCCCAACCGGAGTAGCCATGACGCGGATCGTGTAGGTTTCTGTCAGAGCACCATTCACCGCGGCCGTTGTTGCCGCAGTGGTCGCTACAGTTTCCTGCAGTTCCGGTCCGCCCTCACGGCTTCGTACGGCACTGGTGTCCGCGACGCCCAGCGCGAAGTATCCATCGAGGACCATATCCGGGTGGGCTCCGTCACCAAGACCTGGACCACAACTGCCATTTTGCAGATGGTCCAGGAGGGCAAGCTTTCCTTGGATGATCCGGTGTCCCGGCACCGCCCCGACGTTCCCAACGGCGACAACATCACCATCGACCAACTGCTGACCATGCGGAGCGGGCTGTACAACTACACGGAAACCCTTGACCTCAATTCGGCCATGGACACAGACCCGCAAAGGGTCTGGCAACCGGACGAACTACTTGCCCTGGCGTACAGGCACCCACCGTACTTTGCGCCCGGCCAGGGTTTTCATTACTCCAATACCAGTACGGTCTGCTAGGCCTCATCGCCGAAAAAGTCGACGGGAAACCCTTGGGGCAACTGTTCAGGGACCGCATCTTCGAGCCGCTGGGCATGACAGGAACAGTCTTCCCGGACATTTCGTCCAACAGCATTCCCGCACCCCACCCCCAGGGCTACTTCTTCGGGGACAACGTCCTGACCATGACTAATCCCGCGCTGCCGGAGGCCATGCAGCAGGAAGCCATCGCCGGCACGCTCGCGCCCAACGACGTCACGCTCATCGGAAAGATGTACCGGTCCTAGGCCCACCCTGCCGTTGATTAGCACACGCAGAACCATTGCCTCCACAGCAGATGCGATATATCGTGTTTACATAAACGCGATATATCGCAACGTGGAGGAATGATGTCTGACGAACTATGGACCGTGACGGACCCCCAAACCATTGACGTGGAGAATGTGCGCTCACTCAAACTCGGCATTGTCAAAGGCCGCTTTGACGTCGTGACGCACCAGGAACCTTTTGTCCGCATCGAAGTCAGTGAGATCACGGGCGACCCGCTGACGGTCACTCTTGTTGACGGAAGGTTGGAAGTACGCCACCAACTGCAGGGACCGCAGGGCTGGTTCCGCAACTTGATGAGCACCGTCAATAACACCAGCAGCAACTCGGTGATCGTCGGCATTGCGCTGCCATCCGGCGTCGACGTTGAGGCGGGTACCGTGAGCGGTGACGGAATGGTCTCGGGCATCAGTGGACGCACCCGGCTCAATACGGTGTCCGGTTCTGTCCTGGCGGACGGCACCAGCGGCGAACTGCACGTCAATACAGTCAGTGGCGAGGTCATCGCCAGAAACCACGACGGCGTCCTGACCGCTAAGAGCGTCTCAGGCGAAGTCACCGCTTCGGGCAAGTTCAAGAACGTCCGTGCGAGCACCGTGAGCGGCGACCTCAGCTTTGACCTGCAGGACTACACCAACGACCTCGGGGCCAACTCCGTTTCCGGAGACCTGACCATCCGGCTGCCGCACGACGTCGGCCTGGACATCGTGGCGAAGTCGGCCAGCGGAACCGTGGTGATCGATGACCAAATGTACGCCCAAGCAGGCAGCACTGTTCACACTATTGTCGGTCCCGACGAAAGGCTGATGCTGGTGCGGACCAACACCGTTTCCGGCAAGACCTACATCATGCACGGATCGGCTCCCACACCGGAAAGCGGCCACCCCATCCCCGGGGAAGCAGGCCTCTGATGCCTCCGGTTTTCGCTCACGGCGCCCTGCGGCTGTACCTGCTCGCCTTGCTGGAGGCCGGTCCCAAGCACGGCTACGAGCTCATCAAGGCGTTGGGCGAACGGTTTGGGGGCACCTACTCCCCTAGCGCCGGTACTATTTACCCGCGCTTGGGCAAGCTGGAGGAGGAAGGCCTGGTTGCCACGGAGACCGAAGGCCGCCGCACCAAGTACCTCATTACGGACGCCGGCCGCGCTGAGCTCGATACTCGCCGGGATGAGCTGGCCAATGTCGAAGACACCATCTCCGCGTCCGTCAGGCGACTTGCCGACAACCTGCGGGAGGACATCCGCACCAATATGCGCGGCCTGCGGGCAGATCTTGCGGCCACTGCTGAAGCTGCACGAACCAGCGCTTCTTCGGCCCATTTGCGGAGCAGGACGATGGGGCATACTCCCGAAAGTCAACGCATCCTCAAGGAAGCGGAATTACTGGTTCAGTCCTTCAGGGATGACATCCGCGTCGAGTTACGCCAACACGGCGCCTCGCAGTCCCTGACTCCCCTGACGCTCGAAACCGTGCGCACCGTATTGGACCAGGCCCGCATATCGATCAGGAACACGCTGCATCATTGACGACGCCGGCGGCCACCAAGCAGCACGAAACCTGCCGGTTCGCGGCGCAGCACCCGGATGTGCGAAACTGGAGGGCAGCTTTATTGAGTATCAATCCTTGAAGGAGGCCAGCTATGAGCAAGCGTGCACGTAAGCGTCGTGACCGTAAGCGCGGCGGCGCGAACCACGGCAAGCGTCCCAACACCTAAGCCACCGGCTTAGCGTCACAGGCTTAAAAGCGAAGGCCCCGGAAACCATGCGGTTTCCGGGGCCTTCGACGTTAAGGTCAATCCTGTAAAGAATCAGGCTCTTCAGCATCCGGCCGGGATCAGGCGTCCACTGGCTTGATGGCGTGGATGCGGTCCAGTATGGAGTTTTTCAGGTTCTCCGGGGCGGATTCAGTGCATGACCGCTTAACCATGGTGCGGATGAGGCACTCAAGGTCATACTGCTCGGCGCACTCCTCGCAGGTATCCAAGTGCTGCTTGATCTCAGTGAGATCCTCGCGGGTCAATGCGCCGTCGAGGTACTCGTAGATCCGTTGCATTCGCGTATCGTCGCAATCGCCCAATCCCTGGCAGTCGCTCATTTCTCTTTCTCCTGATTGTTGCTTCCGGCCGCGGCCTGATCTTCGGTTTGGGCCCTGAAGCCCCGTTCGGCGGCATAGTCCGCCAACATATCCCGCAGCATCTTCCTGCCGCGGTGCAACCGTGACATGACCGTGCCGATCGGGGTATTCATAATCTCTGAAATTTGTTTGTATGCGTAGCCCTCAACGTCCGCGAAGTAGACCGCAAGGCGGAATTCCTCAGGAATCGACTGCAAAGCGTTCTTCACGTCGGAGTCAGGGAGGTGATCCAGTGCTTCGGTCTCTGCCGACCGTAAGCCTGCCGAAGTGTGCGACTCCGCCTTGGCCAACTGCCAATCCTCGATCGTGTCCGAGTTGGACTGCAGCGGCTCACGCTGGCGCTTCCGATAAAGGTTGATGTAAGTGTTGGTGAGGATCCGGTACAGCCAGGCTTTGAGATTAGTTCCCGGCTTGTACTGATGGAACGCCGAAAACGCCTTGGTGTAGGCCTCTTGGACCAGATCTTCGGCATCGGAGGGGTTGCGCGCCATACGCATGGCTGCCGAATACAACTGGTCCACGTACTGCATGGCGTCACGCTCAAAGCGTGCCCGCCGCTGTTCCGGGGTTTCCGAAGCAGGATCGACGTCGTTTGCCGCCGTCGCGTCATCATCCGCGCCGGCTGCCTGGTACTTGGCCGCTGCGGCCGGTTCAGTGGTGCTCATCGTTGCCAAGTCTACTGTCAGCTGCCGCGATTCCGGCTGCATTCCATATCCAGGCTCCGGCAGCACCACCCGGTCCTTAACCAAAGTCAAAAAACCCACTCCGTTCAACAGGCGGCACACACCATGCCGCAGTCCGGTCTCCGCCGCACCTGTGGTTCACAACGGTGGCCGCCGGGTAAATATTCCGCAAAAGTGCAAGACTAGATCAGACTGCACCCCTTGAACACAACATTCACCGAACTAATGTGGCAAGCCATCAGGAGGCAAGACATGTCTGTTATCCGTTTTCTCGCACGTCCCATGCTCGCGTCCAGCTTCGTCGTCGCAGGGCTGGACAAGCTCAGGAACGCGGACGACACTGCGAAGCAACTCTCTCCCGTCCTTCGTCGCGCCTCCGAATCGCTGCCCTTCAAAGCTGACGAAAAGACACTCGCGCGCGTCCTCGGCGGTGCACAGTTGGGCGCCGGCGCTTTGCTCGGGCTCGGGAAACTATCACGCTTTGCCGCCACGGTTCTCGCTATCACTTCGGCGCTGAACTCCTATGTCGAGTGGCGTTCGGCCGACATCAGCACCAAGGAAGGCCGGAGCGCCCGCAAGGCGCAGTTGCTGAAGAACATTTCCCTCACGGGCGGCGTGCTTCTTGCCGCAGTTGATACCGACGGCCGTCCGAGCATTGCCTGGCGGGCAGAACACTTGGCGGCCGATGCAAAAAAAGTGACAGGCAAGCAAATCAAGCGCGCAGACAAAGCAGTTCGCAAGGCCGTAGACAACGCAGTTGGAGCATAAGGAAGCATGACCGGCACCACCTCCGCTAACACCGAATCAGCAAAAGCCGCCACCACGCTGCCCTTGTGGCCGGCGCCTCACGCCAAGGGGCCAGTGGACGCAACGGTGACGGTCCCAGGTTCAAAGTCGCTAACAAATCGGTTCCTGGTGTTGGCGGCTTTGGCGGATGGTCCCTCACGGTTGAGGGCTCCCCTTCACTCGCGCGACTCCGCACTGATGATCCAAGCTCTCCAGCATCTGGGTGCCACCGTCAAGGAGGTACCCGGCGACGGCCACTTCGGTCCGGACCTGGAAATTACTCCGTTGGATCCGGCTGCACCCGGAGCTGAGACGGCAATCGACTGCGGGCTCGCAGGAACCGTTATGCGGTTCGTTCCCCCGTTGGCTGCGCTGCGTCACGGCGTCACAGTCTTCGACGGCGACCCCCACGCCCGCAAGCGGCCCATGGGGACCATCATCGAAGCCCTGATCGCCCTCGGAGTCCCGGTGGCAGCAGATGGGGGCAGGACGCCGTCGTCCCTTCCCTTCGCTGTGGACGGTACCGGCGAAGTTCGGGGCGGCCACCTGGTGATTGATGCCAGCGCTTCATCGCAGTTCGTTTCCGCGTTGTTGCTGGTGGGTGCCCGGTTCGTTGAGGGCCTGCATCTGGAACACGTGGGCAAACCCGTTCCCAGCTTGGACCACATCACCATGACGGTGGAGGTCCTCCGCAGCGTGGGTGTCACGGTGGACGATTCCGTACCCAACCACTGGCGTGTCTCGCCCGGCCCCATCCGGGCCTTTGACCAACGGATTGAACAGGACCTCTCCAACGCCGGACCCTTCCTCGCCGCGGCGCTGGCCACACGTGGCACCGTCCGCATTCCCAATTGGCCTGCCGGCACCACGCAGGTAGGCGATCAATGGCGGAGCATCCTGGCTGCCATGGGTGCAGAAGTAACGTTTGACGACGGAACGCTGACAGTGACCGGCGCGGCCGAGATCAAAGGTGCCGACTTCGACGAAACCAGCGAACTGGCGCCCACGGTCGCCGCATTGTGCGCCCTGGCCAACGGGCCCTCACGGTTGACCGGCATCGCCCACCTCCGGGGACACGAAACCGACCGGCTTGCCGCGCTGGTTGCCGAGATCAATGGCCTCGGAGGCGATGCTGAGGAAACCGCCGATGGCTTGGTGATCCGCCCGGCTGCCCTTCATGGAGGCGTCGTCCACAGCTACGCCGACCACCGCATGGCTACTGCCGGCGCGATCCTTGGTCTGGCCGTCGAAGGCGTACAAGTCGAAGACATCGCCACGACGTCAAAAACCATGCCGGAATTCCCACAGATGTGGGCGGCCATGTTGCAGCAAACAGATGACAGCGACGATCTTGATGAGGCCAGTAACTGACCATGGGCCGTGACGCACGTTCCTGGGACGAATCCGACGTCCGGATCCGTCCCAGCAAAAAAGGATCCAGGCCCCGCACCAAGGACCGCCCCAGCCACGATGACGCCGTGATAGGCAGGATCATCACTGTGGACCGCGGGCGCTACCGGGCAATTGTTGGCGAAGATTCCGCCAATGAGCGGATCGTGATTGCAGCCCGCGCCCGTGAACTGCGGCGAAATCCCGTTGTCCCAGGGGACTTCGTCGCGCTGGTAGGTGACGTCTCAGGGTCGCCCGACACTTTGGCGCGTCTTGTCCGGGTGGAAGAGCGGAAGACGCTTCTTCGCCGCAGCGCTGACGATACCGACCCCATAGAACGGGTAGTTGTAGCCAACGCCGATCAGCTTGTTGTGGTTGTTGCGGCGGCCAACCCGGAACCACGCACCGGGTTTATTGATCGTGCCCTGGTTGCAGCATACGACGCCGGCATCGAGCCGTTGCTGCTGATCACCAAGGCGGACGTCAAGGATCCGGCGGAGCTCCTTGCCAATTACCTGAGCTTGGACTTTCCCGTGATTATCAGCCGTACGGCTGACTCCGAGGCCGGCGGCATTGATGCCCGCTCGGATGATGGACTCTCAGCCCGGCTGGATAAGGACGCCGTATCCCAGCTCCGCTCACATCTAGGTGGCAAAGTCACCGTCATGCTGGGCCACTCGGGTGTCGGCAAATCCACCATGGTTAACGCACTTACAGGGGCGGAGCGCGCCACGGGCGGCGTCAACGCGGTGACGGGCCGTGGCCGGCACACCTCATCCTCGGCCTTGGCGCTGAAGCTGGACGACGCCCCGTCCGGCAGCTGGATTATCGATACGCCCGGCATCCGCTCCTTCGGCCTGGCGCATGTGGACCCGGACCGGATCCTCCATTCGTTCCCGGACCTTGAGCCCGGCACTGAAACCTGCGACCGCGGCTGCAAGCACAGTGCAACCGCCACCAATTGCGGGCTGGATGCATGGGTGAACGATGGCCATGCAGGACCATCAGGAGTAGCACGGTTGGCCTCCCTGCGCCGCCTGTTGGGTGCAGACCCAAGACTCGAGGCGAAAGAGACCAAGGAACTGGGCACCGTCAACTGATCGTTACCGGCTTCACGTCCCCAATGAGGCGAACGATTCAGGATAGTTTGGTGGCATGACCCATCCCGTTTCCACGTACAACGATGACCTGCGCCTGGCCCACGTCCTCGCTGATTCAGTCGATGCCCAGACCATGGATCGCTTCAAGGCACTGGACCTCAAGATCGAAACCAAGCCCGACCTCACGCCGGTCACTGACGCTGACAAGGCCGCTGAGGAAGCTATCCGCGGCCAGCTGTCCCGCTCGCGCCCACGTGATGCGGTCCTGGGCGAGGAGTTCGGCAGCAGCGGCCACGGCTCGCGCCGTTGGATCATCGACCCCATCGACGGAACCAAGAACTTCGTCCGGGGTGTTCCGGTGTGGGCAACGTTGATTGCCCTCGTGGACGACGGCGAACCTGTGGTGGGCGTTGTGAGCGCCCCGGCATTAGGGAAACGCTGGTGGGCCGCCAAGGACATGGGCGCCTACATGGGCCGGTCCCTCGCCTCGGCCACGCGCCTCAAAGTTTCCAACGTCTCCAGTTTGGCTGACGCCTCCATGTCCTACTCCAGCCTCTCGGGCTGGAAGGAACGCGGCAATCTTGACGAGTTCCTGGACCTCACCGAAGATGTTTGGCGCACGCGCGCCTATGGTGACTTCTGGTCGTACTGTCTCGTGGCCGAGGGCGCAGTGGACATCGCCTGCGAGCCTGAGCTGAACCTTTATGACATGGCAGCACTCGTCCCCATCGTCACTGAGGCCGGTGGCCGTTTCACCTCCCTGGAAGGCGAAGACGGTCCCTTCGGCGGCAATGCGCTGGCCACCAACTCGATCCTTCACTCCGAGGTCCTCAAGCGGCTCAACCCCGGCTTGGACGATCTTCTCTAGTCCTCCTGCAAACCAGCAGGAACGGAATATTCGACGGCGGCATCCCCCTTTTGGGGGTCTCCGCCGTTTTTTATTCGACGAAGCGGGCATTTTGGCTCCGACGTAACAAAGGGCTTAACAATCGGCAGCGGCTTTGGAAGGGCCCCCGGACGTGCTTTAGCCTTTTTACAGGTCACGAGTGCCAGCGCTAAACCCCGGTTAGCTGGCCGGCAACCCTCCATTCGCGGTGGGGTGCCCCGGGTGACGACCCGGCCGGTCCGGAACGGATGCGGCAAGCGCGGATTCCCTATGGGGGTCCCTCTTGAGTGAGGTCCTATGAGCACTGTCACGTTCGACTCAAACATCATTCCGTCCTTCGCCGCAGAAACCACAGCAGAGACAGCTGCCGCTGCACGGCCGCTGGCCGCTGTTACCGGCGCCGAGTTGCAAGCGCCCCTGATTCAGGGCGGACACGTTCGCTACGCAAACCTCGACTACGGGGCATCGGCTCCGGCGTTGACCATCGTCTCGGCCTACCTCAACGAAGTCCTTCCCTACTATGCGAGTGTCCACCGCGGTGCGGGCTACGCCTCCCAGATCAGCACGTCGGTGTACGAAAATTCACGGAACATCGTCCGCGAATTCGTTGGCGGGCGGGCAGATGATTCTGTCATCTTCACCCGGAACACCACGGACTCCTTGAACCTGCTGGCCGGCTGCCTTCCGCTGATCAACGGCAAGCCCGCAGGTGAGGTCCTGTACCTGGATATCGAACACCACGCCAACCTGCTTCCGTGGCAGGGCGTCCCGCACCGCAGCGTCGTAGCGGCACCAACCTTGGCCGAGACCCTGGACAAACTCCGCGGGGAGCTGGCTCAAGGCGGTGTTAGCCTGCTTGCGGTAACCGGAGCCTCCAACGTCACCGGTGAGATCCTACCCATCGCAGAGCTTGCTTCCCTGGCCCACCAGTACGGTGCACGGATTGTGGTGGATGCCGCCCAACTCGCACCGCACCGTCGGATCAACATCACCGAGGCAGACGTGGACTACGTGGTCTTCTCCGGACACAAGCTCTACGCCCCCTTCGGTGCCGGCGTTGTGGTGGGCCGTCCCGACTGGCTCGACGCCGGCACTCCGCACCTGGCCGGTGGCGGCGCAGTCCGTGAAGCCCGATTGGACTCCGTTAGCTGGGCAGCAGGCCCTGCGCGGCACGAGGGCGGCTCGCCCAATGTTCTGGGTGCCGCAACCCTCGCCCGTGCCACCCAGGTGCTGGCCGGGTTGGACCAGGACGAGTGGCACGCCCATGAAACCGCCATCCGCTCCTACTTGGTGGAAGGCCTGGAAGCCATCGACGGCGTGACCGTGCACAAGATCTTCACAGACTCCTTGGACACCATCGGTGTGGTCAATTTCTCCGTCGAAGGATTCGACGCCGGATTGGTGGCCGCCTACCTGGCAGCAGAGCACGGCGTGGGCCTGCGGGACGGCCGCTTCTGCGCCCACCCGCTCCTCAAGCGCCTGGGGCTCCCCTCAGGCTCTCTGCGTGCCAGCTTCGGCGTCGGCTCCCGGTTGGAGGACGCTTCCAGGCTGCTCGCAGGCATCCAAGGGCTCAAGCGCGACGGATTGGGTTGGGACTACGTGGTGGACGAGGGCCGATGGGTTCCCGCCAATGACCACCGCACCTACCCCGAATGGGCGCCCAACACTCCGGGCACTGCGGGAGCAGCTCCCTGCACAGTCGACTAGAAAACACACAGTCGACTGGAAACACTGTGGACCAGGCACACTGTGGACCAGGCACACTGTGGACCAGACGTAACGGCCGCTGCGGTAAATTCGTAGGGTACCTACTGGCCATCCTGTGAAGGAGTTCTGCGTGTCCCTGCGTTCCCCGGGCGCCGCAAACAGTGCGGCCGGCATTCCCGGACCCGCTGGACCGCGAGGTCCCAAGCTCCACGCTGCCCGTCGGCGCGAACTCGGCCAGAGCTTCCAGGACGGCGGAGAACACTATGACCGTGTGCGTCCTGGCTACCCACGGGACTCCCTGGATTGGCTCGTTCCTCCCGGGGCAAGGTCGGCGGCCGACCTCGGCGCAGGCACGGGAAAATTCACGGCACTCCTTATCCAGCGCGGACTGGCGGTCACCGCCGTCGATCCTTCCACGGACATGCTGGAGCAACTGCGAAAAAGCTACCCCCTCGTCAACGCGCTGGAGGGAACGGCAGAGGCAACTGGACTGACGGACTCAGCATTCGACGTCGTCAGCGTTGCCCAAGCCTGGCACTGGTGTGAGCCCATGGCAGCGAGCACCGAGATCTCCCGGATCCTGCGTCCCCACGGAGTCCTGGGGCTGATCTGGAATCAGTTGGACACGTCCATTCCTTGGGTACACCGCCTTTCCCGCATCATGCATGCAGGCGATGTCCACAAGCCTGGCTTCCGGCCAGTCATTGGCCCGGAGTTTGGTGGTTTGGAAAGCCACCTGACCCAGTGGGAGGATGCCCTGACTCCTGAGGACATCATGGAACTCACCAAATCCCGCAGCTACTATCTCCGAGCCAACGACGCCACCCGGGCTAAGGTCATGCACAACCTGGAGTGGTACCTCCATGACCATCTCGGTCATGCCCCAGGTGAAACCATCGGGTTGCCCTACATGACGCAAACCTGGCGGGCGTTCAAGATTCAGGGTCCGGCGCCACGGTAGGCTTGGGGTGTGAAGACCAGTACGCCCTCCTCCTCGATTGAGGACTACGTCAAGGTCATCTACTCCTACACGGAGTGGCAGGACAAGCCGATTACGTCGTCCCAGCTCGCCCTGCGCCTCGGGGTGGCAAATTCCTCAGTGTCGGAGATGGTGCGCAAACTCAAGGACCAGGGTTTGGTTGATCACCAGCCCTATAGCGCTATCAGGCTGACCCCTGAAGGCATGCGGCTCGCCCTCTCCATGGTGCGCCGGCACCGGCTCATTGAGACGTACCTTGTTGAGGAACTCGGATACAGCTGGGACGAAGTCCACGACGAAGCCGAGATGTTGGAACATGCGGTGTCCGATACCTTCATCGAACGCATGTCCGCCAAGCTTGGCCATCCTGTCCGGGACCCGCACGGGGACCCGATACCTTCGGCCGATGGATCGGTTGAGCTGCCGCACGCCTACCGAATGATCGAGTTGGATCAGGGCCACTCGGGTCGCATCACACGAATCAGCGACGAAAATCCGGACCTCCTGCGCTACCTTGCCTCGGAGGAGATCTCCCTGGACGCACCGGTGGAAGTGGTGGGGCGTAAACCCTTTGGCGGAGCTTTGGTAGTGCGCATCGGCAGCGGCTCCCGTGGCCGGGAATTCGATCTCGCGGATGAAATCACGTCAGCTCTGTGGGTCCAGAGCTCCGAGACGCACGAAGGCTGCGTTCTTCCCGCCCGCTGAGTCCGTTCGCGCCTGAGCCCGTTCGCGTCTGAGCCCGTGCGCGCCCGAGGTCAGTTGACCTGCCCGCCCGGCCCGCCGTCGTCGGACGCTGTACCAGGTTCGCTGACAGCGGCAGTTGCGGCGTCCTGGACAGGGTTCCGGATTCCGACGGCGGAAACCACCGCCCCGAACAGGAACAGGCCCGCCGTCACCAGCAAAGCGTTATACAGGCCTTCCCGGGTAAAGGCCGGCCCCACAATGACCCCGGCGAAAGCGATGGAGATCAGACCCGCAATACGCGCCACGGCGTTGTTCACCGCCGAACCAATCCCAGCCTCCTCAGACGGGACGGCGCCAAGGATTGCAGCCGTCAGCGGCGCCACCAAGGTAGCCAGCCCGAGGCCAAAGACCACCTGGCCCGGCAGCACCTGCGTCCAGTAGTTGAGGGGGTCCTGAATAGTCAACGACATCAGGAAACCCCCACCACACAGAATCGGTCCGATCGTCATGAACCATCGTGGGCCGTACTTACCGGCAAGCCCACCAAAGTAGGACGCACCCAGCATCAGGATGACCGTCCCTGGTAGCAGCGCCAAGCCCGCCACAGTGGCTCCCATCCCACCCACCTGCTGCAGGTAAATGCCCAGCACAAAGAAACCCAGGGAGATCGCGGCGTAAATGGCCAAGGTAGCGAGGTTACCCCAGGCAAAGTTGCCGATAGTGAAGAGCCTCAGAGGCAACATGGGCTGAGCAGTCCGGGCCTCGTGGAGGAGGAACAAAACCATTGCCGCAATGCCCACCATAAGCGGGATCCACACTTGCGGGCTCCCCCACCCCATCCTCCCCTGTTCGATGAACGCATACACCGGCCCACCCAAGCCGACCATGGCCAGGAATGCTCCCAAGTAGTCGATGCTCTTGCTCTTGTCCCTTGCGGCGTCGGATGCGCGCAAACCCGCAAGCAAAGGCCAGATGGCAACGGCCGGGATGACATTGATGAAGAAGATGACCCGCCAGGACAAAAGGTCCACGGCCATTCCGCCGATCAGCGGACCCACAATGGCCGCGGCACTGGTCCACCCGGACCACTGCCCAATGGCCTTCGACTGCGCCGGGCCGGAGAACGACGAGATGATCATGGCAAGCGAACTCGGAACCAGGAGTGCGCCGGCGATCCCCTGCAACGCACGGGACACCACCAGCACTTCACCGGTCCATGCCAGACCACACATCACAGAGGTGACCGCGAAACCAGCAAGGCCCCATTCGAGAATCCTTGCCCTGCCGAAATGGTCGGACAGTGAGCCGGCAACCAGGATCAACGCCCCTAGGGTGAGCAGGTATGCGTCCACCACCCATTGCTGGATGACCAGCCCACCACCGAGTTCACGCCCGATGGCCGGGAGTGCGAGATTCACCACAAATCCATCAAGGATGGCTATGAACGAAGCCACAATTGCCACAACAAGTACGCGCTTTTGGAGCGGAGTTCTCGGCAGGAGGGCCGCTGCGTCAGTCATGTGCACAGCCTACGCCGGGGAAGTCCCGTATCGTTGAATGGTGATTAGCAGACGTGATGCCGCCTTGGCCCTTGATATTTCGATGGAAATGGCCCAACGCCACGGTATTCCGTCCCGCCTCTCGGAGGCCGACCTCAGGGACATGCAGGACAACCCCCCAGCGTGGTTGGTACAGTCCCGAGCCAACCGAACCGGCAAGCGACCCGTGTGGGTCCATCTGACCTGCGCTGTGTGCGGCTACACCGAGGCCGTTCGCCCCAAGAAATGGTGGCCCGATTTCTCCTTCGTCTTCTGTGGCACCCACCGGAACAGCGAACTGCCCGAACTCTTCCTCGGTGACGTACGCAGCGAATATGAAGGCGTCGGAAGCCGATTCGTCGGTGTAGTGGACGTCCGCAAGGACCAAGGCTAAACAGGGAGCCTAGCCGGGAACTCCTACGCCGGCTGACTCATTTCGGATGGAACGGCAGTGAGCTGGAGGGCCTTGCCATCGCGGAGCACCGTCAACGGGAAAGTTTCGCCGATAGCCTCGGCAAACAGCACTTTCTGCAGGCTTTCAGCGCTGGAAACCGCTCGGTCCTGCGCGCGCAACACCACATCCCCTGCTTGGAGTCCGGACAACTCCGCGGGCGAGCCCGGAATGACCTCCACCACCCGCAGACCCTCCTTCTGGCCGGTCCTAACCACCGCACTCGCATCGAGGGGTATGGGCGTGCTGACCAGGCCCAGGTATGCGCGGCGAACGCGGCCGTCCCTCAGCAGCGACGCGATGATCCGTTGCGTCGTGGTGTTGATTGGTACTGCCAGCCCGAGCCCAAGGCCGGCAACGGCGGTGTTGATGCCCACGATTCGCCCCCTTGTGTCGGCCAGTGCACCTCCGGAGTTTCCCGGATTCAGGGCGGCGCCAGTTTGGATGACATCCTCGATCACACGCCTATGCTCGCCTGCCCTCACGGGAATGGACCGCCCCAAGCCGCTCACTACGCCAGCGGTCACCGAACCGGCCAGGCCCAGCGGATTGCCCACGGCAATCACCAATTGGCCTACCTGCAACGTGTCGGCATTGCCCAGCAATGCCGGCAACGTGGGGTGTCACAGATTCAGCAACGCTTATGACGATCCGGGAGTACGCGTCCAAGGCTTCATGGTCGTCCGCGGCTTGCTCTTCAAATGCTGGATTTGTGCTCATCACGTGCCTCCTGCCAACGCCCTGCCACGCTTAACCGCGATCCTTCGGCGAAGCGCCCAACCAGTACAACGGCCAAGCAGGTGCCGGTAGTCCTGAACGCGCTACGCCGTAGGTGAACGCACCCTGCAGACGGCAAAAAGAAAGCCCCCGGATCACGAGGATCCGAGGGCTTTCAGGGGTGGAGATGGGGGGAATTGAACCCCCGTCCGATGTCGTTTTGTCAGGGCTTCTCCGGGCGCAGTTCGCGTCGGATTTTCTCGGCCCCAGCCATCCTGCGAACAGGTGGCTGATCCGGGCCCAGTCATCTAAGAGTCCCGTTTACCTCAATGACGAAGGCAAACAGCAGTGGCTATCTAAATGACGCCAGGAACCGGGGCGATAGCAACCCCGGGCTGACGGACTGTCTTACTGCTTAGGCAGCGAGAGCGAAGTCAGTGCGCTTAGATTCGGCACTTATTGGTTTGCAGACAGCGTTTACGAGATAATTCTGCATCCTCGGCCCGCTTCACCTGTCGCGACTAACATCGTCGAAACCGATCATCCCCGTATTTTGTTACCAAACCCGCCAAGAGTCTTTGAACTCTCGTCGGACTACTTATCATAACGCATTCATGCAGTGGATCATTCCCCGGACACATGCCACTTAGCGGCGGTTGCGCTCGCGCAACTCACGCAGAGATTCTCGCTTGTCCTGCTGCTCGCGAAGGGTCTGACGCTTGTCATAGTCCTTCTTACCGCGGGCAATCGCGATCTCCACCTTGGCCCGGCCGTCCAGGAAGTAGAGCTGGAGAGGCACGACAGTGAATCCGGACTCACGAATCTTCTGCGAAATCTTGTCCAGTTCATCGCGGTGCAGCAAAAGCTTACGACGCCGGCGGGCGGCATGGTTGGTCCAGCTCCCCTGGTGATACTCCGGGATATGGATACCCTCCATCCACAATTCGTCATTGTAGAAGGTGCAAAAGCCATCAACCATGGAGGCATGGCCCTCACGGAGGGACTTCACCTCTGTTCCCATGAGGGCAATACCTGCCTCATAGGTATCCAGGACATGGTAGTTGTGCCGGGCCTTTCGATTGGTGGCCACTACCTTACGGCCACTTTCCTTGGGCACGGTAGAACTCCTTGTTAGATGCGGATTTCAACTAGTGTACGCCAGCGCGGCGGTGCCTCCGCGCGCCATGCGCACGTTAGAGAAGAGTCATGGGATCCACTGCGGCACCGTTGAGCCAGGTTTCGAAGTGCGCGTGGCAACCCGTCGAGTTACCCGTGCTGCCCGAATAGGCAACGAGTTGCCCCGCCGAAACCTGCTGACCATTCGCCACCACAATGCTGCTGTTGTGGTAGTAGATGGTGGTCAAAGAGTTGCCTTGCACCACACCATGGGAGATCTTCACGCGCCATCCGCCGCCATCGGCAGAGTTCCAACCAGAATTGAAGACCTCGCCCGCAGCGGCTGCGTAGACGGGCGTGCCGCATGCCGCTCCGAAGTCGATCCCTGTGTGCATGTAACCACCGGTGCCATAGAAATCAATGGTGCCCGGTGGTGTCGCCCGCCAGCCAAAACCAGAGGTAATGGGAACAGCGCTGGCGAACGGGTGCCGGAGACCAAACGCCGACGGCGACCCGGCAGGCGGAGGAGAATACGGCGGCTCAGGAGGTGCAGGCCGTCCTTGGGCTGCTGCCGCAGCAGCGGCGGCAGCAGCAGCTGCTTCCGCGATCCGCCGTTGTTCTGCTTCCCATGCTTCCCTCAGCTTCCGGTCGCGCTCCACGATTTCGGCGGCGATCGTATTCTGTTCTGCCTTTACCCGGGCCAGGTTGGCTTCAATGCCGGGTTTCGCGGCCTGAAGTTGCCCATTGAGGCGGGTGGTGTCCTCAATCAGCTTGTCGACTTCAGCTTTTTTGCTCGCAGCTTCATCCCTTGCCGACTTTTCGCGCTCCAGCGCGGCGTCCGCCTTGCTCTTCAGGTCTTGGATTTCTTCCTCAACAGCAACAAGTCTCGCCTGCGAGTTCACATTGGTGGCGTTCTGCTGGGTGAGTTTGGTCATCGCCGCGTTTTGGCTACGCATGGCCTGATCAGCCAAGTCCATGGACTCTGTCAGGCTGCCGGATTCACTGGATCCGAACAGCAGTGCAATATTGGTGGGGACACCACCGGATTTGTACGCCTGTGAGGCGATCTGACCGATCAGCTTCTTGGTGTCGGTGATTTTCTGCTTGTCACTCTCCAGCTGCTCAGTAATCTTGGCCTTGTTCTGCTGGGCAAGTTCAACCCTGGCGGCAAGAGCTTCGACTTCCTTGACCGCACTGGCCACCCTGCCCTGCGCCTCCAGCAGCGCCTGCTGCGCTCCGGGAAGGCGGCCCTGGTAGATCACCAGATCACCGGCAGCCTTTGCGATGTTCGCATCAACAAACTCCAATGACGCTTGAACCCGCGCGGATTCTGCTTCCAAGGCAGCTTGCTGGTCTTCCAGGCTGTCAGCTGTTGCGGTTGGCGCGCCCGATAGCAGACTGACTGCCAAGCCCACAGCGAGGACGGCCCCCAAAAACCGAGCATGGCCTGGCGCAAAGCGCCGGCGCAGGGGGTTCGGGTCCAACGTGGTCATCAGAAGTCCTTTTCGCTTGTCAGCATGGCAGTTATTTCATTCCGGGTATCCACGGTTACACCTTCAGGTAACGCCGAAGGGTCAACAGCGAAGATATACCCGCCAAACCGGCGCCAAGTGCAATCAGGACCGGTGCGATCACCAGGACCTGGGTGGAGGAGATGAACGGAGTATTCAGGAACTGACGCGACAAATCACCATTGAGCCAGAAATGTGCCATCAGCCAGAGAGTGACGGAGGCCAGCAGTGCCCCCACCACGGCCGCTATGACACCCTCAAGGATGAACGGCAATTGGATCACCATCTTTGATGCTCCCACGAGCCGCATGATTCCCGTCTCCCGCCGTCGGCTGAAGGCCGAGAGCCGGATGGTGGTGGTGATCAGCAGGACCGCACAGAAGATCATCACCGCCGCCACGCCGATGGCTGCAACTGATGCCCCGTTCATCCAGGAAAAGATGCGTTCCAGCACCTGCCGTTGGTCGCTGACCGTCTCAACACCGGGCTGCGAAGAAAACGTCTCGCTGATGATTTGGTACTTTTCAGGGTTCTTCATGTTGATGCGGAAGGAGGCCGGCAACTGGTCTTCAGAAACGGAGTCCACAATGGGCGAATTGGAGAACTGCTCCTTGAAATGCTTGTACGCCTCAGCTTGGGACTCAAACTGGAAGTCGTTGATATACGGCTTGATTGCCGGGGATTCAAGCATCGCCTGCAGGTTAGCCTGCTGCTCCTTGGTGGCCGAACCCGAAGCGCACCCGACCGCCGTCGAGCCATCGTTGCAGAGGAACACCGCAACCTGGACTTTGTCGTACCAAAAGCCCTTCATCTGGTTGATCTGCATCTGCAGCATTCCTGCCGCACCGACGAACGTCAGGGACACAAAAGTCACCAGGACCACGGAAATGACCATGGAGAGATTCCGGCGCAGGCCACTGCCGATTTCCCCCAGGATAAACAAAAGCCTCACAGCTGTGCCCCCTGCGCACGGTTAAGTTCCTCGCCGCTGGCATCCCTGAGCCGGCGCGACTCGCCAACCACCGGAATCATCGAGGTGTACAGTGCCTTCGCTTCGTCGCGAATAACCTTGCCGTTCTTAAGTTCCACTACGCGGCGGCGCATTTCATTGACGATGTCGTCGTCGTGGGTTGCCATGACCACCGTGGTCCCGTTCTGGTTGATTTTGTCCAGGACGCCCATGATTCCCATTGAGGTAATGGGGTCGAGGTTTCCGGTCGGTTCGTCGGCCAGCAAAATGCCGGGACGGTTGACGACGGCGCGAGCAATCGCCACGCGCTGCTGCTCGCCACCGGAGAGTTCATGGGGCATACGACGTTCCTTGCCCTCCAAGCCAACGGTCTTCAAGACCTCCGGCACTGTCTCCCGAATAATGGAGCGACTCTTACCTATCACCTGCATCGCAAAAGCTACATTCGCGAACACATTCTTCTGCGGGAGCAACCTGAAGTCCTGGAAGACAACACCGATTCCGCGCCGAAGCTTTGGAACACGCCAGCTCGAAATGTTGGCAACGTTCTGGCCCGCGACATACACCGAGCCGGACGAGGCTTTGTCCTCCTTCAGGATCAGCCGAAGGAAGGTGGACTTACCAGAGCCTGAAGCGCCCACCAGGAAGGTGAATTCGCCGCGGTTGATCTCAAGGCTCACAGAGTCGAGCGCCGGTCGGGCATTCTGCTCATAGACCTTGGTGACATTCTCAAATCTGATCATGGCCCTTTAGAACCCCGCCGGACATGACGTAGCCGCCCAGTCCAACAGCCGGAGCGCGGGCTTTCGATGGGGGAAGTGAGAGCACCGGCCACTCGACTATACGCACGGGGCAACTGTAATTCCGCAGCTTTCAAAGGCGTGTCGCGGAATCCGAAGACTCATGTGGTTCATGTGGCTCACATGAGGCAGCCCAACTCCTAGTTGGCTGCCGCGTTTCGGTTTCCGGTACGCCAGCGGATGCCGGCGTCGATGAAGTCATCAATGTCGCCGTCAAGTACGGCCGAGGTGTTGCCCACTTCGTGTTCCGTCCGCAGGTCCTTGACCATTTGGTAGGGATTCAGGACGTAGGAGCGCATTTGATCGCCCCAGGACGCCTTGACGTCTCCAGCCAGGGCTTTCTTTTCGGCGTCCTGTTGTTCCTTCTTAACCAGCAGCAATCGCGACTGGAGCACACGCATGGCGGCCGCACGGTTTTGAAGCTGCGATTTCTCATTCTGCATGGAGACCACAATGCCCGTAGGGATGTGTGTCAGCCGCACGGCGGAGTCAGTGGTGTTCACGGACTGCCCACCCGGACCCGACGAGCGGAAGACGTCAACACGGATCTCGTTATCCGGGATCTCGATCGAGTCCGTCTGCTCGATCAAGGGAATGACTTCTACCGCAGCGAAGGATGTCTGACGGCGTCCCTGATTATCAAAGGGACTGATGCGAACCAACCGGTGCGTACCGGCCTCGACGCTCAAGGTGCCGAAGGCGTAGGGGGCCTTCACTTCGAAGGTGGCGGATTTCAAGCCCGCTTCTTCAGCGTAGGACGTATCCATGACGGTGGTCGGATAGCCGTGGCGTTCAGCCCAACGCAGGTACATCCTCATCAACATCTCGGCGAAATCGGCTGCATCAACGCCACCGGCTCCGGCCCTGATGGTGACGACGGCTTCGCGTTCGTCATACTCTCCGGACAGCAGCGTAGTAATTTCAAGCTCAGCCAGCGCTTTGCGGATGGAGGAAAGTTCCTTGGCCGCTTCGGACATGGAGTCCTCGTCGCCCTCGTCCTGGCCGAGTTCCACAAGGACTTCGAGGTCGTCAATACGGGACGCAAGCTTGGACAGGCGCTCAACTTCAGACTGCCTGTGCGACAAACGCGAGGTGATGACCTGGGCGGAAGCAGGATCGTCCCAAAGGTCCGGAGCCCCTGCCTGCTCGCTCAGCTCAGCGATCTCAGCCTTGAGGGCATCGACATCGGTGACGTTTTCAATGGAGCTGTACGTTGCTCGAAGTGCGCGGATTTCCGCGGGAAAATCAATTTCAGCCATGATCATCCCAGCGTACGCTATCCATTGCACTCCCCGATGGCTCCCCTAACCCCGTGCCCGTGGGGCACTCCCCCATAGCTCCCCGCCCGGCGGATTATTACTGGGTCAGTCGGGATCGGGCCGTCGCTTTCGCCTCGATGAGAATCCCATCCGGTAGAAGAAAACTGACCACGGGAGGGCGCACGACGGCGGTGAGGACCACTACGGCAGTCCCGCCAGGCTCACTTCCGGTACCTTCCGCGACAGCCAGGTTTTCATGCCGGGATCCGGCATTACCAGCTCTCAGGTACGACTCCGTTGCGGCCAGCACTCTCGCTTCGACCAAGGAGGGGGAGGGGAAACTAGCTCCACCGACGTCTCCCGCCACGAAGGAATCCGCTGCCGTGAGCGCGGCACCGTCAGCCAGGGACAGCAGCTTCTTGTGTTCCAAATAGACCGTGGAAGCAGCCATCACCACCGAGGCGAGGAGAAGGGACAAGAGGACGAAGCCAACAATGAGAACCGTTATTTGGCCTTCTTCCGAGGCCCCGCTCCTCGACGAGACCACTCTCACCGGTAACGCCCCACAACCTGCGACGCTGATGCGCTGAGTCGGCTTGCCTTCAACTGCAGCGAGTCCCCGAACGGCATTAGAGGCAGCGAAACGTCCAGGCTTACCGTCACAGTCACCGTTGTACCCGCCGACGAACAAACCGCACGATCACACTCGATCGCCACGCTCGCTAGTTCGGGCGAATAACCGTAGTCCTTGAGGGCAAGGAGCACACTACGCTCCGCCGCAATCCTCGCCATGGCCGGGTCCGATTGAGTCACGAAGACTTTTGCTGCTTGATCCGCAGCACCCACCACCGCAAAGGATCCGCCTTGGACTTGACCTACGGTTACTACGAAATAGACCACAGGAACCATGAGCAACAACGCGAGGAACGTAAATTCCACGACGGCGCTTCCCCGTTGACGTTCAGGATTCTGAAGTCCAGGATTCTGAAGTTCAGGAGTCGCAGAGCCATCAGACGCGCCGCCAGGCGATCTGGCCGGCGAGCACAAGGCCTGGCGCACCCTTTGCCGGCAAGCGGCCAGCACAGCCTTTGGCGCGTCAACCCGGGAGATCCGCATGTCCCTTGACCTCCAACATCCCACCAGGACCGATCAGGCCAACAACAGGCAAGGGTGCCTTCACCGTAACTTCCAAGGTTCGTATCCCATCAATACTGACTTCAGTCGACGTGACGTCACGGGCAAAATCGTGGTTCAAGGCGCCACCGATCAACTCAGCGGTCCTGGCCCGGGCATCCATGAAAGTGCGGTCCGACAACGCCCCGTAACGCGCACCCGACGCCGCTGCATCAATGAGTGTGTTCCGCACATGCAGGACCAGCATGAGTTGAACAATCGACATAAAAAACATAGTCAGCAATGCACCAACCAACACGAAGTCAACCACCGCGGATCCGCGCTCCTTTGCGGCTCCGGCTGGCCCTACGGAAACACGGTCGTGGGTGATCCATGTAGCACGTTCCATCACGCGCGCTACTTGCCTACCTTGCTCATTGCCTGATTGAAGAGGTCGCTCAGCGCCGGCGTGGCGATGGCAAGAAGTCCTGCCACGAGGATCGCGGACATGAGGGTGATCATCACCCAGCCCGGTACGTCACCACGTTGGCGGTCATTCCGCAGCGGCAACGCTCTGCGTGTGATCAGCCCGAACAACCAAGAGGAGCCGAGCAGCAGGAGTGATAGTACGGACAGTTTGCGTGCACTTTGTTTCATGATTTTCCTTAAGGTTTCGAGAAGTGTTGACGTGTTGTGGCGTCTTAGTGCGTGGCGCGTTAAGCGACTACCTAGGTGGCTTGATGGCTGGACGTCAAAGGCTCATTTCCAATGCAGCGATAGCAGGGAAAGCGGCGAATACTACGGTCAGGGGCAGCACTCCGAAGACGAGCGGCACCATCATGGCAATTTCTTTTCGCCCCGCGGACTCCATGAGTTCCCGCTGTGCGGCATCGCGGACGTCCGCCGCCTGCGCCCGGAGAACGTCTGCCAAGGGCGTCCCGCGTTCCACAGCCACCACCAGTCCGTCGATGAACCTGACCAAAGGTGGCAGTTCCGCCCTTGACGAGAAAGCCTGGAGCGCCTCAGTCAGGGGCTTACCGGATCGTGTATCCGCCAGGATTGTGGCGAACTCCCCGGAGAGCTCACCGTTGGAGCTCCGACTTACCCTGTCCATCGCGCCCATTGCGCTCTCCCCCGCAGCGACGGCGAGCGCCATCAACTCCGCGAGGCTGGGAAACTCAGACAACATCCTTGATTCGCGTCGTTTGATCGTCTGCCCCAACAGATAGTCGCGCAACAGGTAACCGCCCAGTGCGCTTCCGATGACCGAGATGCAGGACACCACCGGGCTGAACCGGCCGGCACTGGCGCCGGCAACAACCACGATGACAGCAAGCACAAAAGCGACTCCGGCCCAAAGAAGCTGCTCGGCCCGGAAGTCCAGCGTTGATTTAGTTGAACCGGCACGGGCAAGGCGCTTTGCAAGGGCGGTGGAGCCTACGTTGAAGCGGGACATGGAGGAGACCGCATCGCGGATGATAGGCCGGAGTATTCGTTCCAGGGGTCCAAACGGCGTGAGATTGTGCGTGGGCCTGCGGAGAAGGCGTGATTCGAGATTCTGCGACTTCAACTGCGGTTCGATGCGCTCGGAGAATCTCGTTCCCCGCATGAACGGGAGCCTCGCCAGGATTAACCAGCATCCGGCACCCAGAAGCAGGCCGCACAGCAAGGCTAAAGCGGTTGACGTGTTCATCCGAAAACCCGCTCGTCCTCTGGCAAGGCGCCGACCCGAAGCATCACGGAGTAGCAGAAAGCAGAGACCACAAGGCCTCCAAGCAACACCATGGCGCCGATGCCGGAGTTGAACGCAAGCATGGCTTCAGGCCTGCTTGTCATGACCACCAAAACTATCCAGGGCGCGGCTACGGCGAGTCTGGCTGCATTGATGGTCCATGATTGACGGGCTTCAAGCTCGCTACGCGTCCGTGCGCTATCACGAAGGAAGCCCGACAAAGTCCCCAACATCCGCCCGAGGTCGGAGCCGCCCACTTCGCGGGTCATTCGCAAGGCCTCGATGATGCGATCGGCCACGGGATCAGCGAGGCGCTCTTTGAGTTTGTTCACCGCAGCCTCAAAATTGCCGGTGGCTCTGTAGTCGGACCCGAAATCCAGGAACAATTCCCGCAGTTCTTCGGGCCCGTTGTGTCCCAGCTGTATCAAAGCCTCCGGTAGTGCGAGACCGGCACGGATCGCTGAGCGCAAGTGGTCCACTACGTCCGGCCATAGCTGCCGCAGTGCGTTCCTGCGCTTCCCCGCCCGCCAACGCACAATGGCAAAAGGAACCCAGGAGCCGAAAATTGCGAAACACAGTGCAATTGGCGGGGATCCTGTCAGCACATAAAACGCAAGCAGTGCAAAGAGGCCAAATCCGGCGCAGGTTAGCAGGAGTCCGCCACCGGAAACTTTCTCGATTCCTGCTGACATCAGGAGAAGGTCCAGGCGTCGGGGTCTGTGTCGTTTGGGTTCAGAGGGTGGCTGGACCCACGTGGACCACCACACGAGAAAGACTCCCAAGCCGGCGATGATCCCCAGGAGAGGCGCCATCAGTTCGACTCCAGCAGGGCAGCCACGTCAAAGCCTGCACGCGCAAACTTTTCCGCTGCAGGCATGGAGTTGGCCCGGGGCTGCAGCCGCCCCGCAACCATCCCGAAAACTCCGGAGGACTCGATGATCCCGTTCTCCACCCTCCGTCCCAGGGACAGGATCTCTGTCACCTGCCTGCGCCCGGTTGAATGACGACCGCAGTGCACTACGAGGTCAATGCATGATGCGACAGTCGGCACCACGAAGGCGCTTGAAATATTAGCCCCGGCCAAGAGCGGGAGGGTGCAGATCTTGGTGACAGCGTCATGGGCGGAATTGGCGTGCACAGTACACATCCCGGGTAAGCCTGAGTTCAGTGCAATGAGCATGTCCAGGCTTTCCGCTTCGCGAACCTCTCCTACTATCAAGCGATCAGGACGCATTCGGAGCGCTTCCTTGACAAGCCGCCGCAGAGGAATTTCGCCCTCACCCTCAAGGTTGGGTTGGCGGCATTGCAAACCCACCACGTCGCGCAGAGGCAGCTGTAGCTCAAAGATTTCCTCAACAGTGATGACGCGTTCACGGGAACCGATGCTTGAAGCCAGGCAGTTCAACATGGTGGTCTTCCCCGCTTGGGTTGCCCCCGACACCAGAATGTTCAATCCGCTGGCTACCGACGCTCCCAGGAATCTGGCAGCCTGGGGTGTCAGGCTGCCGAGCTCAACCAGATGTTCGAGCCGGCTTGCCCTTGCGATGAACTTCCTGATGTTAACAGCCCAGTGCTTTCGGGTGATGTCCGGGATCGCTACATGCAATCTGGAACCGTCCGGAAGGGCCGCGTCCACAAAAGGGGACGAAAGATCCACACGGCGCCCGGAACTCTTGAGCATCCTTTCAACAAGATCGTGCACTTGCTGCTCACTAAGACTGATGGCCGTCAGCTCGGACTCCCCATTGCGGGCCACGTAGATTTCGTGCGGCGCGTTGATCCATACCTCTTCAATTCCGGGATCATCCAGAAGTGGCTGCAGGGGGCCAAATCCGGCCACCGCATCAAAGATTTGTTGTCGGGCGGCCTCGAGCTGTCCGAGCGAAGGCAGCGGGCCCAGTAATGCCCGTTCGTCGTAATCGTTGACTGCGGCGTCCACTAGGAGCCGCACGTCCTTGGCTTGTTCCAATGGATCCAAGCCGCGGCGTCGTATGAGCTCCCGGACTTCTCCTTCGACGATTTCTACAGCATCCACATCTTTCCCCGATGATCGCGAGCACGTAAACGAGAGGCGCATCTCGAGTTCTCACGCTAGGCGAGCGGATTCGGGGCCTCAAGTTGCCGTGAAGCGCATGTGGATAACTGTCACCAACTGTCACCTCAGCATCGTCAATCCCACTAGTCACTCCAGTTTCGGAATGTTAGGGTAAGCCCGTTAGGAGCTGGCCTTTGGTCTCATGCGCAAGCGCCCGCCCTGGAGCTTGTCCGCAAGCCACCCCATGCGCCGCTGAGCCGCGGTACAGGGCCGGATGTGAAAATGAACATTAAGTCGATGGACCCGGTCCGCCGCATCACGCTGGCACGTGCAGCCCTGGCGCTCACTCTCGCCTTGGTGGGGGGAAGTTGCCTTGGGGCGCCTGCAGGGGCCCAGACCCCCGGACCGCAACCGGCTCCGCAGTCGGAAGCCCAGGACACTTCGCCATCGCAGGGTCCCCGCCCGGCCGGAAACGGTTCCGGATCAGCGACCCCCGGCAGCGAGTTGCCGGGTAATACGTTGGTACCCAAGCAGCAAGAGCCGCTACCCGCCGTCGAACCTTCACCAGCTGTTGCACCGCCGCAAGCCTCGAAGGCCTTGGGGCAGGGTGAAGCCCAACGGCCGACGCCCCAGGCAACGCCTGGCACCGCACCCAATGCCGATGCCATGAAAGCGGCCATGCGGGCAGCAATTCCGGCCGGTGGCGCTGAAATGGGCCAGCGATCGCCAAGGGTGTTGTCGTCAAAGCAACAGAGCGCAAGTGCACCGCCTTCGGGAGCACGTTCAATAGGCGGAGCAGTGAATTCGGTGGTTCCCATGGCGGCCGACCCGGGTCACTGGCGCCCAACCATCGGCATCGCCGGGCAGGATGTCAGCGCCCACCAAGGCAACGTCAACTGGCAAAGCCAATGGAACCAAGGTTCCCGATGGGCCTACGTCAAGGCGTCCGAAGGCAACTACTACCTCAATGAAAACTACACACAGCAGTACAACGGCTCCCGTGACGTAGGCATGGTCAGGGGCGCCTACCACTTCGCTATCCCCAACTGGTCATCGGGCGCGGACCAGGCCAGGTACTTCGTGGCAAACGGTGGCGGTTGGACTGCCGACGGTTACACCCTCCCGCCCGTCCTGGACATCGAATACAACCCCTACGCCGGACGCACCATCAACGGCTTCTACTTCGGCAACACTTGCTACGACATGTCTAAAGCCCAGCTCGGACAATGGGCGGCTGATTTTGGTAACACCGTCAAGGCCCTCACCGGCCGCTTCCCTGTCATTTACAGCACCACCGATTGGTGGAACACCTGCGTAGGGAACCCGACCTTCGGAAACTATCCGCTGTGGCTCGCCTCCTATTGGAACAACCCCACCAACTCGCCCGGGAACATGCCCGTCAGTTGGGACAACTACACCATGTGGCAGTACAGCAGCACCGGTCCCTTCGAAGGTGATTCAAACATCTTCAATGGCACCTATGACCAGCTTCGAACCTTCGCGCGAGGCGCCTCCCGCCCTTCCAGCCCTTCGATCCGATCCGGGGCCGACCTACTCGCCGTCATGCCCTCCGGGCGCCTGGACAATTTCCCGGCGGACGGACAGGGCCGCATCACAGGGCCGGTAGCCATAGGGTCCGGTTGGGGAACCGCGCAATCCGTCCACGTCGTTGACTGGAACCAGGACGGCGTCCAGGACATCCTCGCTCAATGGTCGGATGGCTCGCTCCAAGTCTTCAGAGGAACGTCGGGCGGCGGTTTCCTCACTCCGATACTCGTGGGAACAGGGTGGCAGGAGATGTCGCTGACCGTGGGATGGTGGAACTCCAAGGACGCATATCCCGGTGTTATTGGGCAGGATGGCAAAGGAAACCTCTACCGCTATACGAATGCCGGCGCGGGCGCCCTCAGCGGCGGCGTGCTGATCGGGACCGGATTCGGTGGGCACCAGTTCAACCAATTGGACTTCGACGGTGACGGCAACCAGGACATCGTCTCCCGAACCAACGATGGCACTATGCGCCTCTACCGTTCAAACGGCGTAGGTTCGTTCTTTGCCGAACCGAGCCGGGTGATTGGAAACGGCTGGTCTGCCATGACATCGGTGAGCTCCGCAGCCGGTTTCAACGGCGCCGGTTCGCAGGGACTTCAAGCCCGAACCGCCAACGGCGACCTTTACTACTATCCTGCGGTCTCCGAGTCCTGGGGTAACCGCTTCCTCATCGGCGTGGGCTGGAATGACGCAAACGTCATCAGTGGAGCGCCTGTCAACGTCGAGGCAACTCTGGGAGTCGACACGCAAGACGTCGTCGCTGCCCGCCAGGACGGCAACCTGTACCGATACCCGGGATCAGGTTCCACTTCCTTACTGCCTGCCGAACTTATCGGCGTACAGTGGACCGGCCTAAAGGCAGGTTTCCTGACAGACTGGAACAAAGACGGCGCCTTGGACATCCTTGCGCAATGGAATGACGGGCGGCTCAGCGTCTACCCGGGGTTCAAGGGTCGTGGCTACGGGGCCCCGATCAGCCTCGGCACCGGCTGGAAGGACTGGACCCTCACAGTGGGTTCGTGGAAGAAGTCCGATGCCAGGCCCAGCATCGTAGGATACGACCCCTCAGGTCGTTTATTCCATATCAGCAACCCGTCCGGCGCAGGATTGGGAGCGCGCGTGCAGATTGGTACGGGTTGGTCCGGCTTGAGCATCATCCAGGTGGACTTCGACAAAGACTCGAATATGGATCTGCTGGCTAAGAATACTGCCGGCGAGTTGGTGCTCTACAGATCAAATGGCAGTGGATCATTCGTGCAGGAACCGGCCAACACCGTGGGGGTCGGCTGGAACGTGATCAACAGCTATGGAGCCATCCGTGGATTCGCCGGAGCCGGGTCCACCGGAATCCTGGCACGGACAACTGGCGGCGATCTGCGTTACTACCCTCTGGGACAGAAGGGAAGCTGGGGCACGCCCACCAGGGTGGGCACCGATTGGGGCGCTCTGAAAATTTTCACCCCCGCCGGTTAGGCCCCCGCCGGTTAAGCCCCCCCCGGATCGGCCCAGCTCAGCTGAGGTCCCGGAATTTGAGAAGGACCTGCACGCTCCATAATTGAGCGTGCAGGTCCTTTCGCATTTGGAAAAACTCTCTAAAGGAAACAAATAATGTTTCGGTCGAAGGACGGGGTCTAAATCACGGGGTTGCGTGATCTAATGAAGGTGGTCTCACGTATTGGCTGTTCAGCGCATTCGGGAAACGGGCTTTGTTTGGGGGCAAACGAAGGTCACCAATGCGCACAATCAAGGAGTGATCTTTCATGGCGTTTACCGTTTCAACGGCCAAGGTCAGCATTTCGCCGCCGCTTGACGTCAATCCCTACATGGCGGGGTACGGGACTCTCGACGGCGGCCGGGAGGCCACCAGCAGTGCACCCTACGAATCATTGTGGGTTCGTGCGATCGTACTGTGGGAAAACGGCTCCCCCAACCTGATCATGAGCGTGGACATTCTTGCCCTCCCCAGGTCTATCCACCAACGGGCCCGGCAACGGATCCTGGCGCTGGCGGGCTGGTCCAACGGCGACATCCTGATCCAGTCCACGCACACCCACAACGGACCGGCCGTGGTGGACACCCTGCATCCGTTCATGTGCTATGGGTTGTCGGATCTGTCCATGGTGGAGACGTACAGCCAGCATTTGGAGAACGATCTCGTACAGGCTGCCAGTGAAGCGCTGAACGCAGCCCAGACGCCGGTCACCTTGGACTACAAAGTCACCACTGCCAGCATCGCGTACAACAGGGTGGGATTGCCCTATCTTGAGAACACTGTTCCGGTCATCGTCGCGCGCAAGCCAAACGGCAACGCCGCTGCGGTTATTTTCAACTACGCTTGCCACCCTGTGGCCGCTGGTATGCGCACGCTTTTCGACGGCGATTATCCCGCCGGAGCATGCAACTACATCGAAAACACCAACCCCGAGTGCTTTGCCTTGTTCCTCCAGGGAGCGGCTGGAGACCAGAACCCCATGGGAGTGCCCAGCTGGGAGCTGAGGGATGAGTATGCCACCACCCTCGGCGCTGCTGTTGACCGGGCCATGCAAACACCGGGAAGGTCCATTGGCAGCCCCCTCCAGACCAGCTATCAGGAAGTGCAGATCCCGCTGGACATCACGCCCACGGCCGGGAACATGGCAGCGGTACGCGCCGCTTACGCTTCCCGTCTGCCCAATCTGGACGGAAACCCGGCGTGGTACGGCCGCCATGCCCAAGTCATGATCGGTCGAATCGATAGCGGCAGCTATGAGACGTCGGTTGTCTGCCCGTTCCAAGTGTGGAAGTTCGGGGGCAGCCCTCAGCTGAGGATCGGAATCGTCGGTGGAGAGCTGGTCAGCGGCTATGCCGCATACTTCCGTGGAAGATTCGGAGGCGCCAACGGAGTGATTGTTGGTGGTTACGGAAACGAGTCCTGCTACTACGTCCCCAGTGCGCAGTTCCTGCCACCCTATTCATCCGGGGGCAGCTACGAGGGCGGCTGGGATCCTGACCATCCGGGCATTGCGGGAGGCTCCATGACCGTTTACGGACACATCGGCCACTTCCGGGGTGGAACAACAGGCGTTGAAGCAACGGTCATCAACACCCTGAACTCGATGTTCGCCTGAAAACCATCACTGCGGAAGGCCCTGGTCCAAGGAGCAGGGCCTTCGACGGTTGCACCATTTTGTAGCGGTATCGATACCCGATTCCGGGGCAAATTCATTGACCGGCACTCGCGGTACGACAACCATGGAGGTGGAGGTCATCATGAGAACCTTGTACCCGGCCGCTGCGGCGCTGATACTGCTGATTGCCGGATGCTCCGGGCCAACAGCACCGCCCGCCCCTACCGCCCCTTCCTCCGCGTCGGCACCTCCGAGCTCAACTCCTTCATCGCCAGCGTCGGATCCCGAACCCACCACAGCAGCTAGTGGCAGCGGCCAGGGTGCCGGTGCCCCTGATGATTCGGGCCGGTTTCTCTATACGTGCTCGAACCTCAACGAGGCTGTTCCGGATGTTACGTACTCAAGCCTTGCCGAGGTGTGGGCTTCGACAGAATATGTGCGGCTGTCTTCATGCACCGCGAGCTTTGAAGGCCCCCTTCCCTTCGAACCCACTGAGGATGAAGCAAGGATCATCTCCCTGGCAAAGCCCGGCATTACTCCCTCAGAAGGTCTCGACACCTACCTGACGGCACTGGCACTATGCACGCGGGTCAGCGATGACGCTGCGTCAGAGCTTTTCGGACGAAGCAGCCGGCAGATGCTGCAGGCCGCCAGTGAGCTTTGCCCGAGGGCACCACAAGGAAGAATCATAGGGCTCTGGGCATCAGGCGAACGGGCTGCAGACGGCGAGTATGCAGTAGCCGACGGCGGCCTGGTTCCGGGGAAGTTCCAGCTCCGGAAGACCCCGCCCGAGGCCTGCACCTGGTCGGTCTCGGCCTCTGATGGCAGCAAAAAGGCCTCGGGCGGGGCAGCAGAAGGTCAATCCGGAATAATCCTTGAAGAAAAAGACGTCCTAACTAGTGACAAATGCGGAATTTGGGAGAAGATGGAGTAATGCAGCCGGTAACGGCTGGGGCGAAAATCCAACTGCATGCGGAGCTGGGGAGCATCCGAATGAAGTGGGGATCCCTCGGTGGACATGCCAAGACGCGTTGTCGTCCAGCTTGGCCTAGCCGGTCTCGTTCTTACAGGCTGCTCGGTCAAGGTCGTTGAAAATGTTGAGCCATTCAAACTGGGCGTGACGAATGCCGGCGATGCCGACAAACCACGCGTCGAAAGACCTGAACCAGTAAAGCGCTATCAATTCGAGTGTCGCGGACCCAACGGGAATCCGCTCATCATCTTGTCGAGCCTTCAAGAGGTTTGGGCAAACACCCAATACAAAAAATTCTCCGACGTCGTAGTGACTTATGTGGGCCCTCAGCCCCAAGTATTGGAAGCGGAAGAAAATGCCGCGGTTAATGTCGCTGTAGAAGCCGGAGCCACCGGCGCGCGCACTGACATTTGTCTTGCGATTATCAAAGCCTGCACCAGAAACAATCCGCCAACCATCAGTACCGCACTCTATGGGCTTGGTGGAGTTCCCATTGTTAAGGGAGCGCTCACGCTGGCCCCCATGGCACCTCAGGCCGCAGTCCTGACCAAGTGGCTGAAGGAAGTGGCGTGATGGAACAGCAAAAAAGGAACGACGCCGGTTGGCGGCTTCGGGGACACAAGATCATCACAGCATTGGCTGCGGTTCTTCTGACGGTGGCAGGTATGTCGGCGGTGGTCTCAAGCACCCCAGCCCATGCAGACCAACAGAAACAAATCATTGGGATCGGGCTTACCAAGCCGGCGGGGACGGTGCTGGACCCGATTGGGCGGATGTGGGTTTCAGACAGCGTGGCCGGTTTCTGCCGGATGTCCGAACCAGTGAACGGAAATGCAGGCACCATTGAACAGGACACGTGCCTGGGCGGAACCTCACCCGATGCCGGGCCAGGACCCAAGGTTCCAGGAGTCTCCATCGTCCTTGATCCGACGCCTGGATCCATAGGCAACGGTGATGAGACAGCATTCATCCCCGACTCCGCTGTGGGGAGTTCACATCTTGTCCGGGCAGTGTGGAATCCGCCGCTGGACCTCTTCGAATACAGCAGTACGCTGACGGTCCTCGATGGCGACGTTCGTCCCAATGCAGTTTCCGACGGCCCTGACGGCAACATTTACCTGTCTTTCGCAAATGCCCGCTCCATCATCAAGATCGTTGATCCGACCATCATGCATCCGAGCATCGAATCCATCGCATCGGTCACCACTCGGGCGCTGGGCCTTGTTGCAGCAGGCTGGGACAGCAATGGACACGTCAGTGTCTATGTACTCGAAACCAGTGGCCTCCGGGCATTCTCCGCTCCGGGCAACGGTGAAATGACAGATTACGTACCGTTGACCTCCTACAACGTAGGCGTCGCTTCAGCGATCTTCTACGACTACGACGCCCACGTTATCTACACAGGGACGAGCAGCGGCACCACGGCGGGCGCAGACAAGGTATCGCGGCTAAACCTCAGCACCGGCGCAGTCGACAACCAATGGGCCTTGGGATTCAGCAAAATCAGCGGCCTGGGCATGCGTGGGGGTCAACTTCTGGTCCTGGACGATCCGGGACAACTGGGCTCAACCCCGGGTACCGGCCGGGGCAGTATCAGCATCCTTGGCGGCGCGGTGGCCAAAATTACCTCAGGACCCACGCTGGCCAACGGTGCACTGGCCCCCAACCCCGAATTCACCAATGACACCACACCAACGTTCGTTGTGACCGCTGAACCGGCCGGCAGTGCCTTGGAATGTTCAATGGGCGGCACGTGGGTGAACTGCACAGGCGGAACGTATACGTCAGCTGCACTGCTCAACGGACCCCAGACCTTCTCCGTAAGGCCTGCCCCGGGTGGAGTCCCGGTGTCCAGGAGCTTCACTGTGGACACGGTCGCACCTGCTGCGCCTGTCTTCACCGCTCCAAACAGTGGACAGGTAGTCAACGGTAAACCTGTCCTGGGTGCCACGTTCGAGCCGGGAACAGCGCTCACCTGTTCAGTCGACTCGACGGCCGACGCCGCTTTCCAGGCTTGTGTACCCGGAGACACTTTCACGCTCACCACAGAAGGTGCGCACACTTTGAGGATCCGCAGTACAGACCGGGCCGGCAACGTCAGCCCCGTTGCTGCACAAACAGTGACAGCTGATCTGACCGCCCCCCAGGTGGCCATCACAGCTCCGGCCAGCGGAGCTACCGTAGGTGCTGGCTACCAGTTCCAATTTGGCTCCAGCTCCCCGGACGTGGCGGGATTCCGCTGTCGCTTGGGAACCGATGCCTTTACCGCATGCACCTCGCCGAAGGTCTACGCGGACATCGCGAACGGACCAAAGAGGTTCGAGGTAGAGGCCAGGGACGGGGCAGGCAACACCACTGTTGCGGGCGTCAACTTCACGGTCTTCGTAGCTGACACGACTCCACCGACGGTGACAGCCAGTCCCGTAGGCGGAACGTACGGACCTGCAACCAAGGTCACGCTGACCGCGAATGAGCCCGATGCCAAGATCTACTACACGGACAATGGCACCACTCCCACCGCTGCCAGCACGCTCTACACCGGTCCCATCACCATGGGAAACAAGACCATCCAGTACATTGCCGTGGACGCAGCCAACAATGCCTCCGCACCTCAATCCCAGGTGTACGTACTGGACAACGTCGCCCCAACGGTGACTGCAAGCCCCTTGGGCGGAAAGCTCACCCTTGGTCAAAAGGTCACGTTGACTACGGAGTCCGGGGCGAAGATCTACTACACCACGGACAACTCCACTCCAACCGTTTCAAGCCCCTCCGGGACCACGACGGTGACAGTTACTCCGGCGTCCACTACCACGGTGAAGTACTTCGCGGTTGATGCTGCCGGGAACCAATCCGCGGTGGCCTCGCAGACGTACACACTTCCAGCGGCGCCGGCAAACACTTGGAAGGACTACAACTCCGACGCCAAGAATGACGTCCTCGCCAGGGACGCTGCTGGTACGTTGTGGCTCTATCCGGGCAATGGCACCGGCGGTTGGTTGGTAAAGGTCAACACCGGTACATCGTGGAACAACTACAACCTGATCATCCCCACGCGGGACTTCAGCGGCGATGGACGAAGCGATGTGCTGGCGAGGGATGCGTCGGGCCAGATCTGGCTCTTCAGGGGCAACGGCGCAGGTGGGTGGCAACCTGCGGAAGCTGTAGGTGCCGGCTGGAGCGGCTTCACGGCCGTGTTGGCACCGGGCGACTTCAGCGGAGACGGCAAATCCGATGTCCTGGCCAGGGATGCCTCCGGAGTGCTGTGGCTCTACAAGGGTGACGGACTAGGTAAGTTCAGCGCCGGCCGGACCCAGGTCGGAGCAGGGTGGAACGTCATGAATGCCATCTTCAGCACCGGCGACTTCAACGGTGATTCGAAGACCGATGTCATTGCCCGGGATACGGGCGGCGGCTTGTGGCTCTACCCAGGCAACGGCAGCAGCGGCTGGGGAACGCGCACGCAGATCGGCAGCGGATGGAGTGGCATGACGGCGCTGCTCGGACCTGGCGATTTCAACGGCAACGGCAAAGCTGATGTCCTCGCCCGGGATGCCAACGGCAATCTGTGGCTCTATCCCGGCAACGGTTCCGGCGGCTGGCTGGCCTGGGGCCAGGTCGGCAACGGATGGCAAGGATTCACTTCGCTCCCCTGATAGGGGCCGGACGTAGCTTGCTGTTTCGAGGGGTGCATCGGAGAATATCCGGTGCACCCCTTTTGTCTGCCATGGGCGGCGAAGCTGCTGCCCTTCCACAGAAGGCATCCAACAATGAACTAGACTGAGGGTTTGCAAGGAACTCGTGACACCAGCGTTGCGGGCTGCGGCTGGCGTTCAAGAATTCGTCGGCACGAACTACCGAGGAGAGTCTTGACTTTCGACCAGGCAGGCCAACCGGATCTCTCCGTTGTGATCCCGGTCTATAACGGAGAACGGATTTTGGCGGCAACAATGGCCCGTCTTTCCGGCTACTTGACCAGTGGCACCTCCGAGATCATCATCGTGGAGAATGGTTCTTCCGACAAAACACTCGAGGTCGCCCACAAGCACGCGGTGGACACTCCCCACGTGACGTTCCAGGTTCTCCAGAGCCAAAAGGGCATGGGAAATGCCTACCGCAGGGGCATCGAAGCCAGCTCCGGCCGCCGGGTACTCCTTACGGCCGACGATCTCCCCTTCGGCACGGATGATCTGGACGAAGACAAGAAACTAGCCACCAAACCACACGTTGTCATCGGTTCGAAGGCCCACAAGGACTCGGTCACTGAGCGAAGTGCAATCCGTGGAATCACCACCTTCGGCTTTAAGACCCTGCGTCAGGTCATCCTTGGATCCAAGATCGGCGACTCCCAGGGAACCCTGATTGTTGACGGCGAGTGGCTTCGAAGCATGGTTGACCGCTTCGACGATCCCGGGTTCCTCTTCAGCACCCAAGTCGTCTATGCCGCTGAAAAGCAAGGCTTCCAGATCGTCGAAGTGCCCGTCACTCTGGCACCCGACGACGAACCGGGCGAAACAACCATCCGGACTGCCGACGTCGTGAAGATGTTCAAAGGACTGGTGGCCATGCGTCGCCGCCGGCGGGAGTTCGCCGCGGCTCCCAGCGCGGGAACGCACGCCTCATGACGGATTCAATCGCAGAGACTCCGTCAAACGACAACGATCTGAACCAGGAACAGCCGCCTGCAAAGACCACGAAAGCCAAGCTGGTTGACTTCGCACGGCGCGCGCTGGTGGTCATCGTTTTCGCCGCCGCAGTGTACTTCATTGCAGTCCAATGGCCGCAGGTGCAGGCCACAGTTTTCGCCCTGCAGTGGTGGCAGGTCCTGCTGTCCCTCTTGGCACTCATCCCTGGTGTTCTCCTCGGGATGTTTATGTGGCGCGTCGTCATGGCAAGCCTCCTACGGTCAGTAGACATCGAACCCCAGGGCTTGGTGCTCAACCAGATCTACCTCGTCGGCCAAATCGGCAAATACCTGCCCGGTTCCGTGTGGGCGTTCGTGCTGCAGATGGAGCTTGGACGTAAGAACGGCATCGCGCGTGCGCAGGTGTTCGTTGCATCCCTGGTGAGTACGGGGATCACCATCGGAGCGGCATTGGTAGTTGGAGCTTCGGCTCTTCCGATACTGGTCCAGCGTCAGCCAAATCTGCAGTGGCTGTACGTCATACTCCCTGTAGTGATCCTGGCGATGAACCCGAACGTTGTGACGTTCCTGGTCAATATCGTCCTGCGGGTCTTCCGCCGTCCGCCGCTTCCCGAGCGTATTCAGGCCAACACCATGGTGAAGGCCTTCATCCTTGGCGTTCTGATGTACCTGTGCTTTGGCCTGCACTTGTGGATCCTGGTCGGCCACGAGGCCACCCTGGACCTCGCGACGTTCCTGGTCCTGACCGGCGCTTTGGCGCTTGGCATGACCTTGGGTGTACTCGCATTCCTGCTTCCTGCCGGCGTTGGTGCCCGGGAAGCCATCCTCATCCTTGCCCTGGCCGGAATGATGAGCGCCGGCGCTGCAACAGCAATCGCAGCCCTGTCACGAATCATGTTCACCATTGCGGACCTGCTGTGCGTCGGTATCGCTTTTGTTCACTTCCGGTGGCGGCAGCAGTCCGTCTCCAAGACCCCCGCTGACTCCACCGCCGAGGCCAAGTAGCGGGTTCCGGATGCCCCGGGCCAATATTCAGACTTATGCCGCGCGCTAAGGAGCAAGCCAAGACCATGACAGCAGGAACATCCGGGGCTACTGCCCAGCGCCCGCCGGTTGCCCGGCGGCGCTACTTCTTGCAGCACGACTGGCATTGGGGCATACTCACTGCCGCCATAGCAGCCATCGCCTCCATCATCCCCCGACTCTTCAACCCCACGTTCTATTACTGGGATGACATGATGCAGTCTTTCCTCCCTCTGTGGCGGCACATGGGCGAGGAAATACGGTCCGGCCGATTCCCGCTCATGGAGCCAGGCGGCTGGGTAGGCGGGAACATTGTGGCCGAGGTGGGCTACGGTATCTTCAACCCGGTCAACATCGTCAACTCTGTTATTGTTTCGAACTTCGAGAACCTGTCTCTGGCGAGCTATTTCATCATCGTCCAGTTCATCGCGTTGCTCGCATTTGGTACGTTCATGCTGGCCCGCGATTACGGTTCCAACCGGCCGCTTGCCTTGGCCGCCGGCGTAGCCATCCCCTTCAGCGGCTTCACGCTCTTCTACGAAGCAGCCCGCTGGCCGGGAGGCCTCATGGCCTTCGCTTGGATTACCGTTTTCTGGTGGTCAGTCCGACGCTACGCACGTCGCAACACCTCCCCGTTCCTGCCGTTCCTGTTGGGCTTCCTCACCATGACGGCCGGAAATCCCTACGGAGCCATTGGCGTCATCCTGGTCCTGGCGGCAGTCGCCGTCGAGCTGATGCTGATGAGGCACTGGCGTCGGCTCATTCCAATCGTCATCGTCGGCGCCTTAGTGGGTCTGACCGCTGTCCTGGTCTATTTCCCCCTGCCCCTCAGCTCCGCTGTGACCGTTCGCCAGCAGAACGAAATCCTGAATGACCTCTTTCTCGCTCCGGACATGTCATCGCTGCTAACGATGAGTACATCCTCGATGATGCCTCGCATCAACAACTTCTGGGCCCCCATAGACAACGTTCCCTCAAGTTACTTGGCATGGTTCGTCCTGCCTTTGCTTCCGTGGCTGGATTTCCGCAGCTTCCGTAACCGCTCGCGCCAAATATTCAGCATCTACATCATCACTGGCATTTACTTCCTGCTGACCTTTGCCCCCTCCCAGGTGCTCGTCTTCCGCTGGCCCATCCGACTCATCGAATACGTCTACCTCGGCGTCATCGTCCTCGTCGCGGTGGTGGCCTCAGCCGGTTTGAAGACCTCATCCTGGAAGAAACGGTTGTTCATCACCGTCGCCATCCTCGGCTTTGGGACCTACCGGGCCTGGTCCATGGTGCCCGGCGGCGGCAAATGGCAGATTTTCACACTGTTCGTGACGCTTGTTCTGGTGGCGTTGGCTGTACTTGGATGGAAACGGTTCGGCTACCGGGGGCTGGCGGCAGTGATGGTGGTGGGAACGATCGCGACGCTGGGCATGCAATCCAGGCAGTTCATCCCTAACAACGCTGTTGCCGGCATCGGCTCCCCCGTGGATGCGGACACGCTCCGTGACGCCACCAGTAGCTACAAAGGCAACACAATCCAGATCTTCAACACTATGAAGATCACTGGCCAGGAATTCACTGAGGGCCGCCTCCTTTACGGCAATCAGATCCTCAATGCAGACGTCAACAACAGCATGGGCCGCTATAGCGGAATCAGCTTCACAACATACGTCAATGCCTTGTGCATGAACTACCGGGGCGAGACCTGTCCTCTGGCCTACACTGAGCTGTTCAAGCAGGCCTCCGGGGAAATCGACGTAACGTTGGCTGACGTTCTTCAGGTCGAGACGGTGTCCGTCCAAAAGACGCTGATCGCCCCTGACCAACTCACCGTTGCCCCGGGCTGGTCAATTGTGGCCTCGGATGAGACCAGGACCATCCTTCAGCGGGATAACCCGTTGCCCTATCCAGGCACCGTTTCCTGGGCTTCTGATGGCATCTCCGTCAAGGATTCCGTCAGGAACGGCAATGACGAACACATCACCTTGTCCGGAGACGGCACTGCGGGAAAGCTGACGCTTGCCCGTCTCGCATGGCCCGGCTACACCGTCACGGTTGATGGCGAACCGCAGAAGCTCACGCAGGGTCCCGCCGGAGTAATACTGGTGGATGTCCCGGCCGGCGCCACATCCGTGGACGTAACGTTCACGACGCCGGGCCTCACCATGGGTCTCGCCGCTCAGGGCGCTGCATGGTTCGGCATTCTGTTGTTCACGGTATTCCACTATGTTCGTCGGCATCGCCGCACGCGGTCAGAGGCAGACATTTTACCGGTTTCAGCTGAGAAGGTCGCTGTCTAAGCGGCTGAAAGGCAGTAGAGCCACCCATAAGTCAGAAGAGCGTCCGCCCCAAAGGGGGCGGACGCTCTTCTTTGTGGACCCCTGGCAGGTGCCTTCAGCAGCCATTAAGTAGTGCGGGCGGGGCCCCGGTCCCGCCTATTGCTACTCACATACGACAAAGGCCACCGCGCATCATACAGAGATGATGTGCGGTGGCCATATTACTGTCCACCGTAGGGTTCAAACAGCCAGTACCTGCTAGTTGCTATCGCGAAGCCATGCCACAGCCTGGTCAGCGGGGCCTTCAAACTGCACCGTGCCGGAGGCAAGCACAACTCCCCTGTCGCAGATGCGCGAGATCATGTCGAGGTCGTGGCTGACCACAACCAGCGTCCGTCCCTCATCCGAAAGCTGCTTGATTTTAGCCAGACACTTCTTCTGGAAGGGTTCGTCGCCCACCGCCAAAATCTCATCCACCAAGAAGATATCGGGCTGAGTGTGGACTGCTACTGCGAAAGCAAGCCTCAGGAACATACCGGAGGAATAGAACTTCACTTCGGTGTCGATGAACTGCTCTATCTCGGAGAACGCAACGATTTCGTCGAACTTCTCGTTGATTTCCTGCTCGGTCATTCCGAGGATAGCGGCATTGAGGAAGACATTCTCGCGACCGGACAAGTCCGGGTGAAAACCTGCGCCAACTTCGATCAACCCGGCAACGCGACCCTTCGTGCGGACTGTGCCTTTGTCCGGCAGGATAACGCCGGAGATGAGTTTCAACAGCGTGGATTTACCCGAGCCGTTGAAACCCAACAAAGCCACGGTCTCCCCTGGCTGAATCTCGAAGCTCACGTCATGGAGTGCATCGAACTTCTTGCTGAGGTCGCTTTTCCGGCCCTTCACCAGCCATACCAGGGTCTCCTTGAGGGAGTGCGAATGGCGGAGATTGAAGGTCTTCTTAAGGCCCTTGACGATTATTGCGGCGCTCATCTAGACCTCCTGCGCAAAGTGGCCCTCAAGTCGTCGGAAGACGAGTTGGCCGATGATAAGGAACAAGGCAGCCATGCCCAAACCGATCAATCCCGTCCACATCAGATGTGGAGGCAGTTCGACTGGACGGTCAACAGTGGGATACCAGAAGGCCCAGTGGAACAACTCGACAGCCACCGTGATCGGGTTGAGCTGGTAGATGAACAACACCCAAGGCGGTGCCAGCCGGCGGATCATGGTCCAGTCATAAAGCACGGGCGATGTCCACGTGACGATCATCATCAACATGTCGACGATGTTCTCAGCGTCGCGGAAGAAGACATTGACGGCTCCGGCCAAGAGGCCCAGGCCGGTCGCCGTTACTGCCACAATGACGAAGCCCAGAGCAGCTCCAATGAGCTGCATAATGTCCGGTTTCCACCCGCTGAGCAGCGCAGCTGCCAACAAGACCACCAGTTGGGGAAGGAAATGAACCGCTGCCACCCAGACAGAGGCTACCGGGAACAGCTCCCTTGGCAGATAGATCTTTTTGACCAGCGCGGCATTCGACACGATTGATCTCGTGGCATTCGAGAACGCTTCCGAGAAGAAATTGATGACGATGACGCCGGAGAACATGTACAGCGCGTAATTGGGAATCTGATCCCCTACGCGAAGCACAATCCCCAAAGCGAAGAACAGCACAACGTACTGAACCAGAGGTTTGACGTAGGACCAGGCAAGGCCCAGGACAGAACCCCGGTACCTCACACGGAGTTCCTTACGCACGATCAATTTGAGGAGATAGCGGCGCCGGTAAACATCCAGCAGCCCCGCTCCTACCCCGGGAACAGCATAGGTATCAGTGGAAGTCGTCATCGCTACTTGCTGGGCTCCGAGGCTTCGAAGGTTTTCCGCCACGATTCCATGGAAGTAATCTCAGGAAGCGCCTCCTGGTACTGGGCCCGAAGTGTCTCCCAGTTGGAGAAGAGCTGCGCATGGAGCCTGGCGGATTCCACCAGCAGCTGCCGGGCCATCTTGGGATCCCGCAAATGCCAGGAAGCCCCTGTGCCGTCCGCGTTCGACACAACGGCACTGTCCAAGTGCGCCAAGCTCCACCATTTGCCATCCTGATGAGCTACATGCGCTTCAGGGTTGGCCTTGGCGGTATCGCGGACAGGTGCAAGCGTCTGCTTGAGGACAGTCTTCACGGCCCAGGGAAGCAGGCCCAGCGCCCCGGGCTGCTTGTAGGATTGCGGCTTCTTCGGAGGACGCTTGCGGAAAACTTCCGGGAACGCAGCGGGGTCCGTCTTGACCTGGGAGTCCTGGAATTCCTCGCGCATGGCACGGAGCTGAGGCATGGTGGTGGGCAGTTGCTCGTGCAGATTGCCCGGTCCGGCAAGTACATCCCGGAGCGCCATCACGCGGGCCTGCTCGGGGTAATACTGCATTGACACCAGGTGCTTGACGTCCGTGTTCAGGCTCTCCCGCAAGATGCGTCCGCCCTTGGGGAACGGCGAATGCAAGAGGGTCGCGATGAGACGATTGCGTTCGTGGTAGTAGGCCTGCCAGTCCACGGAGTCGTCCTTATCGGCCCAAGAGACATGCCATACTGCCGCCCCGGGGAGGGTAACTGTTGGGAAGCCGGCTGCGCGGCCGCGGAGGGAATACTCCGCGTCGTCCCACTTGATGAACACCGGGAGGGACAGGCCAATGGTCTCCACAACCGTCTTGGGGATAAGGCACATCCACCAGCCGTTGTAGTCTGCATCCCAGCGACGGTGAAGCTGAGGCGTAGAGCGCAGACCTGCATTGGAGAAGTCGTGATTACCGAGCCCTTCCACCGGGCCCCAGAGGAACCGGTAGAAGTTGACGACCTCTGAGTAGGCGTGCAGGACCGACTTGTTGTACATGTCGAACATGTGGCCGCCAACAATGGTCGGCTTGCGGCAGAGGTCGGCAAACGCCACCGCACGCATGACTCCCTCTGTTTCCAGCTCGATGTCGTCGTCCAGCAGCATGACGTAGTCGCTCTTGTCAGAAACAACCATTTCGTACATGTTCCGGGCAAAGCCGCCAGAGCCGCCCAGGTTACCCTGGTTGATGATCCGGAGTTGATCACCCATGGACTCTGCAACGGTGTCGAAGCCAGCTTCGTCAGCTACCTTCTTGTTGCCCTGATCCACGATGATGAGCTCGGCAAGGATTTCCCGGAGACCCGCGTCGGCATCGATGGACTTGATGGTCTCGAGGCAGTAATCGGCGCGATTGAACGTTGTGACGCCGAGCGTGACGCGGCCTTGCGCGCGACCCTCATCAGGGACGGCCCAATGAGCGCTCTTGAGCGTCATGCCGTCGCCGCCGGCAATGAGATCAAACCAGTACCAGCCGCCGTCGCCGAAGGGAGCCAATGTCAGCTCGAAATCATTAGTGGACGAGCCCTCCACTAAAATCGAATCAACACGCTGGGCCGCACCACGAGCGTTGGAACGGTACACGATGACCGTTCCTTCGCCCTCGGTTTCGATGTGAAGAACGGTCTTGGTAGCGATAGTCCACTTGCGCCAGTAGCTGGCAGGGAAAGCGTTGAAGTAAGACCCGAATGAAAGGCGCTCCCCACGGCGGACCTGGACGGAGCCGCGGCCCAGGATGTCTTCGGGGTGGAGCTTCCGTGCCATGCCGATGGCCTGTACATCTGTATTTCCGCCGCTCCTCTGGACCTTGTTGGTGTCAGGATCCACGTAGAGCGGCAGAGTGTCGAGGTCACGGTTGGCGGGGAAAATTACGCGCTGGACAATCCGCAGGTTCTCTTCCGTCGGTGCCGGGGTTTCAGCGGCAGTAGTGCCCGTCATGGAGATCTCCTGGCTTTCGTTTGTTGTAGCGGTCATGCGTCCACTCCCCCGCTTTCAAGCTTGGCGCCGCCGGTAAAGTGCGGCTTGATCTTGTTGTCGTACATGGACAAAGCCGAACCGATGGCCATGTGCATGTCGAGGTACTTGTACGTTCCAAGACGGCCACCAAACAGAACCGATTTCTCGCCCTTGGCGAGGTCACGGTACGCCAGGAGCTTCTGACGGTCATCAGAGGTGTTTACGGGGTAGTAAGGCTCGTCGCCCTTCTCAGCAAAGCGCGAGAACTCACGCATGATGACGGTGGCGTCCTTGGTGTAGTCGCGCTCAGGGTGGAAGTGACGGAACTCGTGGATGCGCGTGAACGCGGCGTCAGCGTCCGGGTAGTTCATGACTGAACAGCCTTGGAAGTCCTCGATCGGCAGTACCTCTTCTTCGAGATCGATGGTGCGCCACGAGAGATCACCTTCGGTGTAGTCGAAGTACCTGTCCACCGGACCCGTGTAGATGACCGGCACCTGACCGAGGACAGATGACCGACCGTACTCGCCGTCGTCGAAGAAGTCCGTGTTCAGGACAACCTCAATGTTCGGGTGATCTGCCATGCGCTCAATCCAAGCGGTGTAGCCGTCTACCGGGAGACCTTCGTAGGTGTCGTTGAAGTACCGGTTGTCATAGTTGTAACGCACGGGAAGCCGCGAGATGATCTCTGCCGGCAGGTCTTTCGGGTCAGTCTGCCACTGCTTGCCCGTGTAGTGCTTGATGAAAGCCTCGTACAGGGGACGGCCAATGAGTTGGATGCCCTTGTCATTGAGGTTCTGGGGATCGGTGCCCGCCAGTTCGCCAGCCTGCTCGGCGATGAGAGCCTTCGCTTCCGTGGGGCTCATGGCCGAACGGAAGAACTGATTGATGGTGCCCAGGTTAATGGGCATGGGGTACACCTCGCCCTTGTGGCTGGTGTAAACCTTGTGCTGGTAGCTCGTGAACTTGGTGAACCTGTTCACGTACTCCCATACACGTTCATTCGAGGTGTGGAAGAGGTGTGCACCGTAGCGGTGAACCTCGATTCCGGTCTGCGCCTCATTCTCGCTGTAGGCGTTTCCACCAATATGGTGGCGGCGATCGAGCACCGCAACCTTCAGCCCCAACTCGGTAGCGGCGCGTTCTGCAATGGTCAGGCCAAAGAAACCCGAGCCGACGACGACGAGATCAGCGTTCACAAACTCTCCTGTGTATTGGCGTGCGGGCACAGAAATGCCCACGTCTACTTGTCAAGGCTACCCGACGTTACGATCGTTCCCCGATTCGGCGGTACGTGGCAGCAAGGCAGCAATTGTCCGGAAAAAACGAACGGGAGGCTCGGCCCTCAGGCAGCCTCCCGTTCAATACTGCAAAAAGAACAACGCTAGAGCGAGATCACGGAGCCCGTATTTGCAGACTCCAGTACCGCCTCAGCAACTCGAAGTGTCTCAAGCCCTTCGGCCATTGTGACAATGTTCATGGACTTCCCGAGCACAGCGTCACGGAATGCCTCGTGCTCCATCTTGAGCGGTTCGCGCTTTGCCAGGGCAAAACGCGTTGACGAGCCCTCGGAAACACCACGGAATGCCGCGACGGAGTCCCAATCGGTCTGGAAGGTGCCGTTCTCGATGAAGGTCAGGTCAGCCGAGATGGTATCCGCGATGTAAGCACCCCGCTCACCCAAAACCACAGTTGTGCGCTCCTTCATGGGCGACAACCAGTTGACGATGTGGTTGGTGACTACACCGCTCTTGAGGTGGCCAATAGCGGTGACCATGTCCTCGTGCTCGCGCCCGCTCCTGGACGTAGTGTGTGCCACGACGTTCACGAAATTGCTTTGCGCAAGCCAAGCCGTGAGGTCGATGTCGTGAGTTGCGAGGTCCTTGACCACACCGACATCGGCGATGCGGGACGGGAACGGCCCCTGACGACGGGTCGAAATTTGGTAGACCTCGCCGAGGTCACCGTTGCCGAGCCGTTCGCGGAGGCTTTGCAAAGACGGGTTGAACCGCTCAATGTGACCTACCGCGCCGATCAATCCCCGTGAGTCGAAAGCCTCGGCAATTCGTCGGCCTGACTCGGAGTCGTTGGCTATGGGCTTCTCCACCAAGCAGTGCACTCCGGCTTCCGCCAATTGCAGCGCCACTTCTTCGTGCAGCACAGTAGGCACCGCGGCTACAGCCATGTCGATACCCTGCTCGATGAGCTGTTCAACCGAGCTGCAAACCTCAAGCCCACTGGCTACGTTGTGAGGATCACCGAAGGAATCAGCGACGGCGACGAGGTCCACGCCTTCAAGCTCGCGAATAACGCGGGCGTGGTGGCGGCCCATCATCCCCAGCCCGATGAGGCCTGCGCGCAGATTTGCCACTAGCTGCCTGCCTTCGCAATGGCGTTGACCGCGGAAACGATGCGGTCAAGGTCGTCCTGGCTCAACGAAGGATGCACCGGGAGCGACAACACACTGGCCGCGGCTTCCTCAGTGACGGGCAGGTCATCTGAAGTCTGGAAAGGTGCGAGGCGGTGGTTGGGGATGGGGTAGTACACGCCACAGCCAACGTTGTATTCCTCACGCAGTGCCTTGGCGAATCCATCACGGTCCTCAGCAATGCGAATGGTGTACTGGTGGTACACGTGCTCGTAGCCCTCAGACACCTTGGGAGTGACAACACCCTCGATGTTGGCGTCGAAGAAGGCAGCGTTCTCCTGACGGGTCTTGGTCCAGGCATTGATTTTGGTCAGCTGCACTCGACCGATTGCAGCGTGGATGTTGGTCATTCGCGCGTTGAAGCCAACAAGCTCATTTTCGTACTGGCGCTCCATGCCCTGGTTGCGAAGCAGCCGGAGTCGACGCTCGACGTCGGGCAGGCCGGTGCTGACCATGCCACCTTCGCCGGAGGTCATGTTCTTGGTGGGGTACAGGCTGAACATAGCGAAGTCACCGAAGGTACCCACCTTCCGGCCGTTGACTGCCGCACCGTGTGCCTGGGCTGCGTCTTCGAATACCTTCACGCCGTGCTTGGAAGCGACCGCGCCGATTCCGTCTACGTCAAAGGGGTGGCCGTAGAGGTGAACGGGCATGATGGCAGCCGTGCGGTCCGTGATTTTAGATTCAACGGAGGCGGGATCAAGGGTGTAGTGATCCAGGTCCACGTCAGCGAAGACAGGAGTCGCACCGGTCAAAGCCACGGAGTTGGCGGTGGCAGCAAAAGTGAACGACGGAACAATTACTTCGTCGCCGGGGCCGATGCCTGCAGCCAACAGGCCGAGGTGCAGACCGGAAGTGCCGGAGTTGACCGCCACGGCAGCCCTGCCATCGAGGAGGACCTGCGAGAACTCCTGCTCAAAGGACGCAACCTCCGTACCCTGTGCGAGTTGGCCGGAGGCCAGGACGGCCTCTACTGCCTTGCGCTCGTCATCACCGATGATGGGCTTAGCGGGGGGAATGAATTCGGGGCTCATGCCTCTACCTCTCGAAGGGTCTCGTTCTGTTCAACATATGTGGCGCCGGTCTCCGGGCATACCCAGTTCTCACCACTGCGCTGCAGCGGGAAACCAGCTTTACCGACCCAACCATGGCGTTTGGCCGGGACTCCGACCATCAGGGCAAAATCAGGGACGTCTTTGGCGACAACAGCACCAGCAGCCACTGTTGCCCATCGACCAATGGTCACTGGTGCGACGCAGACGGCGCGGGCACCGATTGATGCTCCTTCACGAATGGTGACGCCAACGGGCTCCCAGTCGTGAGCGCTCTTCAAGCCGCCATCCGGGCTAACCGCCCGGGGGTAAGTATCGTTTGTGAGTACCACGGCCGGGCCGATAAAGACGCCGGCCTCCAGTACCGCGGGCTCGTAGACAAGTGCATAATTCTGAACTTTGCAGTTGTCCCCCATCTTGACCCCGGTGCCAATATAAGCTCCGCGTCCTACGATGCAATTGACGCCCAATTCGGCCTGCTCGCGGACTTGGGCCAGATGCCAAATCTTTGATCCATCACCAATTACCGCCTTGTCTGAAACATCGGCGCTCTCCGCAACCACTATCACCGGTGAAGGTCCTTCCTCATTGAGCACACGCGACAACGAGATTCATCTTAGCTGAGACACCAAGCCGCGGTGTCAAGGATGCGCGTCGACGGGCTTTGCAAAAGTTGTCCACATAGGCCACAACAGCCCCCGCGCTTGAGTTCGCGGGGCCGTAGCGTGATTCGTATCAACCCCACACTTGATCACCGCCACGACGTAGAGGGAGAGCCATGGCCTTGGAGTGCACCTTGGTACGCGCCCCTGGTGCTGCTGAAACGGCGGAGCCTGAAGAACTAAGCATCGCCGTCCCGGTGGGCGCATCCGGTACGCGGGTGCAGCAACTTCTCACCGACGCGCGTGGGACAGGCGTCCTGTCCGTCGGCGGACGCCTCCTTAGCTCTCTGACGGTGGGACAACCGCCTCTCATCACAGGGGCCGTCCTTGTGGATGATGCTCCGCCTCATCGAGGAGGGAGGATCCTGTTTAGGTCCCTGATGCTGCTTACCCACACAGGCCCCGGAGCGGGTTCCATCTTCCGGATTCACCGTGGCCGATACCGAATCGGAAGGGCGTCGCCGGACATTCCTGTGTCTGATCCCGCGATGTCCAGGGAACACGCCATTTTGGAAGTATCCAGTACAGCTCTCGCGGTGAGGGCGGTAAGCGGTGCGAATCCGGTGTTCGTGGACGATCGGTCCACCAATCGCACTTTGCTCTCTTCCTCATCAACGGTGCGATGTGGCAACTCCACCTTCACAGTCGCCATGGACGGCGGTTCTTACCCACCTATATCCGTCGACGCAGGGCTGTCGATTGAAGAACCGCTGGAAGTACGCCATACCCGCCGCCAAGGAAATCGCCGGGCCATGGCCTTGGCTGCCGGCCTGCCCTTGGTAGCGGGAATCGGCCTCTCCCTGGCTACGGGGATGTGGATGTATTTGGGGTTCACCGCCATTTCAGCAATGAGCATTCTCGTCCCGTTGATCGCAGGGCGGAAAGGGCGGCTGGCCGGCAAACTGGCCATATCGCGCGCCGTCCAGGACGACGTTGAACGCCGACACCGATGCTCGCCATCGGCCGCCGAGTTGGTTTTGGCAGTTCATCACCCCTCCCCTGTGGAACAACTGGCAATGGAACCTGCCACAAGAGATCCAGCCGTCACCCGGCCTGCGGCTTCGGCGGCAGAATCCCACGCACATGGGCCAGATGTATGGCTTCGTATCGGAGTCACTCAAACAGTGGCAAACATTCGACTGACTCCTGATGATCCAGACTTTCGGCAGCCCACCATTGGGGCGGCGGCGATAACGTTGGACCCCAGGTATCCCGAAGTGGCGCTGTGCGGACAGCCGGACCATACAGATGGCTTGCTTCGTTTCCTATTGATGCAGCTAGCCAGTTTCCCCGCTGCCGCGGAAACGCCTGTCGTTGTTTTTGGACGAGCGGGAAGGTTGCCACTGAGTGCCCGGTTTCTCCCCCGCGTTACGCTGGCAATCAGCCCGGAAACCGTCCTTGCCGCCCTGCACCGCGGAAGCGGGAAGATGGGCGGCAGGCTCTTCATGGTCGATGATTTCCTACCTGATGACGCGGAATTATGGTCATCCCTCCTGAAAGCCGCACGATCCTCCGGGTGGCAGGTGCTACATTGCTGCGTTTCGTTACAACGTTCGGCGGTGGTGGTTGAAATTTCACCCTCGGGAAGTGCCGGCTATGTGGAGACGGATGGCGAGCGCCGATCGTTTGTACCGGACCTGGTGTCAGCGCAAGTTTTCGACAGGTTCTGCCGTAAGTCCTCCGCCACGTCCCTCGCTGAAGACCCGGGGCAGGGCGCAGTGATTCCGGAGGAGTGTTCATTGGCTGAGTTGCTTCCCCACGGGCAACGCAGGGTACTTCGTAAGTGGACCGAGACGTCCGGGCGAAACGGGCCAATCGCGACGCTGGGTAAAGGTAACAGCGGCCCAGTGACCTTTGACTTCAGGCTCGACGGCCCCCACCTTCTGGTTGCCGGAACCACCGGCGCAGGTAAATCCGAGCTCCTGAGGACGCTGGTGTCTTCCATCGCGTTGAGCCATTCTCCGGATCACACAACTTTCCTGTTCCTGGATTTCAAGGGCGGGTCGGGACTGCAACCACTTGCTCGGCTTCCGCACTGCGTCGGGCTCCTGACAGACCTCAGCAGGCACCATGTGGATCGCGCTCTTGTTTCACTGCGCGGAGAGATCCGGTACCGCGAGGAGCTGTTCGCTGCCGCCAACGTGTCTGATCTTGCCCAGTATCGGCAAGCGGGCTCCGTCACCGACCCAAATATCCCGTATCTGGTCCTCGTGATTGATGAATTCCGGGTCCTGGTGGACGAGACCCCAAACACACTCCGTGAGTTAATGCGTATCGCGACTATCGGGCGGTCACTGGGCATTCACTTAGTGATGGCTACGCAGAGGCCGCAGGGAGCACTCACCGCAGATATCCGGGCAAATGTGACGTCCAGCATAGCCATGCGAGTGCAAACGGAAGCAGAGTCCATGGACATCATCAATACGAAGGCCGCCGCCTCCATACGGGTAGAGACTCCGGGGCGGGCATACCTTGCCAAAGCTTCGAGTAGCCCCGAAGAATTCCAGACAGCCTCTCTCGCGTTCTCCCCCGACAGTGAAGCATCCGGCGCAGGACCTAATGGTTCGCAGCAGGCCGTGCAATCGGCTTCGCGGGCCTTACAGCATTCCGACGTGCGGTATGCGGCCAATGAGCAAGGCTCTCCCCCGAATACCGGTCCCGATGGGGTCGTCTCAATAGTCCGCGAGGCTTGGCGGGTACTAGGCGAACCCTTCCCCCGGCGTCCGATTGCGGCGCCACTGACCACATCAATTCCGTGGCACGAACAGCTTCTTGTTGATGAAGGAGATGGGTCCGATGAGCAGGACCGTTGGACAGTCGGCCCCTTGGCGATGATCGATAGGCCACTGCACCAAGTTGTGGAACCGCTGGTGTGGTCGCCTTCCGAAGACGGACATCTGGCAATGATAGGCAGCGACTCCAGTGGCATGCGGGAGTCTTTCATCGCTGCGTCCGCGATGCTTGCTACCCGGAGACCCCAACCCTACGTCTATATCCTTGATGCGACGGGCGCGCTTGGGCACCTTGGTGCTGAGGGCCGGATTGGCGCCGTGGTGGGCCTGCACCAATTGCCCTTGGCCACGCGGGTCTTGAAACGCCTGGCCGAAGAAATGGAACGTCGACGAAGCGCTGGTGTCTTCGAGGCAGGCAATTCACCCTTGGTCTTGATCGTGGCCGGTTGGTGCTCGTGGGCTGCAGCAATCCGGAGCGGGCCCTTCGGATACGCAGAAGGAATCCTGCAGGACATCGTCAGGGACGGTGGTTCCCTTGGCGTCACTGTTCTCATTTCAGGGGAAAGGGAACTTGTCAGCTCGCGCTTTTTTGCTGCAATACAGAACCGCGCGTATTTCCCTTTGGGATCCACCGAAGAGTCGCGGTTCCACTGGCCGCGGCTCCCGGATGTGCAATCACATCCCGGGAGGGCCGTCGTCATGGGAAAGTTTGCCAAAGAAGACGGAACCGTGGCTCAGTTTCGCGAGGCTCCGTCCAACGGGCGCTGGCCGTTCGATGATCTCGAGCCTTCCGAACCGCCTTTTAGGGTGCGACCACTCCCCGACCTTCTTCACGTCAGGGACCTTCAGGCCCTAGTGGCCGCCTTACGCGCACGGGAAGTGCCGGGCGGATTCGGCGTCGCGGCTATAGCCCGCCCGGAGAGCGCACAAGCCGCCTACGGTCATTTGCAGGGCCCGCTATGGATCGGCGTCGGCGGAGATGAAGCCGACCCTGTGTCCATGCCTCTCCGCGAAAATGGGGTCAGCACTATCCTTGGCACGCCACGATCTGGAAAGAGCTCCACCTTGGCGTCACTGCCTGCTCTCAACCCTTCGTTTCCGTGGGTATACCCGCCGGACGCGTCGACGGCTGGGACTTTTTGGCTTTCGGTCGCGCGCAAGGCTGCAGCGGGTAGCTTTTCCGCCAACAGCATTCTGCTGGTGGACGACGCGGAGACACTGGATGCCCAAGGGCGCCAGGCTTTGGCTGGCTTGGTCGGAAAAGTCCGCGGCATCATCATGACAGCGACACCTGGGCCGTCCCTGCTTTTACATCTGCCGTTCGCTAAGGAAGCGCAGGCTTCCAGCATGGGATTGGTGTTGGCGCCCGGGACACCCCACGACGGAGATCTCCTTGGCGTCCGGCTTGAGGCCGATCGCGCCGGGCGTCCAGGGCGCGGGTTTCTGGTCAACGGGCAGCAGATAATCCCCTTTCAGGGCGTCTTCACTTCAGGTTTTCCGCCGTCTGGCAAAATCCATTGAAGCCGTAAGCACGCCGCACCGGAAGGGGCCGCCGGTCATCACAGTGCCGCGGACGCTCCCCCGGTCCGTGAGGCATAAGCCACAACATCCTTCTGAAATAGGAAGACGATCGCAGCCAGTGCCGGGAGCAACATTGCCAGTCCCTGCCACACCAGCCCGCCGGTCATGGTGGGAAAGCCGATGGTGAGGACAAACAACTGGGCCACGAGCGCAGCCGCCCGCGTCCACCTATAGCCACGGTAGAGGAAGTGGCCTACGGCGAATAACCAGACGGAGAAGGCCAGCAAAAGCCCTAGAGTGAAAACTGCCCCCCAAAAAGTCAGTACAGGAGCACCACGCAGCAGTTCATATGCGTACCATGCGGCGGCACCGAGGAGAGCTAGTGCTTCGAGCAGTACAACCACTGAAATGATCACAATTCCCAACGGCGGTCGAGCTACGCCAGATGAGCTTGAAGCGTTGTTCCCGGTCGCGCCGGAATCATCGCTACCGTCCGGGCCGGACACGGGCTGGGCTGGGTTTTCGGGAGGTCTTGACACACTGGCACACTACCGGACATAGTCATCTAGCAGTGAGGGCACTGGCGGCTGATGTGATGCATCGCTCACGGATTCCGAGCATTTCGACCACTAACACCCCTTGTTTACAAGGCGTTAACATGAAACGCTTGACTCAGACGACCAAGGGGGCCCATGCGGGCCCCTTTCCTTTGGAGCCTCTCGTGAATGTTTTCACAAAAGGCCCTTCTAGTTCTCACGAATGGAGTGACTGATCAGCATGGATTGGCGTAATCGCGCAGCCTGCCTCGACAAGGACCCGGAGCTCTTCTTCCCAGTCGGCAACACGGGACCAGCACTTCTGCAGATCGAGGAAGCCAAGAGCGTCTGCCGCCGCTGCCCCGTTGTGGACACTTGCCTTCAGTGGGCCTTGGAATCCGGACAGGACGCCGGTGTTTGGGGCGGCATGAGTGAAGACGAACGACGCGCGCTCAAGCGCCGCGCTGCACGCGCACGTCGCGCTTCCTAACCCACGGACCGAAAAAGGCCGCGGACCGTTTGGTCCGCGGCCTTTTCGTTGGCTTATTCGCGCTTCTCGTTGACTCCCGCCCCCGGGAGTCAGTCTCCTGCCCTCGGGGGCTAAGCCCTGGCAAGGTTGAGGACGATTTCGACGGCGGTTCCGCCCCCTTCGCGCGGGATCCACTGGATGGACCCTCCAAGTTCGCTTGTCACGAGTGTGCGAACAATCTGCAAGCCCAGACCCTCGGTGTATTGGCCGTCAGGCAGTCCAACGCCGTCGTCTGCAATAGTCACAGTTAGGAATTCGTCGTCTCCGTCCCCTTCTGCCCTGTCGGCCAGGAGCCATACGGTTCCTGTCCGCCCCTCGAGTCCGTGCTCAACAGCGTTGGTGACCAGTTCGTTGATGACCAAAGCCAGCGGAGTGGCGAAATCGCTGGGCAATTCGCCGAACATTCCTGAGCGTTCCGTCCGCACCTGTTGGGACGGGGAGGCTACTTCCGCAGAAAGCCGGAACTGGCGCCCGATCAGTTCGTCGAAGTCGACGCTCTGCGTCAGCCCCTGAGAAAGAGTTTCATGAACGAGGGCAATGGTGGCTACGCGCCTCATCGCTTGCTCGAGGCCCTGCTTGGCTTCGTCGCTGACCATTCGCCGTGATTGCATTCGCAGAAGGGCTGCCACCGTCTGAAGATTGTTCTTGACCCTGTGATGGATTTCCCGGATCGTGGCGTCCTTGGTAACAAGTTCCATTTCCCTGCGACGCAATTCAGAGACGTCGCGGCACAGGACAAGGGCTCCGAAGCGGTGCTGCTCATCGCGCAAAGGGATGGCTCGGAGTGAAAGGCTGACACCCCTGGACTCAATTTCGCTGCGCCAAGGCATGCGCCCCGTGACCACCAAGGGCAGCGTTTCATCCACCATGCGCCGGTCCTTCAGAAGGCCGGCCGTCACCTCCGCCAAAGAACGGCCTTCCAAGGACTCAACTTCGCCGAGTCGACGGAAAGCGGAAACGCCATTGGGGCTGGCGTATTGGACGATGCCTTCGGCGTCGAGTCGGATGAGGCCGTCGCCGACTCGAGGTGCTCCGCGACGCGAGCCCGTTGGGGAGGCAAAGTCGGGCCATAGTCCCAACGTACCCATCCGCAGGAGGTCATAGGCGCACTGGCGATAGGTGAGTTCCAGCCTCGATGGCATGCGTGAACTGGACAAGTCCATATGCGATGTCACAACCGCCAGAGTCCGGCCGTTGCGCACCATCGGCACAGCCTCTACCCGGAGTGCCATCTCGCTGCTCCAACTCGTTTCGCTGGAACGTTCAATCGACCGGCTGTTCCACGCCTTATCCACTAGGGGGCGCAGATCCGAGCGTATGCCCTCACCCACGAAGTCCGCGTGGAACACCGTATGCGATGTCGACGGACGGACGTGGGCGAGGGCGATGTAGCCAAATTCCGGGTGCGGAAACCACAAAGCGAGGTCCGCGAAAGCCAAGTCAGCGACCATTTGCCAGTCGCCGACGAGGAGGTGCAGCCATTCGGCATCCCCAGGCCCGAAATCAGCGTGTTCCCTGATGGGGTCTGTAAAGATTGCCACTGCACCTCCATTTGCGACGCCGGGACTGACCCTAGCGTCGAACGATTGACCTCAAGAGCCTTAATGCTACCGACAGTGAGGCCATGTCGTCGGCTTCCAGCGCGTTGACCTCGTCAAACATGGTCTTGGCGCGTGCCAGCTGCTCAGCATTTTGCCCTTCCCAGGCCTTAAGGCGTTCTTCAGCCACGGTGCCGGACTCCGTCGACTCAAGGACCGACGTCGTCATGTCAGCCACTGTGGAGTACAAGTCGTCGCGAAGGGCTGCCCGTGCCAGGGCCTGCCAGCGGTCATCGCGGGGCAGGGAACTGATGCGTTCCAGAAGTGAATCCACGTGGAAGCGGTTGAACACCGTGTAGTAAACGTGCGCTACATCCTCGACGCCTTCGCTTCCGGTCTCGGCGATTCGCGCGATGTCCAAAAGCGCGTAACTTTCGAACAACTCCGCCCACCTTTTCGCGAGGTGGTCCGGAAGTTCCCAGCCACGGGCTTTGTCCAACCAGCCCGAAATGCGGACCTTGTCCTCACCCCGAAGGTAGTCCAGAAGCTTGGCCCTCAGTGGGGCCAACAAGGGCTTGAAGGATTCCACTACGTCCGAAATAGGCTGCGACGCCATCCCTTGCCCCAGCACCCAACGCACTGCCCGGTCCAGCAACCGCCGGATGTCCAAATGGACTTCACTCCAGTGTTCAGTCGGGAATGATGCGGGAAGCGCATTCAGCTCGGCCACCATCGGATCAAGATCGTAGATTTCACGCAGCGCAACGAAGGCTTTGGCAACGGCTACCTCGTTGGCCGAGGTTTCCTCAATGGCCCGGAAAGCGAATGTGATGCCGCCCAGGTTGATGATGTCGTTGGCAACTACTGTGGCGATGATCTCGCGCCGCAGCGGGTGCGTATCCAGCTCAGCGTCGAATTTCTCCCGCAGCTGTTTCGGGAAATAGTCACGAATAGTGTCCGCAAACCACGGATCATCGGCAAGGTTGCTATCCCGCAACGCTGCAGCCAGTTCGATCTTTGCGTATGCGGCCAGGACCGCAAGTTCGGGAGACGTAAGACCCTGCCCCTGTTCCAGCCTGGACCGGAGAGTCTCTGTGGTGGGAAGTGCTTCCAGATCGCGCTTGAGATCGGCGGACTTCTCCAGCCAGTCCATGAGCCGCTCGTAGCTTGGGCTCCAGTCCGCGACCCGTGTGCGGTCGTTCAGAAGCAAAATGTTCTGGTCAATGTTGTCTTGCAGGACAAGCCGTCCCACCTCATCGGTCATATCGGCCAGGAAGCCGGCCCTTTCCGCCGCGTCAAGCTTGCCGGCCGCTACCATCCGGTCAACGAAGATCTTGATGTTGACCTCATGGTCGGAGCAGTCCACGCCGGCAGAGTTATCGATTGCGTCAGTATTCAGGATGACGCCTTGCAATGCGGCTTCGATGCGGCCCCTTTGCGTCAGGCCCAGGTTTCCACCTTCGCCAACAACCTTGACCCTCAGATCCCGGCCGTCCACGCGGATAGCGTCATTTGCTTTGTCGCCCACGGCAGCATGCGTTTCAGTGCTGGCCTTGACGTAAGTGCCGATACCACCGTTGTAGAGAAGGTCAGCCGGCGCCAGCAAAATCGCGCGGAGAAGCTCCGGCGGGCTTAGCTGCGTCGTTCCTTCGGGCAGACCCAACGCCTTGCGTACCTGCTCCGAGACCGGGATGGTCTTAGCCTGACGGGGGTAAACGCCGCCGCCTTCGCTGATCAGCGACCGGTCATAGTCGTCCCAGGAAGACCGGGGCAGTTCGAAGAGCCTTTGGCGCTCGTCAAACGATGAGGACGCATCAGGTGCGGGATCAAGGAAAATGTGGCGGTGGTCAAAGGCGGCGAGCAGCCGGATATGGCGGGAAAGCAGCATGCCATTGCCGAAGACGTCACCGGACATGTCGCCGACGCCAACTACTGTGAATTCCTCGGTCTGGGTGTCGAGGTCAAGCTCGCTGAAATGCCTCTTGACTGATTCCCACGCCCCGCGCGCGGTGATGCCCATAGCCTTGTGGTCGTAGCCCACCGACCCGCCCGAGGCAAACGCGTCACCAAGCCAGAATCCGTATTCGGCCGCCAATCCGTTAGCGGTGTCGGAGAACGTTGCCGTGCCCTTGTCTGCTGCCACCACGAGGTAGGAATCGTCGCCGTCGTGCCGGACAACGTCCGACGGCGGCACGAGCCTTTCGCCGTCTGCTGATGTAACGAGGTTGTCCGTAATGTCCAACAGGCCTCGAATGAAAGTCTTGTAGCTCTCGATTCCCTCGGCCATCCAAGCTGCCCTGTCCGCGGCCGGGTTGGGAAGCTTCTTGGCGAAGAAGCCACCCTTGGCACCTGTGGGGACGATGACGGCATTCTTGACGGTCTGAGCCTTGACGAGTCCCAGAATCTCCGTCCGGAAGTCCTCCCGACGGTCGGACCAGCGAAGGCCACCGCGGGCTACCTTTCCAAACCGCAGGTGCACGCCTTCAACTCTCGGTGAGTAGACCCAGATCTCGTACATCGGGCGCGGGAAAGGAAGACCATCGATCGATGTGGGGTCCAGCTTAAAGCTGAGGTATTCCTTGTTCTGGTAGTAATTGGTCCGCAGAGTCGCCTCAATAAGGTTCACGAAAGTTCGCAGGACGCGATCGGCATCCAACGTGGCCACCTGCTCAATCGACTCCGCAAGGGCTGCCCGGGCTGCAGCTTGGCGCTCGGGCCGCTGCTCTTCAGCAACTGTGGGATCGAACCGCGCGGAGAAGAGTTCGTTGAGCCCCCGCGCAACATCAGGATTGCCAAGCAGCGTATCGGCGATGAACCCAAAGGAGTTGGTGTTGCCCATCTGCCGCATGTATTTGGCGTAGGCGCGGAGCACCACCACTTGACGCCAGTGGATTCCTTCGCGGAGTACCAGCCGATCGAAGTTGTCCGACTCGACAGCGCCGGTGATGGCTGCGCCGAAGGAATCGCTCAGGAGATCTCCCGTGGCCAACGGGTCTACACCCACGGGGTACTTGAGTCCGAGATCGTACAGGAAGAAGTCGCGGTGATCCGAGGTCTCAATCTCGAAGGGCCGCTCATCCAGGACCTCAAGGCCGAGATTGTGGAAGTAGGGAAGGATCTGGCTGAGGCTCTTGGGCTCCATCAAGTAGAGCTTGACGCGGGCATCCTCTTCCAAGGCCTCACCGGCGCCCTCAGGGAGATACACATGGACGCCAGGCCTGATCTGCTTGGTTACCCGGCCTGCCCGCTCTGCCTCCGCTCCATATTTCTCGAAGCGCTCAATGTCCTCAAGAGCGTCTTCCACTTCGTAGTCAACACGGTAGCCTGCAGGGAATGCCTCGGCCCAGAGTGCTGACAAAACGTCGGCATCCGCCGAAGACCTGTGCTCGCGGAGAACCTCTGAGATACCTTCACTCCACGATCTGGAGGCGCGCATCAGACGTTGTTCCAACTCTTTTACGTCCACTTCCGCCAGTTCAGCTGTGCGGGGCAACCTGATCCTGAAGAAAACACGGGCCAAGGCAGATTCAGTGATCCGGGCCTCGTAGTCGATGCTCTCGGCATGGAACGTTTCGCGAAGCTCCTGCTCGATTCGGAGACGAACACTGGTGGTGTAACGGTCACGAGGCAGGTAGACCACTGCGGACATGAAGCGGCCGTAAATGTCCGGGCGCAAGAACAGCTTGGTCCGCCGGCGTTCCTGGAGCCGTTGAATTCCGGTGGCCGTGGAGGCAAGGTCCGGAATCTCGATCTGGAAGAGTTCGTCGCGGGGATACGTTTCGAGGATTCCCAGAAGGTCCTTGCCGGAGTGGGAGTCAATGGGGAAGCCGGCGTTACGAAGAACAGCGTCCACCTTGTCCCGAACAATCGGGATGCTGCGCACGGATCCGGTGTATGCACTCGTGGCGAAGAGGCCGATGAAGCGGCGTTCCCCGTTGACGTTGCCCAACGCATCAAAGCTCTTGACGCCGATGTAGTCGAGATAGGCGGGTCGGTGCACAGTGGAGCGCGAATTGGCCTTGGTGATCACCAAAGCACGCTTTTCCCTTGCACGCTTCCGGCCCGCATCCGTGAGGTGCTGGACTTGACGCGTGGTGTCTCCGGCACGCAGGAGGCCCAGGCCGCTGTCTTCCCGGAGCTGAAGAACGTCCTCACCGTTTTCATCCACAAGGTCGTATTCGCGGTAGCCCAGGAACGTGAAGTTTCCGTTGTCCAGCCAACGCAAAAGGTCTTGTGCCTGCCTGAGCTCAGCCACTTGCTCGGGGTGCGTCACGCCACCCAATGCCTCGGCCAGCTCGAGCGCCTTGCTGCGCATCTTGGGCCAGTCCTCTACTGCCGCCCTGACGTCGCCGAGGACACGTTGGAGCCCTGCGATCAATTCTTCCCGCGCGTCGTCACCTATCCGGTCAATTTCAACCGCGATCCATGACTCCATGTGGGAAGCGTTATCGCCATCGCCCAGCAGATGGGCCACGCTGGGGAGTGCTGCGGTGTCGCCACTGGAAATGCCGACATTGGAGGGGACCCTGGAGATACTGGTGAGCTCGCCGGATTTGCGATCACGGGTGACCACGAACAGAGGGTGCATGACCAGCCGGATGGCGCAGTTCTGGCGAACAAGCTCTGCATTGACGGAGTCGACCAGAAACGGCATATCGTCAGTGACGATGTAAACGACACTTCGCTCGGGCTCACCGGCGATTTTGACGACGGCATTCCCAGGTAGACGGGACTGGGCGATGTCCCTGTGCTTTGTAGCCCGCGCAATCAAGAGTTCGGGCGAATACGCACGTGAATCCTCCTCTGCAAGGTGTTCATAGTAGTCACCGAAGAACCCTTCACGGACAACTGCTGCATCGGACCGATCCTCCACGCTGGATCCTGACGACATCGACAAACGCCTCCATCACATGTTGATTGCTGCGACTCTGCAGCCCACATGGCGAGCCTAGCGCTTTGGCAGACGCAAAGCTCTGATAGTTCGGCCAAAGGAATCCTGTTTTTGCTGGACAGGTGCACAGACCAGCCCTACTATGGCCTTTCGCAGGGGCGAGTCGGGTGCTACTTCCAGTAATACTGAACCCGTGAGTAAAGCCGCGTCACATGCCACGGGGTCAGCAGGAAGGTAGGCATCCACGCCCACTCCGGGGCCGTATCGGTCCCACGCATCGTCCAGTTGTTGCCGGGGCGAATGGCCAACTGCCGAGCGCTTCACCTTGTTCAACACGACCCGGGGAGATACCTCCGGGACCGCAGCCTCAAGCTCCGCCAGTCCCCGTACCAAACGTGGCACTCCAATCGCGTCGGCGGAACCAACGGCAAACACAACATCAGCCATTTCCAAGCTCCGCAGGGTGGCGGCATTCCGACGCGGAGCCATAGTGTCGAAGCTAAGCTCTTCGTCTGATTCAAGGCAGAAACCTGTGTCCACCACAACATGATCCGCTAGTTGCCGCGCCGCATCCAGAACCATCGCGACGGCTCCCGCCCTGAGTTCGGTCCATCGATCCGCTCTGGTTGTACCCGCCAGCACCCTAAAAGTTCCTCCCTTGGTGAAGACAGGAATCGCCACCGCCCTGAGGGCTTGACCATCCAGCAGTCCCTGGTCCGCCAGTCGGCAAGCCTGGGCAAAACCAGCCGACTCCTCCAGAAGGCCGAGCACCGCCGACACGCTTGCGCCGTAGCTGTCCGCATCCACCAGAAGGACTGATTTGCCTTCCGCGGCCAACTCCGCCGCGATGTTGGCAGCAAGGAACGTCCTTCCGGGGGCGCCGATCGGCCCCCACACGGCAATGATCCGGCCGCCTCCCTGCGGAGTCTCTTCATCGCTGCGGTCCGATTCCGGCATCGAGCGCAGCTCTGCCCCAGGATCGGCAAATCCGGTGTCTCGGGCGGAGGCAGGCAGGCTTTGCCGGCTCCCCCTGCCAACGGCCTCAGATATTTTGGCCGCCAAGTCACCGGCTTCGATGCCCGTCATAGCCGGCAAGGCACCTATGGAGTGCAGACGTTGGGCCTCGGCTGGATCGTCCGTCAGGGCGATGATTGAGACACCCACCGCCCCAAGACGATCAACCAGCGTGGTGGTGAGTTCCTCGCAGCCCTCCGCTACGACGGCGGCAACCGCGAGGCCGCTTTGGCAAGCAGCAATAAGCTCAGCAAGCTCCGAACAACGGCGCACAACCGTTACGGGACCGCGGAGGCGCTCCAACCCGCCCACTACAGCTTCCTGAGCGGAGCCGACGGTCACTACAGGAATGCTCATCGAACAACGCCCGTGGGGTTCCACACGACGGAGACCTTGGCCCTGTTCGCCTGGGCGCCCAACAATTTCGGCATTTGTTCATCCGTCACCAGCACCATCACCACAGTTGTTCTGGCCGAGCCCAACGTAGTACTCCCAGGAGTCACCGCGGCAATTTCTGCGCTCGGCAGGAGCATCTCCGGCGCGTCAAAAGCGCTGCTTGCACCCGGCATGGAGACCCACACGTCCACCCTGGCGCCTGGAACGGCCTGCGGGGGGAGTTCTTCCTCCAAGGCAATCGCTACAGGTTTGCGGTCCAACGCATCGGCGACTCCCAGGCTTGCCCGAGGGATCAACTGGTTCTTTGCCATCCGCTGCAGTGCAACGCTGCTCTCCGCAAGCCCTTGTTCCACAGTGATGTAGCCGGCCTCAACGTCATCCAAACGAACTTTGACAATGGAGAGGTCCGCCTCCGTGACCACCTGACCTACCGCGATGTCTTCCCGGGCGGCAAAGACCTGGGTTGTCCTGTCTGCGGTGCCCACCAAGGCAATGACGCCTGCGACGGACCCCAGGACCAGCAAAAGACCGATAAGAAGCCGCGGATCTTTCCATGATGGTTTCCTTAGCCTCGCGGCCACGCCGATACTTTCTCCCATTTTCCTGCTTCCCCGCTTTGAGTTACGGCATGGTGGAAGCACCTGCCTCCTCATTCTTACCGGCGCATTTTCGCGGAGCCAAGGCCACCGGCCTCAAATGGGCCGAAACTGTGGATAACTACACCAAACATCAGCAACGGTGGCAAAATGAAGCCATGCCCCGATTCCTGACTCTTGCGGACGTCGCAGAACAACTACAAATCAACTCGCCACAGGCCTACGCGCTGGTTAGGAGTGGCGAGCTGAAGGCAATTCAAGTGGGTGGCCGAGGACAGTGGCGTATCGAAGAGAAGATGTTGGAGCAATATATCGAAGACCGCTATGCAGAAGCTGGCCGCATGATCGAAGAGGCCAAGGCCAAAACCAACCGGTCTTAGTCCCCGCCGCTCCTGAAGTCCTGGTTACCCGCCGAGCAAAGCGCTGCCAACGAACTGAAGGGAATGGTCATTACCGCAGCCACCCTGCCGGGCCGGCGCGATTCACCGTTCTGAACCACCGCAAGGTCAAGGTAGTCCCGGCCGACCCTGTCTATTACTCCTTGCAGCTCATATCCATCACGTGCCGCTACTTTCAGATGAACCACCAGCTCGGCACGATCGCGTGCCAGTGCCCTCAGTGCTGAGGCGATGCCCAGCGACTGCTGTATCCGGGACGCAGGTTTCAGCGCTACCCTCCCGAGTCCTTCGTATGTCACAACGGAGGGATAGGGCAGTAACCACTCCCGCGCTCGCTCCGTCAAGACCAGCCATTCGCCGCCCACGTGGCTCAACCGTCCTCGTATGACCCTGCCGTCAATCAGAACGACCTTGATGTCCGCTCCGAAGGCCCCACGCAGACGGTCAGCCAATTCGATGCCCGCCAGCTCAACCCTTGCCCGCTCTGTGATCTCGAGTTCGGCTTCCAAGGCGCGCCCCGCCGAGAATTGTGCTTCCAGATCGCTAAAGAGAGAGTCCCATCTCATGTGGTCAGACTAGGCTGCATGAAGGATGTGCGACGAATCGGAGAGGTACATCAGGGTTGCAACTGGACAAGGCACTGCAAACATGTTCAGAATGAGTCAAATAGATCAAACCGCATCAAATTGCATCAAAGGGAGCATGGGGGCTTTTAGTGGCAAAAGTATTGCGTAGTGACTCTGCCCTGGCAGCGTTTGTTCTTGGGCTGGGACTGTCCTTGGTACTTACGGGAAATGTGCTGCTTACGCAGTGGCAGGCAGCGGAGCGGCATGGTCAGACCCTTACCTTCGAACATCTTCTCGGCTTCTCAGCCAACGCAGTGGGACTTTCTGTTGTCATCTGGTGGGCACTGACGTTCTTCATCGCTTTCCTGGCATCGTTGTTGCATCGGGTTGGGCACAAGAAGAGCGCCCATCTCCTTTCACGGTTCAGCCCCGCCTTTATGTTGCGGCTCGCGGTGGCCGTCATGAGCCTGAATCTCATGAGCGCGGGAATAGCCCAAGCAGATGCCGCACCACCGGAACCTGGCTGGCAAAGCGCCTCTCCTCATAGGGCGCCGGGAAAAGCGGCGTGGACTCCGGCTTCCTTGGACCGCGCGAGTTCCATCCCGCGATCTGTAGACGATGCCCATGCTTCAGCATCCCGGCCTCATGACCCGCGCTGGCAACCCCGGCCCCCCGTGGTTGACCCGGGGTTGCTAAGCCGCCAGTCCACACGTTCAACCACCCCAGCAGGAGAAGCCGCCGTTGTTGTTGAGGATGGCGACTCGCTATGGTCGATTGCGGCCTCCCGGCTCGGACCCTTTGCAACCGACGTGGACGTCGCGTTGACGTGGCCCAAGTGGTATGCCGCCAACAGGGCAGTCATCGGAGGGGACCCCACCGTGCTACTCCCGGGGCAGGTTCTTCAGCCCCCGGCACCAAGCTAGTAAGGCCGGGACTTCAGTGCCCGCTTCCTCCATAAGGACCGTCCGCTCAGGGACAACCTTCACATCTCAAAGCCAATCCGTAGTGTCATCCCAGCAGAAGCCAATGAGTAAAGCGTCCCCACGCTGCAACTCATGTAGTGAATGCCAGAGGTATGACCATGACCCTTGCAACGAAAACCCGGCCAGCAGGCCCTCGGAGCACGCAACATACGGCACCAGCATCCGGCCAAAGCGGCTCGGACATCGACGTCCGGCTTGTTGCCCGAAGCATCGCGCAGGCAACCTTGGAAGTACTGGCGGGAACCCGTCCCGTCCAGCAGCTCTCACGCTCGCTGGACGCCGAGTGTTATCTGTCGCTCCAGCATCGGGCAGCATTGACCCGAAAACACTCAGCCAGGAGCCGAGGTACTGCCCAACCGCACCGTAGTCCCATGGTGCGTTCGGTTCGGGTCTGTTCCATTTCCGAATCAATCTGTGAAGCAAGCATCGTCGTCGCTGAGGAGCAGCGTTGCCGTGCCGTCGCCATGAGGCTGGAGCGGCTGGACGGTGTTTGGCAGGTTACCGCCCTGGAAATAGGGTAGGCCCAACCGATCGTGCTTTGAGAGTAAGCAAAAAGGTGAAGCCTGGACGTTCCGTCCGGGCTTCACCCTTTGCTGTGACCGCGTTACGGAAACCGCTTAGCGACGCTTCTTCTTTGCCTGTTTCCGCTGATCCTGACTTGCTGCTTTAGCAGGATTTCCGGACCGGCCCGATGCCCTACCCTCAATGCGCGTCTGGGTCGCTCCGTCTTCTCCGGGCGCGGTGTACTGCAGCTGCGCGGGCTTCTCCGGCGCCTGAAGGCCCGCCGCACGGATCTGAGGATCGTGGTGCTCTGTGTGTGCACCGGAAGCCGAATCGTCTGCCACCACTACGTCTTCGGCTGGTGTTACTTCGACTTCCAGGTTGTAGAGGAATCCGATACTTTCCTCACGAATGGCTTCCATCATGCTCTGGAACATGACAAACCCTTCGCGCTGGTATTCCACCAGGGGATCACGCTGGGCCATGGCACGAAGTCCGATTCCCTCTTTGAGGTAATCCATCTCGTAGAGGTGTTCCTGCCATTTACGCCCAAGGACCGAAAGCACAACCCGCCGCTCAAGCTCACGCATGCTCTCGGCGCCGATGGATTCTTCCCGCGCCTGGTAGACAAGCCGGGCGTCAGAGAGGATTTCCTCCCTCAGGAATTCTGCCGTGACCCTGGACTTACCGCCGGCTTCGTCAATGATTTCCTCGGCGGTAACCGTCGCCGGGTACAGGGTCTTCAGGTTTGCCCACAGCTGGTTGTAGTCCCAGTCGTCACCTGACCCCTCGGCCGTAGCGGCATCAATGAGTGAGTTGATGGTGTCTTCCAAGAAGAACTGCACTTTTTCGTGCAGGTCATCGCCTTCGAGGATGCGACGACGGTCGCCGTAGATCGCTTCACGCTGGCGGTTGAGGACGTCATCGTACTTGAGGACGTTCTTGCGCTGCTCGGCGTTGCGACCCTCTACTTGGCCTTGCGCCGACGCGATGGCGCGGGATACGAGCTTAGACTCCAGCGCTACGTCGTCGGGAACGGAGCTGTTCATCAGCCGTTCGGCCGCACCTGAGTTGAACAACCGCATGAGGTCGTCCGTGAGGGAGAGGTAGAAACGGGATTCGCCAGGGTCACCCTGACGTCCGGAACGTCCGCGCAACTGGTTGTCGATCCGGCGGGATTCGTGGCGCTCGGTGCCAAGCACGTACAGTCCGCCGAGGTCCAGAACTTCTTCGTGCTCGTCCTTGACGGCCTGCTTGGCTGCAGCCAGGGCCTCGGGCCATGCGGCCTCGTACTCTTCCGAGTTTTCCTCGGGATCCAACCCACGTTTGGCGAGTTCGGCGATGGCAGTGAACTCGGCGTTGCCGCCGAGCATGATGTCAGTGCCTCGGCCCGCCATGTTGGTTGCTACCGTAACTGCGCCTTTTCGTCCGGCCTGGGCAACGATGGACGCTTCCCTCGCGTGGTTCTTGGCGTTCAACACCTCATGCCGGATGCCTTCTTTGGCCAAGAGCTTCGAGAGGTACTCACTCTTTTCAACGCTGGTGGTACCCACCAGTACAGGCTGGCCGTTTTCATGCCGTTCAGCGATGTCCTGAACGACAGCATCAAACTTAACTACCTCGTTCTTGTAGACGAGGTCCGGTTGGTCGATGCGCTGCATGTCGCGGTTTGTGGGGATGGGAACGACGCCGAGCTTGTAGGTGCTCATGAATTCTGCGGCTTCGGTCTCAGCCGTACCGGTCATGCCAGCGAGCTTGGAGTACATGCGGAAGTAGTTCTGCAGAGTCACCGTAGCGAGCGTCTGGTTCTCTGCCTTGATCTCTACGTTTTCCTTGGCCTCGATGGCCTGATGCATGCCTTCGTTGTAGCGACGACCGGCCAGGATACGGCCGGTATGCTCGTCAACGATCAGCACCTCGCCGTCGAGGATGACGTAGTCCTTGTCCCGCTTGAACAGTTCCTTTGCCTTGATCGCATTGTTGAGGAAGCCGATCAACGGCGTGTTGGCAGATTCGTAGAGGTTCTGGATGCCGAGGTAGTCCTCTACCTTCTCAATCCCGGCTTCCAGCACGCCCACGGTTCGCTTCTTCTCGTCCACCTCGTAGTCGACGTCAGGCTGCAAGCGGAGGACAACTTTGGCAAATTCGCTGTACCACCGGTTGGTGTCGCCTTGCGCAGGACCCGAAATGATCAACGGTGTACGTGCTTCGTCAATCAGAATGGAGTCCACCTCGTCCACGATCGCAAAGTTGTGCCCGCGCTGGACCAGTTCGCTGGCATCCCAGGCCATGTTGTCGCGCAGGTAATCGAAGCCGAATTCGTTGTTGGTTCCGTAGGTGATGTCAGCGTTGTACTGCTCGCGGCGTACCGTGGGGTCCTGGTTGGACAGGATGCAGCCACTGGTAAGGCCAAGGAAACGGTAGACCCTGCCCATGAGTTCGGACTGGTATTCGGCGAGGTAGTCGTTCACCGTGACAACGTGGACACCCTTGCCGGACAGCGCATTGAGGTATGCGGGAGCTGTGGCAACGAGGGTCTTGCCTTCACCTGTTTTCATTTCCGCGATATTGCCCAGGTGCAGGGCTGCGCCACCCATGAGCTGGACATCGAAGTGCCTCATTCCCAGCGTTCTGGAGGAGGCCTCACGGACAGCGGCAAAGGCTTCCGGGAGGAGTGCTTCCAAGGTTTCGCCGTCCTGGTGGCGCGACCTTAGCCGGTCCGTTTCCTCGCGGATTTCAGCGTCCGTGAAGGACTTGAAAGTGTCTTCCAGGGCATTGATGGAATCGGCATAGTTCCGCAGTGTCTTGAGTGTCTTTTTGTCACCCGTGCGGAGAAGTTTTTCGATTAGTGATGCCACGTGAAATTGCTCCCAGTCTCATGCTGCCGAATTCTGGCTGTTTCAGTCTACGGGAGAGACCAGCGCCACGTTGCCGGGTTCACCTCTGAGCGGACTGCCCGGCTGGACGTATTCTCCCGGGGCAGGACCATCGTTCGCCAGGGCTTCGGACAACGCTCCGGCGAGGTCCCCCGCTGGCCAGACGACCACCTCCTGGAGGCCGAGCCACGTTGCCATGAGCCTGAGTTCCGCGGCAAGTTCGACGGCGGTATCCGCTGGCGCGTCCATCTCACCAAAGGCGGAGCGCACCAGAAGCTGACGGGATATCCGATCGGCTTTCAAGTCCACTCTGGCAACGATGGCTTCCCTGAGCAGGAACGGCAAGACGTAATAGCCGAAACGTCTCTTGGCGGCAGGGGTGTAGATCTCAATCCTGTAATGGAATCCGAATAACTCCTCCAGCCTCCGTCTTTCGAAGACCAGGGAATCGAATGGGCTCAGGAGGGCCCTGCCTGCTGCTTTTCGCGGCAAGGTGGCATCGACGTGTTGGAAGGTTTCCCTGTCCCATCCCCGAACACTAACGCGTTCAAGACGGCCCGCGCGGACCAGGCGTTGCACCGAACCCGTGCCCGCCTTCAAGGGCGTCCGAAAGTAGTCGGAGAAGCACCTTACCGTGCCAATTCCGTGGGCTCGCGCGGCTGCATCCATGAGCCGGTCAAGGGACGCTTCAGCATCGCCTTCGGGCGGTTGGGCGTCTGGAACAACCCGGGAAGTGAGGGTGTATTTTCGCTCGAACTGCGCTGTCCTGGAAGCGGCGGAAATCCGGCCTTCCTCGAAGAGGTGCTCCAGCACCCGTTTGACGATATTCCAGTTCCAGCCCCAGTTATCACGGTCCGGGTCCTCGTCGTGACCGAGTTCTGCAGTCAACTCGGATGCAGTCATGGGAGGCCCTGAAGTGAGCGCAATCAGAATGCGGTCTTCCATGTCCTGCCGTACGGCCGGATCAAGACGGTGTGCGCCCACCCACGCCCGCTTTTGCCATACGAGCAGGTCCTGGAAATGCTCCGGCCGGATAAAGCTCGCCTCGTGCGCCCAGTACTCCATCATTTTGCGTGGCTTGCGGCTGGCCATCGATTGGAGGATGAGGGGATCGTAGTTGCCAAGCCGGGAAAAGAATGGAAGGTAGTGGCTTCGCGCCACAACGTTGACTGAATCGATTTGGACTAGCTGGATCCGGGCAAAGGTCCGGCCCACCGCCCGTGAAGTCACGGGGCCGGTGGGCCGGACCTTCGCTAATCCTTGAGCTGCCAATGCGATCCGCCGTGCCTGTGAAAGGCTCAGCGAAACGGTCATTGAAGTCCCTTCGTACCTAAGATGAGGCTTTACTTGGCTGTGGCGGCCTGATCATCGGAGCGGTAGGCGTGGATCTTCTCTTCCACGGCTTCCTCGCCGGGCTCGCAGTTGGAGTCGAGGGTGATCACGCCATAGGTCCAGCCACTGCGCCGATACACAACCGACGGCGCGTTCGTTTCCTTGTCCAGGAACAAGTAGAAGTTGTGTCCAACAAGCTCCATGTTGTCCACAGCATCATCGAGGGTCAGCGATGCTGCGGGAAATACTTTCCGGCGGATCAGGACAGGTGAGTCGCCTGCCGGAATGTCGTTCTCGATGTCGTAAGGAGACCGCTCATCTACCGCCGGTGCGGACTCATGATGATTGCTTGCCTCGACGTAAAGCGGCTCACTCGTACTGGCTGGTTCAAGTGTGGCCGTGGCTTCGCGCACAGCCTTGGGTGTGTGGCGGCCGTGGTGCACCTTCTTACGGTCCTTCGCACGACGAAGCCGCTCAAGCAGCTTGTTGTACGCCAGGTCGAAGGCAGCGAACTTGTCGGCGGCTGTGGCCTCGGCACGGATAACGGGGCCCCGGCCCAGGACGGTGACTTCTACGGTGAGCTCGCCAGGCGTCTGCCTGGGGTTGGTTTCCTTGGAAACCTTTGCGTCAACCCGCTGGACCTTATCCCCCAGCGATTCAATCTTTGAGATTTTTTCGCCGGCATATTCGCGAAAGCGGTCAGAAACTGTCAGATTTCGTCCGCTGATCATGAACTCCATGGTGCCCTCCAATAACTCAGGTGACACGACAACGGCGCTGTTGGGGGCTTGTCTGACGGACAGTCGAGCCCCTTTCCGAGCCGCTATCGACAGGTACATCTTTTCTTGGTACCCACAACCGACGTTAGTTCATCGCCACCGGTTATTCATCCTTTAGCCACTTATTTTTTGATTGAGTCTTAAGGACCGAACCGGGGTGGTCCATGGCCGCTGCGGAAGCGTAGGCTGGTGGCCTCGTGGCTGCGAGTACAACTGCGCCTGATACCAAGCCACCGGCAGCCGTGACCGCCCTTGCCGCCTCAGCGAGTGTGGCACCAGTGGTCAGGACATCGTCAACAAGTATGCATTTGCGGCCTTTGAGCTTGTCCGCTTGTCCCCGCCGTACTCTCATGGATCCTCGGACCCGGCGGGCGCGCTCACCTCTTCCAAGCCCCTTTTGACCTCCGCCTCCATATCGAACGGAAGCACGTCCCAGAACTTCGTCACCAAGCCGGGCCGCTCTCTGCCGGACAGAGTCGGGGCCCGCCACAAATACCCTCCACTCCCCCGACTTCTCCAGCACGTCAAGAATGGGGCAATGGAGCAGCATTCGGCGGATTCGGAGGAAAAAGAGCAGAAGGTGTACCGGGCTGAATCCTCGCCTCCGGAACGCCTTACCGCTACTGGGAACGGGCACAAGGCAGTAGCCGGAGCGGCCGCCGATGGCAGCATCCACGGCTTTGCCCAAGCAGGGAGCCAGAACAGAGGCAAGGCGCCATTGGCCGTGGCTCTTGAACGAGAGGAGGCACCGGGCGAGCTCATCCCGATACGGCCCCGCCGCCACCACCCCGATCTTCGCTGTTCCATTGATGTCAATCAAAGCGGGTGACTCAAGTTCGGCCCGAAATGGGTGCCGGCACAGCTGACGGATTCTTCTTGCGCAACTGCTGCAAAGCACCGCATCTTCCATCTCACAGCAGACGCAGTCCACAGGAATGAGCACTGCCAGCAGGTCAACCACAGTGCCATGCAGGGCGGCGATGATCCGGCCCGTTCTTCCTCGAAAAGGGCCACGACGCCGCGCCCCGGCAGGTTCAGGAAAACCGAGGTCGGGATCGATACGGCGGCGGAGCCGGTTACGGAACCATGGACCAAGGGAGGAGAACGTCATTCTGGCAGTTTGAACGTGATGTTCGCCTTGAGGAGGGCACGAGGGGAGCTATGTGGATAAAGGAGGGAAACAGGCGCCGGGCGCTCACCCCGGGAAGGCTGGTTCGGTAGGTCCCTTGAGCTGGAGCTCCCAGCCATTTCCGACGCGTTGGAAGATCCCTGCAGCCGACTGTCCGTAAATTTGCTCGGCGCCGTTTCCGACGCTGAGGCTGGTCAATCCATCCCAAGGGGCCAACTGCTGCGGTTCACCGGATGCCAGCGACAGGAGTTCCGGAACCACTGTTGAAGTAGCCGAGCCGGACATCACCGCCACCGTGGACCCGTTGACCCAGGCGCCTTGATCGGCAGCACTACTACTGAGCAGTGTGATGGGAAGCGTGAGGTCCTTGGGAACACCGTCCGGGTTGCGGACGATGCCCGTGATCTGCACGGCGGATTTACCGTTTGCCTCGGAAATGACCAAGGCCCTGGTTCCCTCGCGAGAAACCCTGAAATCCTTGACTGTTCGTCCCGTGAGCCAGGCCGGCGTCATGGTGACACTGGGAATCGCGGCACCTGGAGCTATCCCTGTGGGTTTGTAAGCCACAACTTCGGCGGCACCGGTTGCACCGGGCCCCGCTGTCCAGACCCAATCGTTCGGACTGAAGGAGGGTCCGGTAAGAGTGCTTCTGGTGGTTAGCTGTCGCGCTGCCTGCCCTGGTTCGATGGAGTAAAGCGTCGTTTTGTCGCCGTTGAGGAAAGCAGCGGTCTGGGAGACCGGCGACTCAGCGGGCGAGTGGGGACCAAGCCCGGCAACCGACTGTATGTCCGGCAGCGGAGTGACCCTGTTGTTCTCGTAGCGCACCAGATCGCCATTGTTCACTGCGATCTGGCGGGCAGGAACACTCTTGTCCAGCACCGGGGGCAGAACTGTCCCGTTGTCTTCAACACGCACCAGGTCCTGGTCGGCACGGAGCTGAACGTTAATGACATCGGGCTGACTACGGAACGTCAGTGCCAACTGATTTTGCATCCTCTGCCGGTCCTCGGCGGAGGCGTCAAAGAGTTCCTTGGCTGAGAGGTCCACCTGAGCTGCGCCGGAAACAACCGGCACAGATTCCCGTGCGAGCTTCATCCCCGAGGGGAAGGCGCTGACCACTGCCCCTCGCAGGTAAGGGGCCGGCCCGGCAAGCAACGCGCTGGTCATGGACTTCACGGTGTTCTTCTTGATGAACCATCGATAGTCCGGCACCGCGTAGGTAAACGTCGGGTCATAGAAGTAGATGGGGTTGGCCCCGTAAATCACTTTGAACGTCTCTTCGGGGATGGCGGTGCCATCGGGCACCTTGGAAATACGCCATTCGCCCTCCACCTTCTCGAGCGTCAAGGGGATGGTTTCCTTGGTTCCGGGAGGGAACTGCGTTGCAACGCCGTCAGCATCCACTGAATAGGCAACGTCGAGCTCGTAAAGGTATTCGTTCTCCCCCGCTGCCTTGACTACCCGTTGCTCGCGAAACACCAAGGCGCGTTTGTCCGGTTTCCACGTCACCGACTGCGCCTGCGTCAGGAACTGGCGTGCCACGGGGTAGTCATCCTCATAACCGCTACCTGCCATGTAGAAATCCTCGATCACGGTTTCCGGGCTGGAACCTGCACGCGGAGCGGCAGGGAAGAAGACCGGGGCGTTGGGATTGCCGGCGCCCTCGTCCTTACTCTTGCCAACAGGCCCGGAGCGGGGAATTTGGGCGCAGGAAGCCAGCAGAATCATCAGCACGGCAAACAATGCGACCACTGCCCTGCCGCGTTGTGACCTTCCCGCACTCATGAGATCTCCCCTGTTCTGCCCTCGCCGGGACCGGGATCTCCCCCGGCGGCTTGGGGTTGCGCCGGAGTGTTGCCGGATTCCGGGGCCAGTACAAGCATCTGCCGTTCGCTTGGCGACCCGGGAAATTTAATGTCCGCAGGCTCCAACTGAAGGGGAGACTTCACAATGGTGCCGCCTTGCCGCAACGGAAGTGTCAACCGGAAGTTGGAACCGGCGCCCTTTCGCCCCCATGCCTGGAGCCAGCCGTTATGGAGCTTGGTGTCCTCGGCAGCGATGGAGAGGCCCAGTCCGCTTCCACCGGTGGTCCGGGCCCGTGCAGGATCTGCCCGCCAGAACCGGTCGAAAACCCTGGCAGCCTCAGCCTGGGTCATCCCAATACCGTGGTCCCTTACTGACACCGCTACAGCATCATGGTTGGCCGCAACGGAGATGTGGATTGGCTTTCCCTCGCCGTGTTCCAGGGCGTTGAGCAACAAGTTACGGAGAATCCGGTCGATCCTGCGCGAATCCATCTCCACGATGATGCTCTTCTGGCGGGCGTTCAGTCGCACTTCGGAGCCGTACTCCGCAGCAACCGGTGCCGCACCCTCCATGACGTGCGAGATCACTTGGAAGATGTCCTGCGGTTCTGCATCAAGGACGGCGGCTCCAGCGTCAAACCGCGAAATCTCCAGCAGATCCGACAGCAAGGACTGAAAGCGCTCAACCTGGTGGTAGAGCAACTCTGCCGACCTCTTGTTCATGGGATCAAAATCTTCGCGGGCATCGAACAGAACCTCGGCCGCCATGCGCACGGTGGTCAGTGGGGTACGCAGTTCATGGGATACATCGGACACAAAGCGCTGTTGCATCTGCGACAGGGTGGCCAATTGGGTGATCTGTTCCTGGAGGCTTGCGGCCATGTGATTGAAGGACGCGCCCAATCTCGCGACCTCGTCTTCCCCCTTGACCACCATGCGTTCCTGCAACTGGCCGGCAGCAAGCTTTTCCGACACCACGGCAGCATGGCTTACCGGACTGACGACGTTACGGGTCACGTACCAGGCGATGGCACCAATCATGAGGACAAGTGCCGCACCACCCGCCCACAGGACGTTCTGGATCTCGTCCAGTGTCTGTTGGGCTGTGTTGAGGTCGTAGATCAGATATAGCTCGTAGGCTGTTCCGTTGAATGTGACAAGGTTCCCCACGGCAATACCGGGTCTGTCCTCGTTTCCCACCGGGAACTGTGTGGAGGCCCAAAATTGCTGCTTGCCACCGCTTTGCACGGCCTTGCGCAGCTCGGGGGGAATGACGCGGACCGTTAGTTGGTCCGAAGCACGTGACTCGACCCACCGGTTACGGGGTTTTGTTTGTTCCGGGGCGGCTTCAAAAACGTATCTACGCTGTATAACCGAGCCGCGGCCTTCCACGGCAGTCAACGTGTCATAGACCAGGGTGATCACGCTTGACTGGTCGGTGACCTGCGCGCCGTCGAACGTGTCCTGTACTTGTTTGACGTTGAACCGTGACTCGGATTCCGCCTGGGCCAGCCGTTCCTGGAACAGGTTGTTGGCGATTTGGTTGGACAGGTATGCGCCCACAATGGCGAATGACGTCACTGCCAGAAGCAATGTGGTGAGGACCGTGCGGAACTCCAAGGACCGGCGCCAACGCCGCAACAGTGAACGCCAGACGAAGCGCAGTCCTGGCCTGATTTGCCTCATGCCAAGAGACACAAGGCGCGTAATCCGAAGGACGAGAATCAGGCCGCGGCGTGTCCAGATCCGTGCCCGGGACAGGAGCCAGGAAAGACTCTTGGTGTTCCTGGCGGGCCGCTCGTGGGTGGCGCCCACTGGCTCAGGGGAAGTTTCCGGGGACTCTGACTGTGCCGGGGTCACATGCTCGACTCCGGCCGCGCCGGGATCCTTGGCCCCCGGGTTCTCGCCCTCCGCGCCGGTCTTTCCGACCGGCGACTCAGGAACCTGCTTTATATCCGACACCACGCACCGTCAAAACGACCTCGGGCGCTTCGGGATCACGTTCAATCTTGGAGCGCAGCCGTTGGACGTGGACATTGACCAGCCGCGTGTCGGCGGCGTGGCGGTATCCCCACACCTGCTCAAGCAGAAGTTCACGTGTAAACACCTGCCACGGCTTGCGGGCCAACGCAACCAGGAGATCAAATTCAAGGGGAGTCAGCGAGATCCGCTCTCCGCCCCGGGTCACCAAGTGACCTGCAACGTCAATAGTGACATCGGCAATGCGCAGGGTTTCGGGGGCCTTCTGGTCCCCGGGCCGCAACCGCGCACGAACCCGCGCTACAAGCTCAGCGGGCTTGAAGGGCTTGGGCACGTAGTCATCGGCGCCGGATTCAAGGCCACGAACCACATCCGAAGTATCAGATTTTGCGGTGAGCATGACGATGGGAACGTCCGACTCGCCGCGGATTTGGCGGCATACCTCGATCCCGTCCGAGCCCGGGAGCATCAGGTCCAGGAGCACCAGGTCCGGCTTCGAGGAGCGGAAGATCTCCAAGGCCTGGCCGCCGTCTGCGCAGAACACCGGCTCGAAGCCATCATTGCGCAGGACGATGCCAATCATCTCTGCGAGTGCTTCGTCGTCGTCAACTACCAGAATGCGTGCCTTCATAGTTATATATTCCCTTATCGCCAAGTCTTTGTCCCGTTGGGCGCAGCGCACGGCATGGCGCCCCCGGGGCACTTCCACCGTACTGCACTGTTATTCACCACGCTCCGTGATGGCCGCGCGGGCGGCAGGCTATGAGGGACGACGGCGGGACTATAGGCTGGGTGCGAAGGTCCGTGTGGGGGACGTCGGGAGTCGGCGGGCCGGATCTTATGGGGAGGAAATCGTGTCACAGCCAGAGCACGGCCAGAATCCACCGCCGGGTGGTCAGCCCGCGTGGGGTAACCAACCACAAGGCGGCAATCAGCCACCGTGGGGCGGCCAACCACAAAACGGCAATCAGCCACCGTGGGGCAGCCAACCACAAGGCGGCAATCAGCCGCAGTGGGGCGGCCAACCACAGTGGGGCGGCCCCCAGGCTTGGGCTGCGCCGCAGGCTGGCGGGCAATATCGTCCAGGTCAACCTCCTGGCGGCTGGCCTCCAGGTCCACCCTACGGGCAACCCTTTTATGTCGCGCCTCCCAAGCCCGGAATCATCCCCCTGCGTCCGCTGCAATTCGGCGAGATCCTTGATGGCTCGTTCCAGACGATCCGCCGCAATGCCGCTTCCATGTTTGGCTCCGCGCTGATCGTGCAAGCCCTCGGGGCAGTCCTGATCGGCATTGTCACGGTGGGCATGGTCCAGTTGTCCACTACCTTTGAATCCGTCAGTTCGGAAGCGGAGTTTGCCGACGCGATGGGTCCGTTCTTCGCGTTCATGGCCGGCACCCTAGGGGTTTCGGTGCTGATTGGGTTCCTGGGATCCGTCCTCCAAGGTGTCCTGGTGGTGCCCGTCTCCCGTTCGGTGCTCAACCGGCGGACAGGATTCAAGCAGATGTGGAAACTGGCGGGCCCCCGGATAATTCCTCTGCTGGGCGTTGCTGCGCTGCTGACGCTGGGCGGCCTTCTCGCCGTTGCCGCGGTGATCGGGATTGCGATCTTGCTGTTCACCGCCATGGGACCTGCCGCGCTGCTGATCGTCCTGCCTCTGGGGCTGGGTGCAGTGGTGGCCTTTGTGTGGATCGGCCTGAAGTTGATGCTGGCCCCTGCAGTGATAGTGGTGGAGCGGACCGGAGTTTACGACGGACTTCTCAGGTCGTGGAAGTTGACCAGGAACAACTGGTGGCGCATTTTCGGCATCACGCTGGTGGTAGCCATCATGGTGGGAATCATCGCCCAAATTGTCCAAATTCCCGTGTCCTTGGTCTCCGCCGCCATCGGTGGAGTAGTGGCCCCCCACCCCGACGCGGAGTCGATGACCTCCACGCTGGTTCTGACGACCGTGATTTCCACGGCGATCGGGGCACTGGTGGGGTCTGTAACGTTCGCCTTTCAAGCGTCCGTTTCCAGCCTGATCTACATGGACCTACGCATGCGGCGGGACGGTCTGGATGTTGAATTGATGCGGCTGATGGAAACGGGTTCCGATCCTGAAGGGATCCCCGGCGGACCATCCAATGCGCCCGCTAACACCGCCTGGCCACCGAGCGAGGGACAGTTTCCGTCCGCTCCCCCAGGGCAGCAACCTCAGGCATGAGGGCAGCCGCGATCGATGTATTTTCGTCATGGGCATTGATGGAACCGCCTGTGATCCCGGACCGGGACGAAGCGCGACGCTGGGCCGTTGAGGAGCTATCTAACCCCCGGTACCCGGACGCGACGCCCGGCTGGCTTGAACAGATGTGGCGGGATTTCATGGATTGGCTTTCATCCTTGGATGGTGGATCCGGTGCCGGGCCCAACATCGCTGTTCCGTTGATGGTGGTTCTGGCTTTGGTGCTCATCATCGCCGCCATCTTCTTCGTGAGGCCGAGGTTGAACGCCCGGAGGGCTAAAGAGGCGGAAGACCTCTATGGAAACGACCGCACAGTCGACGCAGAGGGCTACCGTGCACGGGCGGCGACAGCAGCCGACGGCGGCAACTGGCCGGCCGCCGTCGTCGATCAGTTCCGAGCTCTTGTCCGCTCCGCGGAAGAACGGGACATCATTGATGCTCGAGCCGGCAGGACCGCAGACGAAGCCGCCGCTCAATTGGGCGGGGTTTTTGGTGCGGCACAAGCCAAGCTGATCGCCGCTGCCGGTGTTTTCGATGCCGTGCGGTATGGCGACCACCCGGCAACACGCGCGGACTACGAGTCGGTCCGCCAGCTGGATGCTGAACTTCTTGCGCTGAAGCCTGACTTCGCAGGACAGGCCAACGCTGGATTCGCGGTTCCCCGATGACCACGAAGGAACATGTGGGCCAGGAGGAAATCACTACCACAGGGTTCCCGGCCGGTCGGGGCTTCAAAGCCTGGTTCCAAAAACACCTCGTGTGGATTGCTTTGGGGGCCTTGCTTGCTGGTTTGGTAATTTTCCTGGCTATTGACAGCGTTGCAGGCGCCACCGACTCCCGGCGCTTGTCAGCGCGGAACCCGGCACCGGACGGCGGAATGGCGGTAGCCGAGATCCTGGGGCGCCACGGCGTGTCCGTCACTCCGACCGAGACGTTCGAGGACACGTTGGAGGCGCTATCAAACAAAGATGACGCCACGGTATTCCTCTTTGACGCACAGGGCTTCCTTGATCGGTCCCAGCTTGAGGACATCACAGCAGCAGCAGACCGTGTAGTGGTGGTGACTCCACGCCTCAGGACGCTCAACGGCCTGGCTGAAGGTATCCGCCCTGGCGGCGTGGTTCCGGAAGCGATACAGGTCATTGAACCGGGTTGCGGGCAGGACGATGCCTTGGCAGCGGGCCGCGTATCGGCGCAAGGATCCGTCTTTTCAGGACCCGTAGTTTGCTACGCCCCGCGAGGGAGCGGACCCGGGTTGTACGCGGAATCAGCCGATGGCAGGGTCATTGTTTTGGGCAGCAGGGAGCTCTTGGACAATCAACACGTTGCGCTGGAGGGAAATGCGGCCCTCGCCCTCCGAACGCTGGGCAACAACGCGGACCTCGTGTGGTACCTCCCCGGGATCGGAGATATCCCTGCGTCAAATTCAAGCCCCACGCTCAACGAGCTCGCGCCGCGATGGCTTGCCTTCGCCGGCCCCTGGCTGGGCTTCGTAGCCCTGCTGGCCATCGTATGGCGGGGCCGGCGCATGGGCCCTTTGGTTTTCGAGCCACTGCCCGTGGTGGTCAAGGCCGCCGAAACAGCAGAAGGGCGTGCTCGCCTTTACCAGGACTCACGTGCTGTGGAGCGGGCCGCCCGGAATTTGAGGGCCGGAACCCTGTCACGGCTGGCCCGGCACTTCAACCTTGGAGCCGACGCCACCACCGAAGCAATTCTGGATACAACAGCCCGCCATGTGAAGCTGCCGGCCACGGAAGTGCGGTCCGTCCTGATCGACTTCATGCCCGAAAGTGAAGGACAGCTGGTGCAGTGGGCACAACAGATTGAACGAATCGAACAGGAAGCGATCGCCAGATGAGCAGCCACACGGACAGCAACAGCCACTACGCGGAGACGACGTCCCAGCAGGAAGCCCTGCAGAACGAGGCGTCGCAGCACGAGGCGCCACCTTCAGAAAACGGGCAGAGGCACCCCCTTGAGGATCCGGCACGGCAGTCGTTGCTCAATGTCAGAGCCGAAGTGGGCAAAGCTGTAGTCGGTCAGGACTCCACGGTTACCGGCATGCTGATCGCCCTGCTATGTGACGGACATGTCCTCCTCGAGGGTGTTCCCGGCGTGGCCAAGACCCTTTTGGTCAGGGCTTTGTCCACCGCTCTGAGCTTGGACACCAAGCGTGTTCAGTTCACTCCGGACCTCATGCCCGGTGACGTCACGGGCTCTTTGGTCTATGACTCCCACACGTCCGAGTTCACTTTCCGTGAAGGCCCGGTGTTCACCAACATCATGCTGGCCGACGAGATCAACCGAACTCCGCCGAAGACCCAGGCTTCACTCTTGGAGGCAATGGAAGAGCGCCAGGTTTCCGTGGACGGCGTATCGCGTCCACTGCCAAGTCCGTTCATTGTTGCGGCCACCCAGAACCCTGTGGAGTACGAGGGAACCTATCCCCTGCCGGAGGCGCAGCTGGACCGTTTCCTCCTCAAGTTGACCATGCCGCTGCCCGGCCGGGCTGAGGAGATTGAAGTCATCCGCCGCCATGCCAGCGGGTTTGATCCCCGCAACCTTTCCGCAGCCGGCGTGCGCCCGGTGGCTGGCGCCGTCGAGCTTTCCAACGCCCAAGCAGCCGTTGCGCACGTGGCTGTGGCTCCGGAGATCCTCGCGTACATCGTTGACGTTGTTCGCGCCACAAGGTCTGCGCCCTCATTCCAACTCGGCGTTTCGCCGCGCGGGGCAACCGCGCTGCTCAAAACCTCAAAAGCGTGGGCGTGGTTGTCCGGCAGGTCCTTCGTCACCCCGGACGACGTCAAAGCGTTGTCCTTGCCGTGCCTGAGGCACAGGGTAGGTCTGCGGCCGGAAGCCCAGATGGACGGCATTGTGGTGGACGATGTCTTGGGCAGTATTCTCGCCTCCGTCCCGGTACCGCGATGATCGCCGGGGCGACGTTGGCCGAGGGGGCTTGAGTGGCCATAACGGGTCGTTTTGTGTTGCTTTCTCTGCTGGGTCTGGTGCCGTTGGTGGCTTTTCCCGCGTGGAGCACTGTCCTGTTGGTTGGCGCGGGGCTGGTTCTTGTGCTGGTGTTGGATCTGGTGCTGGCGGCGTCGCCCGCTCAGCTTGCCCTGGAACGCGTCCTCCCTGGAAACGTGACGCTCGAGGGCAAAGCTGACTCTGTAGTGACCATCACCAACCCCACCCGGCGCACATTGCGGGCGGAAGTCAGAGATACCTGGCAGCCCTCAGCGGGGGCCGTGAACTCTGCGCAATCCCTTGTGGTCCCGGCTGGTGAGCGCCGGCGCATGACAGTGACCTTGGTCCCTCGGCGACGCGGCGACCTTACAAGCCCCCATGTGACCATCCGCTCCATGGGTCCCCTGGGAATGGCGGCGAGGCAGCGCACACGCGTCCTGCCTGGCCAGTTGCGGGTCCTCCCGCCGTTCCACTCGAAACGTCATCTCCCATCCAAACTCCGGAAGCTCCGGGAACTGGACGGCAGGGCCGCCGTGCAGATCCGCGGGGCAGGTACCGAATTCGACTCGTTGCGTGACTACGTCCGCGGTGACGACGTCCGGTCCATCGACTGGCGCGCTACCGCACGCCGCACATCGGTGGTGGTGCGGACGTGGCGCCCCGAGCGCGACAGGCGCGTGGTGATTGTTCTTGATACTTCCCGGACGGCGGCAGCAAGAATCGAAGATGAACCGCGGCTCGATACTGGAATTGAGGCCGCTCTGCTGCTCGCCGTGCTGGCCGAGCGCGGAGGCGACCGTGTGGATTTCCTCGCCTACGACCGGAGGCTCCGCGCACGGGTTGAGTCGGCGTCGAAAGGAAATTTGCTGGGTCAGCTCGTTCAAGCCATGGCTCCCTTGGAGGCTGAACTGATCGAGCTCGATTGGCAGCAGGTTCCTGCTCAAGTGCGTGCCGTCTCGGCGCATCGCTCCATGGTGGTGCTGTTGACGGCGCTTGACGGCGGCGCCCCGGAAGAGGGCCTCCTGCCTACCGTTGCCCAACTGGCACGCCAGCACGTTGTGGTGGTGGCATCCGTCCGGGATCCCTTGCTTTCTGCCATGAAGAAAGAGAGGACTACGGCGAGTCAGGTTTTCCGGGCAGCGGCGGCCGAACGCGCGCTCTTGGAACGCTCAGCGGTGATGGCTCAGCTCCGGCAGCTTGGAGCCGAGGTGGTGGATGCCGAACCCCACGATGTTCCTCCACTGCTCGCTGATACGTATATTCGCCTCAAAGCAGCCGGCCGGCTCTAAAGCAAAGCTCCAGCCTAAGTACGGCTCCGATGTTGTGTTCAAGGAAGGACTGCCATGAATAGCCCCATCTACCAGCTGGCGCTGGGCGAGGATTTCGCCCGGCTCACCCCGGAACTCCAAAAGTATTTCTCGTTGGCGGCCGGATCGGGTTTCTATGGAATAGGCGAAGGCGTCTTTGACGTGGTGGGGTGCCGGCAGAAATGGTTGCGGCCGCTCCTCGCATTGACAGGAGGCGAGGAAGCCTTCTTTCCAGAGTACGGCGAGGGAATTCCGTTCCGGATCGAAAACCACGCCCATGTGGATCCTTTCGGACGCCCGGCACTAACAGCGCGCCGGGAGATCTACTTCCCGTCCGGAACACGGCTCTTCCACGATACGACCAGCGCCATCCTGCCTGGCCATGGGGATCGAAACGCCCGCTTGGTGGACCATGTAGGCCGTTACCGCCGACTGGTCACGGACCTGGATGTCAGCGTCACCTCCCAAGGCCGCCTCCGTGGTGTGTCCCAGGCGAGCAGGCTCTTCCTGGGCCCCCTGCGCATTCCGCTGCCGGCAGCCCTCGACGCACGAGCGTATGCCGAACAATGGTGGGACAACGACGAGGGCAAGCACCGCATTCAGGTCAAGGTCATCCAGCCACAGATCGGTCTGGTTCTTGTCTATGCAGGACGCTTCGACTACCGCCTGGCACCGTACTTGCCAGGAATGGCCCCCGGTAACTCCCTCCCCCGCTATGCCGAACCAGACCGCTGGGAAAAGAGAATCTGACTTTCCCTGAGGTCAGCCCTGAGCCAGCTGGTCCAGTCCGTCAGCCACTTGTGTCAGTTTCGTCAGAACGTCTTTGGCCGTTGAAGGAGTGAAGTCTGCCAGTCCAGTGGAGGGTGTGACGCGCAGTCCCGCCAAGCCGGATGCAGGAAGGCCCAGCTGGCGCCACGGTTTCCAGATGCTTTCAACTACCTCGGCCGTACGCGGTAGTTGCGCCCGGGGATCGCTGGTGGAAAGCGCCCCTGCCCACACACGCTTACCGTCCTCCACGGCTGCGGCCAGCTGTTCCCACTGGCGTGACGTCAGGGCCTTCAGGGGAACTGCGACGCCATCAGCACCGGCGGCGAGTACCCTGTCGATGGGCGCTTCAATTTCCGGTATGGAGACCACTGTCTCCATGACGCCAGCAGATTTCAGGGCGTCGATCACCAGCTTCCAGGCACCTGTGACTTCCTCACCGGAGATGGACCTCAACGTGCGGTAGCCACTGGCTGTTGGAATGGTCCCTGCCATGACGGAGGCAATGTCCGGTTCGTCTATCTGGACCACCAACCGGGCGCCCGGGACACCGGCGGCAATGCGGCTGAGGTGCTCTCCCACGCCTGCGGCCAAGGATTCAGCAATGTCCCTCCGAGCGCCGTAGTCCAAGAGTGCCCGTTCGCCACTGTGCAGGTGAAGATTGGCCGCGAGACTCATGGGTCCCAGCACCTGGATCTTGAACTCCGTTGCTGAAACATCCTCGGCGCCGGCGACGTCGGCCAAAATGTTGATGTCGGTCAATAGTGCCGAGCTGGCGCGACGGGCATCTTTACCGGGCCTGTCCACCAAACGCCAGCCGTGGGGTTGGACGTCGAGTGCGAGGTCAATCAGCAGGGAACCTGTCCGCCCAACGGCGTCCGATCCCACCCCTCGCTCCGGCAGTTCGGGCAGGAACGGAAGATGGGGGTCTCCCAACTCGCCCCTGATGATCCGGTTGGCTTCCGCGGGATCGGTGCCGGGCCACGGCCCTAGTGCGGTGGCGCTGGCGCGTACGCTTTCCACTTCTGTCACGGGTTAGGCCTGCTGGCTGGAGATCTGGTGATCCTCGGCGATGGCCTCGTGATGGCGGATCACTTCACTGATGATGAAGTTGAGGAATTTCTCTGCGAAGGCTGGATCGAGGTGCGCATCCTCGGCGAGCCTGCGCAAGCGGGCGATCTGGGCGGATTCGCGGCCCGGATCTCCGGCGGGAAGCTTGTGTGTGGCCTTCAGGATGCCAACTTTTTGGGTGGCCTTGAAGCGTTCAGCGAGCAGGAAAACAAGTGTTGCGTCAATGTTGTCGATGCTGGACCGGATGGACAGCAGCTCATCCATGACGGCACGGTCCACGTGGCCGGCCAAGGAGCTCGCTGCCGGGTTGAAGGAATCGGCGTCATGGGGAAGGGCGTTGTTCTGCTCGGTCATGCACCCCAGTCTATGGTGTGAGGTTGTACCGCCGTGGGTGTTACCTGACGTGATGGCGAAGGCACGCCCTCCGCAGATGAGGGGGCGTGCCTTCGCTTCTTACCAACGTCCTTTCGAACGGTTTAGCCACCCAGCAGCGATCGGTGGGCATCCCGCCGTCGTGCTTGTTCATCCGGGTCCGGTACCGGCAGGGACGCGATGAGCCGCTTGGTGTAGTCGTGTTGCGGTGAGCCCATCACTTGGTTGCCGATCCCCTGCTCCACCAGCCGGCCCTTATACAACACGCCAACCCAGTGGGACAGCATGTCCACCACTGCGAGGTCGTGGCTGATGAAGAGAGCCGCGAAACCGTACTGCTCCTGGATGTCTTTGAACAGGTCCAAGACTTTGGCCTGCACCGAGACGTCAAGGGCGGATGTGGGTTCGTCGGCGATCAACAGGCGCGGATTAAGCGCCAGGGATCTCGCCAGGGATGCGCGCTGCCGCTGCCCGCCCGAGAGCTCGTGCGGGTAGCGTTCGGCGTACGACGCCGGCAACTGGACTGATTCGAGCAGCTCACCTACCTTTTTCCTCGCCTCAGCGGCGCCCGGCCGGGTGTGGATCAGCAGCGGTTCGGCGACGCATTCGCCAATGGTGAGGTGCGGGTTGAAGGACGCCGCCGGATCCTGGAACACGAAGCCGATTTCCTTGCGGAGGGGTCGGAACGAACGCTCCTTGAAGTCCAACATCTCGTACCCGAGGACCTTCAGGCTTCCCCCTGTGGTCCGGGTCAGGCCGGCTATCGCTCGTCCAATGGTTGACTTTCCGGAACCGGATTCACCCACCAACCCGAAGACCTCGTTTTCGGACACCGTAAAGCTGACATCGTTCACGGCCTTGAATCCGTGCCTGCCGAAACGGCCGGGGTATTCGATGGTGAGGTTCTTTGCCTCCACCAGGATTTTGCCATCTTGGTGGAGCCGGCCTCGGGCACCCTCGGAGGCGGAGTTCCGTCCGAGGTGCGGCACAGCGGCCAGCAGTTTCCTGGTGTACTCCTGCCGGGGTTCAGCAAACAGGACCTTGGCCGGGGCCTCCTCCACAACGTCGCCCTGGTACATCACCACTACACGGTCGGCCAGATCTGCCACGACGCCCATGTTATGGGTAATGAGCACGATCGAGGTGCCGTAGTTGTCCCTCAAATCGCGCAGGAGCTGGAGGATTTCGGCCTGGACTGTCACGTCCAGGGCCGTGGTGGGCTCATCGGCCACGATCAGTCCGGGATTGAGTGCCAACGCCGCGGCTATGACCACGCGTTGTTTCTGTCCGCCGGAGAACTGGTGAGGATAGTAGTTGACCCGCGTTTCGGGGTCCGGGATGCCAACCTTGCGAAGTGCCTCGGTTGCCCGTTCCTTGGCTTCCTTGGCGGAGATGCGCCGTCCGTCAGTGGAATGCGCCCTGATGCCTTCGGCAATCTGCCAGCCCACGGTGAAGACCGGGTTGAGGGCTGTGGAGGGCTCCTGGAACACCATGGCCACATCGCGGCCGCGGATTGTGCGGAGGGTGGATTTGCTGACGCTGATGACGTTGTTGCCGTTGATCACCACGGCGCCTGAGCTGATGGCTGTTTCCGGAAGCAGGCCGAGGATGGTCTTGGCCGTCACGGTTTTACCGGAACCCGACTCGCCCACAATGGCAACTACTTCTCCGGCTCCAACGTTCAGGCTTACGTCTTTGACGGCATGAACGTCGCCGCCGTCAGTGGCGAAGGTGACTTGGAGCCGATCAATGGTAAGTACCGGCTGTTCCGTGCCTGTCCCGTCTGAGAGGTTTCCAAGGTTGGTGGTCATGACTTTCCTGCCTCTGCCGGGTTTACCGACGATTCCGGTCCTGCCGGTGTACCGGGTACTGGTGTTCGGCCCGCGCGTTTGCGGCCACGGATCCTGGGGTCGTTGAGGTCGTTGATGCTCTCGCCCACCAGGGTCAGCCCCAGGACGGTGAGGACGATCGCGATGCCGGGGAAGACGCCTGTCCACCAAATACCGGAGGAGGTGTCAGCCAAGGCTTTGTTGAGGTCGAAACCCCATTCGGCCGCGGACGTGGGTTCGATCCCGAAGCCAAGGAATCCCAAACCGGCCAGTGTCAGGATCGCTTCGGAGGCGTTGAGGGTGAACATGAGCGGCAAGGTTCGGGTGGCGTTCTTGAAGATGTGCCGCCCGATGATTCGCACACTGGACGCCCCGAGGACCTTGGCCGACTCCACGAAAGGCTCGGCCTTGAGCCGGATGGTCTCTGCACGGATCACCCGGAAGTACTGCGGCACAAAGACCACAGTGATGGAGAAAGCACAGGAGAAGATGCCGCCCCAGAAGCTGGACTGGCCGCGGCTGATCACAATTGAGATCACAATCGCCAGGAGCAGTGTTGGGAATGCGTAGATGGCGTCCGCAACGACGACCAAAATTCTGTCCAGCCATCCGCCGAAGTATCCGCTGAGAAGCCCCAGCACCACGCCGAGGAACAAGGACATTGCCACGGACACAATGATGACTGTCACTGCCGTTTGGGAACCCCAAATCACTCGAGACAGGACGTCGTAGCCACCAACGGTCGTTCCCAGCAGGTGTTTGCCGCCAGGGGCTTCCTGGGTGGGAAACGAGCCGGAGGCATCGCTGAGTTGGGAGTAGCCATAGGGAGCAAGGAGCGGGGCGAAGATGCTGGTGAGAAGGAATACTCCGCTGAGGACAACACCCACCACCAGCATGCCTCGCTGGAGGCCTACGCTCTTCTTCAGGTGGCTGATCACGGGAAGCCGTGAGAACAAGGGCTGCTTGGCCCGGGTCAATTGAGGGGTGCTCATGGTCAGTACCTCACTCGGGGGTCGATGAGCGCGGCAATGATGTCCACGATGAAGTTGGTGACGGCCACGATGATGGCCAGCAGCACCACGATCCCTTGGACGGCCACGAAGTCGCGGGCATTCAAGTACTGCACCAGCTGGTAGCCAAGGCCTTTCCACTCAAAGGTGGTTTCGGTGAGGATCGCGCCGCCCAGCATCAGGGCAATTTGCAGGCCCATGACGGTAATGATGGGAATCAGCGCGGGTTTGTAGGCGTGCTTGGTCACCAGGCGGAACTCGCTGACGCCTCTGGAGCGCCCTGCCTCAATGTAGTCCTTTCCCAATGTTCCGATGACGTTGGTGCGGACCAGGCGAAGGAACACACCTGCGGTGAGTAGGCCAAGGGCGACTGCCGGAAGAACTGCGTGGGACGCTATGTCACCGAGGGCGGTGAAGTTTCCGCTTCGCAGCGCGTCGAGCCAGTAGATACCGGATGGAGCAGCCAAAGCGCTCATGGTTAGTTCCGTACGAGTGGAGGCGCGGCCTGCTACCGGGAACCATCCGAGCCATACGGAAAACGTCAGCTTGAGGAGCAGCCCTGAGAAGAAGACCGGAGTGGCGTAGCAAAGGATGGCGAAGAACCTCAGCAGGGCATCGGGAGTCTTGTCCCGGTGTTGGGCGGCAATCAGCCCGAAAGGGATACCGACTGCGAGCGCCACGATCAGCGCGTTGATGGAGAGTTCAAGGGTGGCTGCGCCGAAGGTGGTCATCACCTCAACTACAGGACGCCGGTCAGTGATGGTGGTTCCGAAGTTCCCGGTGATCAGCTGGCCAAGGTACTCGAAGTACTGAACCAGGACCGGACGGTCGTACCCGGCATCATGGATGCGTTGGGCCAGGACGTCCGGGGGAAGCCGTCCGCCTTGTGATGCGGTGATGGGATCGCCGATGACCCGCATCAGGAAGAAGACCAGTGTTACCAGGATGAAAACGGTGGGAATGATCAGGAAGAACCTGATCACGATGTATCTGCCCAGCCCTCCCCCGGCTTTGGACTTGCTCTTGGGAGCGACGATGCCGGGTTCAGCCTCGGGAACCTCAATAAGTGTTGTCATGTGCTACCTGCATTTCTTGCCCGTGGATTACGCGGGACTGTCTGATGCGTGCCGGCCACGTTGGTGGTCAGCAAAGGAGGCGGAACACCGGATCAGTGTCCCGCCTCCCTTCTCTTCACAAAGGTGCGGTTACTTGGAAATTACGCCCAGACGGAACTTGAAGGACGGATCCAGGGTCTTGTCGACTCCGTTGACGCCGCTTCCGACGACCGCCACCTGCGCACCCTGAAGCAGGGGCAGTGTGGAGATGTCCTTGGCGAGGGCGTTCTGGACTTCCTTGATGGCTGCCTCACGCTTGGTCTTGTCCGCTTCAGTGAGCTGCTTGCCGATGAGTTCGTTGACCGTGGCGTTGTTGTAGTGGTTCTTCAGGAAGCCGCCCTCGGGGAAGAACGGGGTGAGGTAGTTATCGGCATCGCTGAAGTCCGGGAACCAGCCAAACTGGAACAACGGGTATTCGTCAGCACGGCTGGCCTTGCTGTAGGTGACCCATTCGGTGGACTGCAGGTTCACAGTGAAGAGCCCGGACTTTTCCAGCTGCTCCTTGACCATGGCGTATTCGTCTCCGGAGGATCCACCGTAGTGGTCCGGGTTGTACTGCAGGTTCAGGGCAACGGGTTCGTTGATGCCGGCGTCCGTCAGGACTTTCTTGGCCTTATCCAGGCTTGGCTTTCCGTCATCGCCGTAGGCGTCCTTGAAGGATTCGTTGGCGCCGAGGAATCCGCTGGGGACGTTGGAGTACAGCGGCAGGTAGGTGCCCTTGTACACCTGGTCGGCTATTGCCTGCCGGTCCACCAGGTTGGCTATCGCCTGGCGTACGGCCAGGGCCTTGGCGGGGTCCGCCCCGGTCGCTTTGGTTCCGTACGGCATGGTGTCGAAGTTGAACGTGATGTAGCGGATTTCGCCGCCCGGGCCAGTGAGGACCTTGACCTTGGAGTCCTTGCGGAGATCGTCGATGTCGGTCGCGCTGAGGCTGCGGAAGGCAACGTCAATGGCGCCCTGTTGGATTTCCAGCTTCAGGTTGGTGGGGCTGGCGTAGTACTTGATGGTGGCGGCATCGTTGGCCGGCTTGCCCAGGACACCGTTGTAGTCGGCGAAGGCTTTGAAGCTGACAAGTTCGTTTTTCTTGTAGCTGTCAATCGTGTACTGGCCGTAGAACGCGTTCGCCTTGATGATCTCGTCGTCGGAAAGGATCTTGTCGGCCGGGAAGACTTCATCGTCCACGATCGGCGCGGCGGGGCTGCTGAGGATCTGGCTGAATGTCTGGTCGTTGGCGTTCTTCAATTTGAACACCACCGTGGTGGCGTCTGGCGTGCTCACGCTGTCGATGTTGGTCAGGAGCGAGGCTGGTCCGGCGGGGTCATTGATGGCCACCTGCCGATCGAAGGAGTGCTTTACGTCCTTGGAATCCAGAGTGTGCCCGTTGGCCCATTTGAGCCCGGACTTGAGCTTCACGGTGTATTCCGACGGCGCCGTGAAAGACGACGATTCGGCGAGGTCCGGAACGGGTTCCGCGCCGCCGGGCTTGGAATTGAGCAGGAATGAGTAGACCTGGTTCATCACCATAAATGAACCGTTGTCATAGGATCCTGCGGGGTCCAAAGACGTGACTTTGTCAGTGGTGCCGTAGGCGATGGGGCCTGCGGCGGCCGGAGCGGAAGATGAGCCGCCGCCGGAGGGTCCCGTGCATGCCGTCAGGGCGAGCGCGGAGATGCCCGCCAGCGCGATAGCGCCGTGCAGGGCCTTCTTGTTCAGTGCCATCTGGTGAACCTTCTGTTCGATGGATTCGGCGCGCCGCCGTCAGATATTTGTGACGGCGCGCACTCTTGATTCCACGATTCAACCAGACTTCGCAGGCCGCGAACCCCTCATTTTGTGATTTGAGACACAAAATTTACTTTCCAGTAGCTTTTGCTCTGAACGCCCGGACTATAGGACTTCCCGCTGAAGGGAACGGGCGGCATCTATGGTTGCCTGTCCCAGGACACGACTACCTTGATAAAGAACGATGGTCTGCCCCGGGGCAACGCCGCGCAACGGATCCGTCAACGTGACAACCAGCTGGGCGCGCTCAACGCCTGAATCATCAGCGACGGCTTCCACCCGGGCACGCGCCGGAACGGGATCGCCATGAGCCCTCACTTGGGCATGGCAGTCGAACTCGGCGCCGCTTGCTACCTCGGAAATGGGCAAACCGGCCCACGAAACCTTGATGCCGCGAATCTCGTCGATCGCCAGCAGGGCTTCCGGCCCCACAACCACCTTGTTTTCCTTGGGACGGATCTCCAGGACGAACCGAGGCTTGCCATCTGCCGCGGGCGTACCCAGCTTCAGGCCTCGTCGCTGCCCCACCGTGAAGGCGTTGGCACCTGGATGTTCACCAACCTTGGCACCGGTTTCGTCAACGATGTCCCCGGTGGTCATGTCAATTTTCTCGGCCAGCCAGCCGCGGGTGTCGCCGTCGGAGATAAAGCAGATGTCGTGGCTGTCGGGCTTGTTGGCCACGGACAAGCCCCGGCGTTCTGCCTCGGCACGTACCTCGGCCTTGGAAGGAGTGTCCGCCAGCGGGAACATGGAGTGCTTCAGTTGCTCGTGGGTCAGGACGCCCAGAACATAGCTCTGGTCCTTGGCCCAATCGGCGGCGCGGTGGAGTTCCCGGTTACCGTCAGCGTCTTCGATGACCTTGGCGTAGTGTCCGGTGCACACAGCATCGAAACCAAGGGCGATGGCCTTCTCCAGAAGTGCTGCGAACTTGATCCGCTCGTTGCACCGCATACACGGGTTCGGTGTCCTGCCAGCGGCGTACTCGTCAATGAAGTCCTGGACAACGTCTTCCTTGAAGCGCTCCGAGAAGTCCCACACGTAGTAGGGAATTCCAAGGACATCGCAAGCACGCCAGGCATCGCGGGAATCCTCGATGGTGCAACAACCCCGGCTTCCTGTGCGCAGGGTGCCGGGCATCCGCGACAACGCAAGGTGGACCCCGACGACGTCGTGTCCGGCCTCGACTGCCCGGGCTGCGGCCACAGCGGAGTCAACTCCGCCGCTCATTGCTGCAAGTACTCGCATGCTGGCTTTCTGTCTGTGGGAGTTGGAGCAACTGATCCGGCTGGGAACAGCCGGCGTGCCCATCTATTCTAGCCTGCCGTGCCACGCCTACCCTAAAACCCTTGACTGACCCCACCCGTGCTTCTAAAGTCAAAATAATTGGTTTTAGAATCGAGCTGACATGGCACACGAACACATAGTTATCGTCGGCGGCGGGCTTGCCGGCGCCACCGCAGCCAAAACCCTCCGCGCCGAAGGCTATGAAGGGCCCGTAACCTTGGTGGCCGCAGAGAACCGACCACCTTATATACGCCCTCCCCTTTCCAAGGAATTCCTCCTTGGCAAAGCTGAGGCAGATGCTGCTCTGGTGGTGCCGGATAAATGGTACGGGGAAAACGGCGTCGAGCTTCTTCTCGAAAGCCTCGCCAGCCGGATCGACCCCCGGGGGCACGCTGTGGCACTGGCCGACGGCCGAAGCCTTCACTACTCCAAGCTGCTCCTCGCCACGGGCGCCCGGCCTCGAACCATTCCGCTTCCAGGTGCGGACCTTGACGGGGTAATGACCTTCCGAACCTTCGATGACAGTGTGCAGCTTCAGAACCTCCTTAAGGACGGAGGCAAGAAGGTGGTCATGATCGGCTCCGGGTGGATCGGCATGGAACTGGCGGCAGCAGCCCGCACATATGGCAACGACGTCACACTGCTGGGGCTGGAAGACATACCGCTGAGTGCCGCCATCGGACCTGAACTTGGTGGATTCTTTCATCGGCTCCACGAAGATCAGGGCGTGACGTTCCGCCTTCCGGCAAGCGCTGCCGGAATTGAAGGACAGGACGGCAGGGCGACGGCGGTCCGCACCAATACCGGCGAAACGCTGCCCGCCGATGTGGTGATCGTTGCCGTCGGCGTGGTACCTGACACCGCACTCGGCGAAGCCGCAGGGCTTGCCATCCGCAATGGAATACTGGTGGATACCGGGCTAAGGTCCAGTGCACCGGATGTGCTGGCTGCAGGAGATGTAGCCAACGCACTCCACCCATTTACCGCCGAGCACCATCGCAGCGAACATTGGGCCAACGCGCTCAACGGCGGCAAGGTGGCTGCAAAGTCCATGATGGGCCGGGATGCCCAACTGGACGTGGTGCCGTACTTCTATACGGACCAGTTCACCGTCAGCATGGAGTACTCGGGGTTTCCCTCCTTGACCTCCGGAATCACACCGATGATCCGCGGCTCGCTTGATGACGGCAGCTTCATCGCTTTTTGGTTGAGGGAGGGGGTGGTAGTTGCCGGAATGAGCGTCAACCAGCGCCGGGTTCAGAAGCCCATCAAGGCCTTGATTTCAACCCGCACCCCTGTGAACGTCAACAAACTGACGGATCTCGGGGTGCCACTGGACGAACTGCTGCCCGATGAGCCGTAAGAGCTAGAAAGGTTCCGACGAGGCCTGCCGAGCCACCGTCGCTGCTGTTTGAATGCTGGATTCATGACCGGCCATTCCGGCCTGCCGGGCCCTTAAGCACGCCTCGGGCAGGGCTTTCAAGAGCGCGTCCACATCCGCATCGGTGGAACTGTGCCCCAGCGTAAAGCGCTGGGCGCCGCGTGCAGTATCTTCATCCAGGCCCATTGCCAGGAGGACGTGCGAAGGCCGTGGCACCCCTGCCGTGCACGCCGAACCCGTGGAGGATTCAACGCCTGCCAGGTCCAGGAGAAAGAGCAATGAGTCGCCTTCACAACCAGGGAAGGTGAAGTGGGCGTTCCCCGGCAGCCGCCCGTCCCCGGGAGCACCCCTCAGCACCGCGCCCGGCACGGAATCGTGTACTCCGTTGATAAGGCGGTCGCGCAACAAACTGAGACGTTCTTTTTCAACGGGCAGGTTTGCAGTGACAGCCTCCGCGGCTGCGGCAAAAGCGGCGATTGCGGGAGTGTCCAGTGTTCCCGAGCGCACATCGCGTTCCTGCCCGCCGCCGTGCTGCACCGGCGTCAGCTTCACGGCCCTTCCCAGGAAAAGTGCGCCGACCCCCACCGGACCACCAAGCTTGTGCCCCGAAACGGACATTGCAGAGAGTCCCGAGCCACGAAAGTCCACGGGAATCGATCCGAAAGCCTGGACGGCATCGGAGTGAACCGGGACTCCATGCGGTTTTGCCAGCTCCACAATCTCCGTCACCGGCTGGATGGTACCTACTTCATTGTTGGCCCACATCACTGTGACCAAGGCAATTGATTCGGGATCGCGTTCGATTTCCTGCCGGACGACCTCCAGCCGAATAGCGCCTTCGCTGTCTACCGGAATCCACACAACGTCAGCACCTTCATGCCTTACAAGCCATTCGACGGTATCCATGACCGCATGGTGCTCGACGGCGGAGCAAAGGATGCGTGTACGGCGCGGATTCTCGTCCCGCCTGGCCCAGAACAGACCCTTCACCGCCAGGTTGTCCGCTTCCGTCCCGCCTGAGGTGAAAATAACCTCGGATGGGTGTGCCCCGGCAGCCGCCGCCAGCGCCTCCCTGGCATCCTCCACCGCTCGCCTCGCGCGGCGGCCCGCACCGTGAAGCGACGAAGGATTACCGGTCCGCGCCAGCTCGCGCGTCATCACAGCGAGCGCTTCGGCCGACAGGGGCGTGGTTGCGGCGTGGTCAAGGTATACAGGCACCTTGTAATTCTACCGATGCCTGGCGTTCAGGATTCCTTACCAAGGGCATTGATGCGCGCACAGCAGTGTCCCGGACCATGGTCCGGATCCGGCACGATGATGCCGGCACTGAGTCCGGAGGCCGCAGCAGCACCGCTGAGGAACGCGCCGTTCATTGCGCACACCACTTCCGTGTGGTCCCGCGACAAGCGATGGAACGGACAGTTGAGCAGGCGGTATCCCCCGGCAGCGTCCGGCGAGGGGTCGTATCCGAGTTCCGAGAGTGCACCCAGGAAATGGCCAGGGCGTCCAACCTCGCGCCCTGCAGCTGCAGCGACATCGCGCATCGCTTCCAGCGCCGGCACACCGTCGGCCTGAGAGCGCGTGATCGCCGCGGCCATGAGGTGACCGGCGAGGTCGTAGTGCCGCTCAGGAACAGAGACGCCCACCTCGTCCATGACGGGCCTGTAGAGCTTTGATGGCCGCCCCGACCCAGGCCCTGTCTTCTCAGGGGATTTCCTGAACTCAACCCGCAAGAGCCCTTCGCGGACCAAACGGTCCAAATGGAAGGAAGCCGAACTGCGGGGCAGCTCGAGTGCCAAGGCCGCCCCATCCCGGCTGACGGCCTCCCCTGCACTCAGAACGTACTCATATAGCCTGCGGCGGTTTTCATCGCCCAAGGCAGCAACAGCAGTGATTTTCCGGATCCACGGGAGTTCGGACGTGCCCATACACCAAAGATATATCTAAAAATAAGAATCGTTGCTTTAGCGGAATAGCCAAGAAAGGCAGGGTCAGGACGGCGGTACCACAACGAGCTGGGCCACAGTTTCCGCACGGGCGGCGCTCAACGTTGCGTCGTCCGGGCACGACAGGGAAACATAGACGGAGGACGCGGGGGCGCTGAACAACCTGGCCAGGACCAAGGCAGGCTTACCGCCGGATGCGGCCGAAGACTCCAGGCTCAGGAACTCCACGCTACGCTGCGGTTTATCGGATCCTTCTCCCCAACGCAGAGTCGCCGGCTTCAGGCCGTCCAGCGCACCAACGTTGAGGTAGGTGAACAATTCCTTGGTTGAGGCGACGTCGTCAGCGGCCACCACCAGCGGGCCCTGATTCACGCTCACGCGGACTGCGAGCGTGCACCCGTCAGCCTTCTTGTATCTGCTTTCGCCCTGCAAGCCGGAGTGCACCACTGACCAACCGGGAACCTCCTCCAACCGTGTGGAAACTGTCACGGGCTCCCCCGCAGCCAACGTGCTCCCTGCCGCAAGCGGCAAGTCCTTCGCAGCCACCGCGGCCGCGTCGTGTCCTGGAGTGATGGTGGGCGTCGCCAGCGTGGAGACCGACGGCGACGGCTTAGGCGCAGTAGGGTCAGGGACGTTGACGCTGCAGCCTGCCAGCAGGACACCGGCGGTTCCGAGGGCAGCCAAGCCGGCCAGTCGTCGTCGAACGTTGCTCGCCACTATGTCTCCTTGCCGTGCGCTCTGGAATATGGTGTGGGGACCGCGCCGATCGACTCGCCTGCCACCGCGATCGAGTCTAGCTGCCCGTCGCAGCGAGGCTGCGTCAGTACGGAAGCGCGCTTGAGGACTCACTCATAGACGGACGCACTAGGCGAGAACCCGCAAACCAGCAGGAACCACCTCCACCTCCACCGGCAATGGGCCGATTCGTTCCCCGTCCGCATATGCCACCACCCCGTCAGCCTCCAAGCGCACTTTCCGGACGCGCATGATCTCCACGGCAGGATGGCTGGTGTGCTTTCCGGCGAAAACCTTGGGAAACACGCCCAGGAAACGGAGCCTGGACAGGGGCTTGACCACAAACATGTCCAACCACCCGTCATCGGGCACTGCCTCAGGGGTGATCTTCATGCCCCCGCCAATGAACTGTCCGTTGGCCACTGAAATGAGCAGGGCAGGCTGGCTCCACAACACGCCATCGGCAGTCACGGAGTAGGTGATCCGGCGAAAAGAGCCCAGCTCCCGGAGCATAGCAAGGTTGTAGCGGCTCCTTCCGCGTGGCCAGCTCCACGAATTGGCGCGCTCGTTGACGGCTGCATCGAATCCGGCGGACAGCACGCCTGCGAAGTAGGTGGTCTCACCACCAGCGGTGACCCTTCCGGCGTCGATCCTGCGCCCGCCGGCCTCCAACGCAAGCAGCAGCCTACGGCACGCGGCCGCGGTGTCGTTCAACGGTAAAGCCAACAGCCGCGCCACATCATTGCCTGTCCCGGCGGGAACGATGCCGAGAGGGAAGTCCAGCCCCACGAGCGCGTTGACGCCAAGGTGGACCATGCCATCGCCGCCCACCACTACCAACGCCTCCACCCCGGTTTCCAGCGTCCGGTCCACCGATCTGCGCAAAGCGTCATAGTTCTCCGCTTCAAGTACGACGACGTCCCATCCGGCGGCGCGGATGTACTCTGCGGCTTGGTGCCCGGCACTGCGCCGACGACCAAAAGATGCCTCAGGATTAATGGCAACAGCGATCTTCATCGGCGCGATGGATGGGTTCTTCGCTGCCGGAGGATTCACAGCCTGAATTATGCCAGCGGGAACCACACGCCACGTTACCGACGTTCACAGAGTGGCTGGATAAACTTGCCAGTACCGCACCTCTCCAGAGGCGCGACCACCATCATAGAGAAGGGCCCGTGCTTGGCCGAGGGCAGCAGTTCGCACTATCAGGTTCTCCGCGTTTCCGTCACCGCTACGGACAAGGAGATCAAAGTGGCCTACCGCAAGGCTGCCCGGAAAGCCCACCCCGATCACGGCGGAGAAGCGGAGATGTTCCGGCGGGTGACCCTCGCATACGAAACTCTCATAGATCCCCAACGCAGGGCCGACTACGACCGAAGGTACGGCCGCGGTGCCTCCGATGTGAGCCAGCCTCGGGCGGGCGACTACACAGGCGCTGCGGCACCGGGGCCCTTCGCGACCGCAAACCTCAAACGACCCCAGGCCCAGCGCAACACTGCCGGCGATCCTGCAGTCTATGTTCCCCCCTTTGATGATCCCAACGAGGTTCCGCTCATCCCAGCGGCGGAAGCGGCCCAACAGGTTCACGGCCTCCCCCGCAAACGAGGCATCTTTGGCGCCGAAGCCCGCATCCAACGCGAAATGCGCACGGTCCAGCTCATCAGCCGGCAAGTCCTTCCCGCCATACCCGCAGCCAGGCTCATCAATGGGTTGCGCTCGCCGTCGGACAACAACCACATCGACCACGCCGTCCTGTCCGGCTACAGATTGGCACTGATAGGTTCCATGCTGCTGCCCAAAGGGGCATACGCCTGGGACGGCCATTCGCTGCGCCATGGTGGTCGTTCGGTGGCTCCTCCACAGCTCGGCCATATCGTCCGGCATATGCAGGACCTCTTTCCGGAGCTCAATGTCACCGGATGGGTGGTCCTTCACAGTCCTGACGGAAATCTTCACGAACCTGTCATTGACCAATATGGCAAGGGACAATCGAGCAACACTGCGGTGGAGGTAGTCAATGCGGCGGGGCTGGTAAGGGGGCTGAAGCAGTTCCTCAGCTCCGGGCCGGCGCCGAACACCGTAGTCGTGCCGGTCCTGGCGAGGCTGATTCGCGGAATGCACTAGTCACAGCGGTGCCGTCTCTGGACGCGGCCCTAGCCGCACGGGCTGACTAAGATGGGACGGTGTTCCGCATCCTCTTCCATACTCCAGAAATCCCGGGCAATACGGGCAACGCCATCCGCTTGGCCGCCATCACGGGGGCCGAGCTTCACCTGGTGGAGCCACTCGGCTTTGATTTTTCCGACGCCAAGTTGCGTCGTGCCGGTCTCGATTACCACGATCTGGCCGTAGTTACTGTCCACAAAGACATCGACGCCGCCTGGGCTGCCCTCACCCCGGAACGGGTTTTCGCTTACACCTCCGACGGCGAGACCTCCTATACGGACATCAGCTACCGCGAAGGTGACGTCCTGATGTTCGGGCCCGAATCCGTGGGTTTGCCGGACAGGCTCAAGCAGGATCCACACGTAACCGCTCGTGTCCGCCTTCCCATGAAGCCTTCTCTGCGTTCGCTCAACCTGGCCAACGCTGCTTCAATCGCCGTGTTTGAAGCCTGGCGGCAGAACGGATTTGCCGGCGCCAAGATGTAGCCCATCCAACGGCGCCCCGGCACCGAATACCTTGTGCAGGACAATTCCTGCCTTGGACATTCGTTGAGGGAGCCTACGTGAGCGCGTTGCAGACCAGGGTGATGACGGCAAGTCAGAGCACCGCCGCGCCGCCGACGCGACCCCATGATGCTGCCGCTTTCAAACGGGACGACATATGCTGGACCGTGATGGACATCCCCAACAATCCCGGCCCCCCGGTCTTCGAAGCTACAGGCTCTTCGACTGATCTGAATTCGCAGCTTGCCCTCTTGCTCGAACTCGTGGCAGCAGGCGACCAGCAGGCATTCGCCGAGCTCTATCGCCTCACCTCCAGGCGTGTCTTCGGCATGGCCAGGCGCGTCCTGATAGACCCTGACCTCAGCGAGGACGCAACCCAGGAGGTTTATCTCCAGGTCTGGCAGGGAGCTGCAAAATTTGACCGCGCTGCAGGGACACCGCTGGCCTGGCTCATGACTATCGCACATCGGCGCGCCATTGACCGTGTCCGCGCCGTGCAAGCGGCAACTGACCGGGAAGCCAAGTACGGCGCAGCGAGCCAGGACCCGGACCGGGACCTGGTAACCGAGGAAGCCGACACCAACTTGGAAGCTGAAGCTGTCAGCCGATGCCTCGGTACCCTGACGGACACGCAGCGAGAATCCGTCAGGCTCGCGTACTACGGCGGGCTGACGTATCGGGAAGTCGCCGAGCATCTCGGTGCCGCAGTCCCCACCATCAAGTCCCGCATCCGTGATGGACTACTGCGCCTGAAGACGTGCCTGGGGGTGGGTTGAAATGAGTGAAAACACCAGTGGAGGCTTTATCCGCAGAATGTTTGCCAACGACATCGCTACAGACCTCGCCGAGGGCCGTGTCCTCGAACTCGCCGAACTCTACGCCCTGGACGCCGTGAGTGACGACGAACGGGCCATGATTGACCATTACATCAAGGACGCCCCCGAACGTCCTGAATTCCTGGAGCGGGTACGCGAAGCCCGCGAGACCCTTGCCGTGAGTTTTGCCCCGGAGGAAGAACCGCCTGCAGGTCTCTTCGACGATATCCTGGAGCGCATCACCAAGGATGCCGCCGCCCAGCCCTTCGCACAGCCGGTGGCTCCCTCAGTGGGAAGCCCCGCCGTCGATGACCTCGCTGCCGCCAGGATGAGGCGTGAGGAGCGTACGCGCGTTGGTGGCGCACGCCGGTGGATCGTGGGCGCCGCCGCCGCAGCCGTCATCGCACTCGGTGGCATCGGGGTGGGCGCCTACGTCTCTGCACAAAATGACCCGGTGAACCAAGTACTCCAGGCCCAGGACGTCCAGAAGAAGTCTGCACCGGTTCCCGGCGGCGGTACCGCCACCATCTCCGCATCGTCGGCCAAGGATTCCTTTGTGGTGCTCATGGATGGCGTTTCGCCCGCACCGGAGGGCAAGGTCTACCAGTTGTGGACCCTCCCCAAGGACGGCTCTGCCCCTGTACCGCAGGGCACCATGGATGCTGAGACACTCTCCAAACCGGCGGTAGTGAAGGGCTTGTCCTCAGCGTCGTCCGTAGCCATCACGGTGGAACCCACGGGCGGCTCCAGCGCCCCCACCACGGATCCGGTGCTGGTGGTCGGGCATTTAGCAGTTGTTTCCGCAGCTACAACACGAGCGATAAAAGCATGACGAAGCCGAAGGCCACCACGGAGATCAACGTCTCCATGACAGACCATGTCTTGAAGGTCTGCCCCACGGTAAGTCCGAACAACTCCTTGACCAACCAGAATCCAGCGTCGTTGACGTGGGACAGGAACAAGGAACCCGCACCTATGGCAAGTGCCAACAAAGCCGCGTGCGTGGGGCTCAGGCTGCTGGCAAGGGGTGCCACGATGCCGGCGGCCGTTACAGTGGCCACCGTTGCCGAGCCCGTGGCCAGCCGGAGCGCCACAGCCACGATGAAGCCCAGCACCAGAACTGACATGTTGGTGCCCTCGGCCCACTTCTTGACGGAGTCACCTACCCCGGCACCGATCAGGGTCTGCTTGAAACCGCCGCCCGCGCCAACAATGAGGAGGATCCCCGCAATGGGTCCAAGGCTTTCACCCAGCTTGGCTGTGATCTTGCTGCCGGTGAACCCAACAGCGTATCCGAACGTCACCATGGCCAGAAGCACAGCCAACGTCATGGCCACCAAGGGCTGACCCACGAAGTCGAAGAAGGTCCGGAGGGCTGGTGCCGTCTCCGGGTCCGGCCAGATAATTCCACCCACGGCCTTCAACAGCATGAGGACCACAGGGAAAATGATGGTCAGCAAAGTCACCAGGAACGAGGGCTGGCGTTTGACCGCGCTGAGGTCCACTGCATGCTGCGTGTCTATCCCGCCGGCCACGGCGGGCGCGTCGACGGGTACCCAGCGGGCAGCAAGCCTGGAGAACAGCGGGCCGCAGATAATCACCGTGGGAATGGCCACAAGAATGCCAAGTGCCAACGTTGTGCCAAGTTCGGCTTTGACTGCGCTGATCGCAATCAATGGCCCCGGGTGCGGCGGCACCAGCCCGTGAAGCACGGACAGGCCGGCCAGCGCCGGGATCGCGATGCGCATCAGCTTCATCTTGGAGCGCTGCGTTACCAGGACGATCACCGGAAGGAGCAGGACGAGCCCAATTTCGAAGAACATGGGCAGGCCGATGATCACGGCCACCAAGGTCATCATCCAGACGAGCTTGTTCCCGCTGGCCTTGGCCAACAGGGTATCCACCACCCGGTTTGCGCCACCGGAATCGGCCAGCAATTTACCAAGCATTGCCCCGAGCGCAATGAGTAAGCCGACTTCCTTAAGGACACCCCCCACACCGTCCTCGAAGTTGGAGATGACCTTGCCAAGCTCGACGCCGGACGCCAGGCCCACAAAGGCCGAGCCCAGAACCAGCGCTAGGAACGGGTGAAGTTTGAGCTTTGCGATCAGCACCACAATCAGTGCAATGCCCAGTGCAGCCACCACAAGGAGTTGCGTGTCGTGGGCCGTCCATTCCTGTATCTGCGTCGCTGTATCGAGGACTTTCACGAGGCGGTCGCTTCGGTACCGGCACCTACAGGCCGGAGACCGAGCCGTTCAATAACTTCGTCGGCTTCCTCTGCGGGGGACGCGGAAACACACAAGGAAATGTAGTTCTCGTCCCGGGTGGGTTCCTCAAGTGCGTCGAACTGCGATTCCAAGAGCGACGGCGGCATGAAGTGGCCATGCCTGGAGGCCAGGCGGTCGGAGATCTTGTCCTTGCTCCCCTGCAGGAAGACGAAAACAACGTTGTCGCCGCGGAGCACGTCGCGGTACTTCTTTTTGAGTGCCGAGCACGTAATGATTGCCGGTGTTCCGGCATCCGCGCGCTCACGGATCCAGTCCGAGATGATGCTCAGCCAGGGCCACCGGTCCTCATCGCTCAGAGCCAGCCCCGACTGCATCTTGGCCACGTTGGCCTCCGGGTGCAGGTCGTCGCCTTCGGCAAGATCCCATCCAAGCTTCCCGGCGAGAACGCCGGCCACCGTCGACTTGCCGGAACCGGAGACTCCCATAATCACCAGTACGGGTTGTTGCGCAGTCTTCGCCATCAAAGTCTGCCTTCCTCGAATAAATATGATTTAACCGAGATCAAGCATATGACACGGGTTACACCACAGCAACGTCAGAAGCCGGCGATCGTAGTGGAACCGTTGACTGGGACAACGTGGAAATACTCTGCGCTGGCTCCTTCGGGCAGCCCGGCCCGCTCGCCATTGCCGAGCATCATGGACCTCACCACACGCTCCATGCCCTCGATATCGGGGTGCTGGCTCGCATGAATCCTGATGGCGTCAAGCTTGGCGTCGACATGATCCGAAACATCCACAGAGTGGTTCTCCCTGGCCTCCGGGCTGGAGATGAACCACAGCCACGGTAGCTTGTAGGCCTTTAGTCCGGCCGCATCCAGTTCCGGGTAAGCGAACGGATTCTCCACTGCCGGATAGACTGCCCGGGTCACGGCTTCCCCCGCTGCAAGGTGGTCCGGGTGGCTCTTCTGGAGCCGGTCCCAGTTCCTTTCGGGGTGCATGGTCAACACGATGTCCGGCCGGACTTCCCGGATCAGCTTCACCACCTGCTTGATGACGTCATGTGTCGGCTCCAGATGCCCGTCCCGTTCGTGAAGATAGTGGATATCCGTAACGCCCACCAGAGCAGCAGCACGCTTCTGCTCCTCAGCCCGCAGTTCGATGATCCGTTCGCGGTCCACGGGATCGAAGCCTCCGGCATCGCCGTCGGTCATGATGCAATAGCTGACCTCGACGCCGGCAGCCGTCCAGGCCGCGATGGTCCCGGCCGCGCCAAAATCGATATCGTCGGGATGGGCAGTAAAACAAAGCACCCGCTCAACGCGCTCCGTGGAGGCATCGAACGGGCTCTTTGCTGACGTGATGTCAGTGGTCAAAGGGATCAGCCTTTCCGCTTCTTGATCTCTGCGGTGGCCTGCGGAAGGACCTTGAAGAGGTCACCGATGATGCCGTAATCGGCAATCTCAAACACCGGCGATTCCGCGTCCTTGTTGATGGCCACAATGACCTTGGAAGTCTGCATTCCAGCTTTCTGCTGGATTGCACCTGAAATACCGGCTGAAATGTACAGCTGCGGAGACACCGTGACACCGGTCTGGCCAACCTGCGCATCATGGCCAATCCATCCCGCATCAGTAGCGGCGCGGGAAGCACCTACAGCAGCGCCAAGGGCGTCGGCAAGCTCTTCGAGCGGGCCGAAGTCACCATCTACGCCACGGCCGCCCGCAACCACGATCCTCGCTTCGCTCAGATCAGGCCGCCCGCTGACGGGCTTCTCGGTACGGGCTGCGATCCGTGCGGAGTTCGCCAAGCCATGAGCGGGAACCTCAACAGTGGCAGTTGCCGGTGCAGCGGCGGCACCGGCAGGAACAGGTTCCACGTTGTTGGCCTTGACCGAAAGGACGGTCACAGGAGTAGTAGCTTTCGCCGTGGTGTTGTAAGAGCCCGCCAAGACGGACTTGTGCGCAGTGCCGTCAGCGTCAACACCCACGACGTCGGTAATGACGCCGGCACTGAGCTTAATGCCCAGCCTGCCCGCAATCTCCTTGCCCTCAGGCGAGTTGTCCACGAGGACTGCTGTGGCGCCGGATGCTGCTACAGCAGCGGCAAGGTAGGCGGCCTTCGGGCCCACCAAGTAGTTGTCGAGGTCGTCCACCGACGGCTGGTAAACCGTCGTGGCACCGTAGGCACCCAAAGTGGCGGCGACGTCGTCGTTCAACTCCCCGGTGAACGCGACGGCGGTCTCCCCCAGCGAGCGGGCGATGGTCAGGAGCTCCAGGCTGCTCTTCTTGAGAGCTGATCCCGGGTTGTCAATGAAAACAAGTGCATTTGCCATGGTTCGAGTCCCCTTTAGAGCAGCTTCTGTGCGGCTAGGAAGTCCACCAGCTTGATGCCGGCGTCGCCGTCGTCGGTAATGATGGTTCCTGCTGTCCGCGGCGGGCGGGCCTCTGCGGACTCCACCACTGTCCAGGAGCCAGCCGAGCCCACCTGTGAAGCGTCCACGCCAATGTCAGCAAGTGACAGGGAGGCGATCTTCTTCTTCTTGGCCGCCAGGATGCCCTTGAAGTTGGGGTAACGGGGCTCGTTGATCTGGTCCGTGACGGAAACAACGGCCGGGAGCTCCGCCTCAACGGTTTCCGAGAAGGCGCCGGCGTCACGGCGGGCGCTGACCCGGCCACCCGTAACCTCAAGGCTGGAAGCGAACGTGACCTGCGGGAACTGCAAGCGCTCGGCAAGTTGGGCCGGGATGAGCGAAGTCTCGCCATCGGTGGAAGCCATGCCCGTCAGGACCAGGTCCACCGGGCGGCCATCGGCCGAGATGTGGCGAATAGCAGCGGCAAGCGCCAGCGAAGTGGCAGCCGCATCCGAACCAGCCAAAGCGTCGTCGCTGAGGTGCACGCCGGAATACGCGCCAATCTGTAGGGACTTCTTCACAGCATTGACCGCACCGGACGGGCCCATGCTCAAAGCAATGACCTCATTCCCGGCCTTCGGTCCGCCGCGTTCCTCCGCCAATTGGAGCGCTGCCTCGAGGGCGTACTCGTCCAATTCAGACAAGATGCTCTCATCACGGTCGGTCGTGTTGCCAGGTCCGGTGATGTGCCGGTCAAACTGGGCGTCCGGGACGTGCTTGACCAGAACGACAATCTTCAATGTCTCTTCCACTGTCTTCGAAGCAGCCTTCCATGCTTGTGGACGGCCAAACGCAGCAGCGTGGCCGTGAATAACCCAGCGCGTGGGCTCGTCCTAGCTAAGCATATTGCCCGCAGAAAACCACTCCCAGCGTTAAGCCCTGTTTCAGCTACGCGCGATGCTCTTGTGCTGCAGCGTGCGGTGCCGGGACACCCACAAACGGCGGGCGGCACCGCCAAGGTGCCGTCCGCCGTCGTGGGTTGCTCCTGCCTCCCGCTGGGCCGCCTACTGCTGAGCGCTACTGCTGAGCGGCGTCGAGGGTGACCTCAACCTCTTGTGTCTGTCCCCCGCGCTGAATGGTTACCTTGACCTTGGCACCGGCAGGTTGCTCCCGAACCGCCGCAGTCAGCTGGTTGGGATCGCTCACGGCGTAGTCGCCGAACTTGGTCACCACATCGCCAACCTTGAGTCCTGCCTTCGCAGCAGCAGAACCCGAGGTCACCGACGCAACCTCAGCACCCACCGAGAAGCCTGAATCGCTGCCCGAGGACGACTTCGAACGAACTGACACACCGAACTGCCCGTGGCTGGCTTTACCGGTTTCGATGATCTCCTGCGCCACGCGCTTGGCGTGGTTGATGGGAACACTGAAACCGACGCCGATGTTACCGCTGGACGATTCGGACGTTCCACTGCCCGCCGAAGCGATGGCCACGTTGACGCCGATTACTTCACCCTTGCTGTTCACGAGCGCGCCCCCGGAGTTGCCGGGGTTGATGGCAGCATCAGTCTGGATGACGTTGATGGCAATCGAGCCTTCGTTGGCTGTGCTCTGGCTCTGGCCACCATTTGGCGGCGCGAACTGGAAGCCTTCGTCTCCGCCCTGGCTCTCATCCGGCGTGCCTTCCGGCACAGCAGAGGACGCCACGCTGATGGTTCGGTTGAGCGTGGACACGATGCCATCGGTCACCGTGCCGGTAAGACCCAACGGTGAACCGATGGCGACGGCGGTGTCCCCCACATTGATCTTGGAAGAGTCACCAAGCGTTGCCGGGACGAGGCCAGAGGCATCGCTTACCTTGATGACTGCAAGGTCGGACAAAGGGTCAGTGCCAACCACAGTGGCCTTGAGGACCTTGCCATCGCTGGTGCGGACCTCAATTGCGGCGTTTGCGGTGGCGCCATCGAGCGTGACGACGTGGGTGTTGGTGAGGATGTGGCCCTGGTCATCCAAAATGATGCCGGAACCAGTACCGCCCTCATTTCCGCTGGTCGCCTTGATGGTCACCACGCTGGGCGAAGCCTTGGCGGCCGCAGCGGTAATGACGTTGACGTCATCTTTGTTATTCACGATAACGGTGCTGGATTGTCCGCCGGTTGAAGCAGCCGGGGCGGGGTTATCCCACAGAGCGTTACTGCCGGCCACCACGCCGCCACCGATCAGACCTGCTGCCAGCATGCTTGCTACAAGGGTGCCGACGCCGAAAGCCGGCTTGCGCTTGGTTGTCACCGCGGAAGAGTCCCCTGGAGTGTGCTGCATCCCGGGGCTGTTGTGCCCGTGCTGTTCCTGGAAACCTTGCTGGTTGTGGAACTGGGAAGCGGCATTGTGTCCCGGGTTCGAGCCCCCGTAGAACGGCTGGTGCTGCGGGTAGCTTGGGCGATGAGACGGGTCATGCTGCTGGTAAGACTGATTGTGCGGCTGCGGAGCGCCGTAGTATTGCGGCTGCTGAGGAGCGGCGGGAGGCTGGAAGGCAGGCAGCGGAGTAGTGGGCTGCGCCGGGTTTTCGGTCCCCGCCTCCTGCCGGGAAGTCCACGCGGGCTGCTGCGGAGTGGTGCCGGCATCGCCCTGCTCCCCCGTGCTGTCCCGCGGCTCCGACGGCTCGCGGTTCTCTGGTGCAGTGCCCTGCGCTGGGTTCTCCGTCATGGGTCTTCCTTTCATCCTCGTCTTCAACCACTATGTACCCAATAACTGGAACAAAAGCGGACGTTCGCTGGGAGCTTGCTGAAAGGAAGTCGTCGCTGGTAGCCGCCCCCTCAAGAAGACCCTCAACGGCTCACCAATCCAGCTCTCTCCTATATTTCGCTGGTGGCATATTCAACCCTGTGGACGGGTTCGGGGGTGCACCATAGAATCAAGAGGAATTGCCACAGCGACCTGCGGCTTTACACCATGCGTGGGGGCGCTGAGCATTCTGTGACGATTGGTACGCCTTGTTCCAGTCGCAGACGTGCTGAAGGGTTGCACATGCGGTCAATAGTTAAACGCGTACTCGCCGTAATCGGCCTGGCTGGAATGTTGGCCCTACCGGCCACTTCCGCTTGGGCTGCAGATCCGGTGACCATTCCGTCCGGCCAGAACATTGTGGATGACGCCAATCTTCTGGGTAGCCGTAAGGGCGAAGTTCAGGAAGCGATCCAAAAGACGCTCAAGGACCACAAATACAACTTGTATGTGGTCACTGTGGACTCCTTCACGAATCCCTCCGAACCCCCCGCCTGGGCGGAGGCCGTAGCCAAGAACAAGGGCATGGGTAAGGCAGACGCGATCCTGGCAATTGCCGCTTCCGGCCAGTACACCTTCGTACTGAATTCCGGAAGTTCCATCCGCTCCAAGCAGTCCGCCATTACGCAAAATGCCGTGACAGCCAATCTGGCAGGCGGCAAGAAAGACTTCGCACAGGCGGCCATCGACACAGCGGCTGCCATCGGGGACGCTGCCGGCGGCGGTAGCGGTACCGTTCCGAGCGGAAACGCAGGTGTCGGTGTCCTTGTCGGCGTAGGCGTCGTAGCGGCCGGCGGTGCAGGCACGTATCTGTACCTCCGTAACCGACGCAAGAAGGGCAGCACCAAGGCGGTCAGCGCCAGCTATGGACCACAAGGTGAACAGCTTGACCCCTTGGCGGGCCTGACCATTCCGGAACTGCGCCAGAAGAGCGGCTCACTGTTGATCGAGGCGGACGACGCCATCAAGTCCAGCGAGCAGGAACTGGGCTTCGCCCAGGCTCAGTATGGTGATTCCGCAATTGGTAACTTCACCAAAGCCCTGGAAGAAGCGAAGGGCCACATGACGGAGTCGTTCAAGCTGCAGCAGCAGCTGGATGACCACATTCCTGACACTGAAGAGCAGCAGCGTAGTTGGCTCGGCGAGATCATTCGCCGCTCAGAAGCCGCATTGGCTTCGCTGCGAGATCAGAAGGCTGACTTCGACTCTCTGCGCGAGCTTGAAAAGAACGCTCCTCAAGCCTTGGCAGCGGTAACGGCCGGAGCCAGGGAAGCCGACGCCAAGATCGCCAGCGCGGAACAGTCGCTTGAAGGTTTGCGCGCCAAATATGCCGAATCTGCTTTGACCCAGGTCTCCGACAACATCTTGCAGGCCAAGGAGCGGCTCGCGTTCGTACAGAACGCTGCAACTGCTGCCCAGGAGAAGCTGGCAAGCGGCGAAAACAGCCTCGCTGCTGTTGCGGTACGCGCCGCAGAAGAGAGCCTGCACCAAACCAACGTGTTGATCGATGCCATCTCCAAGACGGCCGGCAGCCTGGATGAGGCCCGGGCTTCCCTGGAAGGCGCTGTGGCAGAAACCAGCCAGGACCTCGCACAGGCGCGGGCAATGATCCAGTCCGGTGCACACCCTGAACTGGCCGGTCCAGTGGCCGGGGTGGAAGCGGCCTTGGCACAGGTAAAAACCGAAATTCAGGGCGGAAAGATCGACCCCATCGCGACGCTTAGCCGTTTGGAGTCTGCTCATCAGGCGCTCGATCAGTCCTTGTCCGGCGTCCGCGATCAGCAGGAGCAAGCCCGCCGGGCCCAGGCCTCGCTTCAGCAAACCATCATGGCGGCGCAGGCACAGATCAGCGCTACGTCCGACTACATCACTGCACGTCGCGGGGGCGTGGGCACAGAGGCCCGGACAAGGTTGGCCGAGGCCCAGCGCAACCTTGACTATGCACTCTCCATCTCACGCAATGATCCAGTCACCGCACTTACCTACGCCCAGCAGGCACACTCGCTCGCGGCGCAGGCTGCACAACTCGCCCAGTCCGACGTCGATCAGTTCGGTTACGCCGATCAGGGCTACGGCCGCGGTGGGATGTTCGGCGGAGGCGGCGGAGGCGGCGGCCTTGGCGGTGCCATCCTTGGCGGTATCCTCATCAACTCCATCCTGAACGGCGGCGGAGGCGGCTGGGGAGGCGGCAACGACGGCGGAGGCGGCGGCGGATTCTTCGGCGGCGACTCCGGCGGCGGAGGCGACTTCGGCGGCGGCGGCGACTTTGGCGGCGGAGACTCCGGCAGCTTCTAGCCAGACAAACTAGGCGGGGTCAACGCCCCGTATAGAAGCGTTACAACAACTGATCACTGATTTCCAGTGGCACCACTGAGCAGGACGAAAGGCAACACCATGGTTAAGCAGTCCATTTTCGGTCGGATCTCACAGCTCGCCAAGGCGAACATCAACGCCTTGCTGGACCAGGCTGAGGACCCGCAGAAGATGCTGGACCAGATGGTCCGCGACTACACGAACAACATTGCCGAGGCCGAATCAGCCGTGGCCCAGACCATCGGCAATCTCCGGATGCTGCAGGCGGACTACAACGAAGACGTCAAGAACGCACAGGACTGGGGCAATAAGGCTCTAGCAGCGTCCCGCAAGGCCGACGAGTACCGTGCCGCCGGTGATCCCGTAGACGCACAGAAGTTTGACAACCTTGCCAAGGTGGCAATCCAGCGCCAGATGACTGCCGAGTCCGAGGCAAAGGCAGCTGAGCCGAGCATCGCCTCCCAGACCGAAGTAGTGGACAAGCTCAAAACCGGGCTTGACCAGATGAAGAACAAGCTGAACCAGCTCACCGCCAAGCGCAACGAACTCGTGGCACGCTCTAAGACCGCCGCCGCACAATCCCAGGTGCACGACGCACTCAAGAGCATCGACATCATGGATCCCACCAGCGAGGTAGGTCGCTTCGAAGAGAAGATCCGTCGCGAAGAGGCCAAGGTCCTGGGCCAGCAGGAACTCGCCAGCTCCAGCCTTGACGCCCAGTTCAACCAGCTCGAAGACCTCGGAGAGCAGACTGAGATCGAAGCCCGCCTTGCGGCCCTGAAATCGGGCGGTGCCAAGCCCGCCATTGGCGCAGGCGCCCCCGCATCAACCGGAGCAACTGTGGACGAAGCCGACTTCGACAAACTCTAAGAAGAAGTTGGGCTCCAGCTACCGATCGGTCAAGCTGCCCAGAGACTGAAACCAGAACCGGGCCGGATCCTGAAGTGGATCCGGTCCGGTTTTTTCATGCACTACATCTGGTCCGTCAAGGGACCTAGCGTGTCTTGGCCGGGGCTGACGTCGGTTGCCACCTCGGCGCGGATTTCGAATCCCTTGGGATGAAAGTAGGTCACCGTACACTCGAGGACCTCCCCATGCGCGCCCAACGTCGTTCGTTCCAAGCGCGGGACCATAGGGAACCCACGGACGTTCAAAGCGTCTGCCAAATGCTCAGGCGGGGCATGCATGGTAACGGTAATTTCAGCCCGGTGGAGGGGCTTCAACGTTCTGTCCTGAATGACCTGATAAATGGAGTTCCGTTCGGCGTCCGCCAAGCTGATATGGCGCCCGATGTGGGAGGGAATGAAAATCTCCGCAATGGCATAAGGCCACCCAGCGCTTGAGTAGGAACGCCGGATCACCAAAACCAGATTGTCGTCAGACACCAGCTTGGCTGGCACTGATTGGTCCTTCTCCATCCACTTATACTCGATGAGTCCCTTGACCGTCTTCATGCCGGCCGCCGTGAACGTCTCCATGAACGGCGCCAGGCGGTTCAGCATCTTGACGGGACGCTGGGCCATCACGAACGTTCCCTTGCCCTGCCTTCGAACCAACAAACCCTTCACAACCAGGGTTTCCAGCGCTTTCCGGACCGTGGTCCGGCTAATGCCATAGGCGTCCATCAGAGTCTCTTCCGTGGGGATCCGTGATCCTGGCTCCAGCCGGCTGACGTGATCCGTCAAAACGTCAGCCACCTGCTGATACACGGCCACCGGGCCATCCCTCTGAAGAACTTCCCGCTGAAGGCCAAATCCATAGTCGTCGTTGACCATTGAGCGTCCCATCTATTTCTTACCTCAGCGAATCCGGTTTGATGCTAGCACTCGCATCCCGACGAACAGTTAAACAAAAGATCCGGATCAGTAATAACTGATCCGGATCTTTTCTCCAGTTGCGGGGACAGGATTTGAACCTGTGACCTCTGGGTTATGAGCCCAGCGAGCTACCGAACTGCTCCACCCCGCGTCGCAAGAACAACTCTACCGCACCCCTCAGGGTGCTTCTGACCATATGGCCCCTAAGGTGCCGCAGATCACTCCCCCGCACCCTAAAGCCCCACACAATGGCTGCCGCAGCACCCCGGCCAGAGGGATGTGAGAGAGGATCCAGCCCGACTCCCAGGGATGTGAGAGAGCGATGGGCCTGAGGGGGCGCCCATCGCGGGGGTGAGGGCACAACAAAAGGTCCGGATCAGTAATTACTGATCCGGACCTTTTCTCCAGTTGCGGGGACAGGATTTGAACCTGTGACCTCTGGGTTATGAGCCCAGCGAGCTACCGAACTGCTCCACCCCGCGTCGCAAGAACAACATTACCGGCCGGTGAATGAGAGACCAAATCCTGGCGACGTGATCTGCATCTCCCCCTACGCGAAAGGCCGGCACCCGCCCCCGAAGGGAACAGGCACCGGCCTTTCAGCTGCCTACAGGACTAGCTGCTCGGCGTAGGTGCGGGCGTCGCGCTGGGAGTAGCCCCCGGCGTCGCCGTTGGAGCTGGAGTGGCGTCCAAACGGGCCTGAGCGTCAATCGCCTTCTTTAGCGCGTCAGACAATTTGGTCTGCTGAGCACCGTAGCCGGCGAAGTCTCCCTTAGCCAATGCTGCCTGGCCGTCCTGGATGGCCTTGTTGGCCTCGTCCAGGGCCGCCTTGAGTTCTGCCTTGGCATCGGTGGGACCAGCCGGCGGCGTCGTAGTGCCGGGCGGCGCTGTCGGTGTCTGGCCATTGTTGGCGACATCCCCGGCAGAAGCGCCGGAGTCTCCGCCAAACAACTGGTTCAGTGCTTCGTCAAGGGTGGGCGCGAAGCCGATCTTGTCACCGAAGGCAACCAGCACACGCTGCAATGTGGGGTAGGACGTCTCGCCGGTGGACTTCAGGTAGACGGGTTGTACGTAGAGCAAACCGCCACCCACGGGAAGGGTCAACAGGTTGCCGTTAAGTACATCCGATGCACCCTGCCGCAGGAGGTTCAACGCCTGGGACACCGTGGGATCGGAGTTGAACTTGTTCTGGGCCTGGCCGGGACCGGGCACCTGGGTGTCGGTTGGCAACTCGAGGAGCCTTAGCTTTCCGTAGCTATCGGCTTTGACTCCCTTCTCGTTTCCGGCATCAGAGTCAGCTGCAAGGAATCCATACAAGATGTTCCTCGCACTGCCGTTGACAGTCTGCGGAATGAACGATGACGTCAGCTGGAAGGCCGGCTTCTCCTGGTCAGGCATCTGCAGGGACATGTAGAACGGCGGCTGCTTGACGGCCTCGGAAACGGTGGGATCGTTCGGCACGCTCCAAGCATCGTTGTTCTGATAGAAGCTGTCCGGATCCGTCACGTGGTAGCGGCCCAGAAGTTCACGCTGAACCTTGAAGAGATCTTCGGGGTAGCGAACGTGGCTCATGAGGTCGCCGGACATTTCCGAGTACGGCTTAATGACTGTGGGAAAGACCTTCTGCCAAGCCTTCAGGATGGGGTCCTGATCATCCCACGCATAGAGGTTCACCGAACCGTCGTACGCATCCACGGTGGCCTTGACCGAGTTCCGGATGTAGTTCACCGAGCTGTTCGGCAAGGCTACTGTGCGCCCTGCGCTGGTTTGGGAATCGGCCGTGGCGTTCTGCAATTGTTGGGGCTGTGAGTACGGGAAGTACTGGCTGGTGGTGTAACCATCCACAATCCACTTGACGCGGCCGTCCACCACCGCCGGGTAGGCGTTGCCGTCCACGGTCAGGTACGGGGCGAGCTTCTCAACGCGTTCGCGCGGATTGCGTTCGTAGAGGATCTGGGATTCCGCGTTCACGCCGTCCGAGAGCAGGAGGTCGGAAGATTGGAACTTGATGGAGTAGAGAATCCTGTTCAGCCAGTTGCCTACGTTCGGTCCACCGTTACCGCTGAAGGTGTACTGGGTCTCCCCGCCGCCTTCGCGGCCCGCCGGCCGGTCCTGCTCGCGGTTGGGGGCACCATCCGGCGCTCCCACAATGGAGTATTCAGGTGAGTTCTCACCGAAGTAGATGCGGGGCTCGTAAGAAGTATCGTTACCGAGAACGCCAGTGGACGGAATCCCCGACTGCAGGAACTCCGGCTTGCCATCGGCGGTGAACTTGTTGCCCTTGGCTGCCACCACACCGTAGCCGTGGGTGTAGACGATGTGCCTGTTGACCCACGTCTGCTGGTTGGCGCTGAGGCCGTCCGGGTTCAGTTCACGAACCGCAATAACGGTGTCCTGGACCTTACCGTCAACCATGTATCGGTCGACATTCAGGGTCTGCGGGAACTGGTAGTACGGACGATACTGCTCCAGCTGAGCGAATGCGGAGGAAATCAGGTTCGGGTCAAGGAGACGGATGTTGGCAGTGGTTTGGGCATCCGCGGCCAAGGCACCGGTGGTGGCGGTGGTAGTGGCGTTATAGGCGGAGACATCGATCTTGTCCAGACCATAAGCAGCGCGCGTCATCTTGATATTTCGATCAATGAACTCCTTTTCCAAGGTGTTCTCCGACGGACGTACCTGGAACTGCTGGATAACCCACGGGTAAACGCCACCGGCCAGTATGGCCGTGATAACCAACATCGCAGTACCGATGACTGGCAGGCGCCAGCGACCAATGATTGCAGCAATGATGAACAGGATGGCAACGAGGCCCGCGGCCACGGCAAGGATCGCCTTGGTAGGTACAACAGCATTAACATCCGTGTAGAGGGCCCCGGCCCAGCGGCCTGAGTTGCTCTGGACAGTCGTGTACCTGTCAAGCCAGAAGTTGATACCAAGCAGGACAAGGAAGAGAGCGCCCGTGACGGCGATGTGAATCTGCGCTGCACGGCTGGTGAAGATACCGCGTTCCATGAGGCGGATGCTGCCGTAAAGGTAATGGGTCAGGATGCCTGCGATGCCGGCGACAACCGCGATGCTGATCAGGAATCCTGTGACAAAACCGAGGAACGGCAGCGTCATCAGGTAGAAGCTGATGTCCATGTTGAACAACGGGTCGTTCTGACCGAAAGGTTCCTGGTTGAAGAACAACAGGGCCTTCTGCCATTGGCTAGCGGCCGCACTGCCGGCAAAGAGCCCGAACAGGATAGGGAGGCCGATCATGACAACCCGGCGAACAGGCTCGAGCTGCGCCTGGTAGCGGTTGAGGTTGTCCCGGGCCTCAGCATCCGGAGCATAGACGGGCCTGGAACGGTAGGCGATCCTGATGGCAAAGAAAACAGCGGCAAACATCATGGCGAAGCCAATGATGAATGTGATGATCCTGGCGAGGTTTTCGCGGAGATAAACTTCGAAGAAGCCAAGCTGCTGGTACCAGAGGACGTCAGTCCACACATTGGCGAAGAAAATGAACCCGACGACGGCCACGGCCACGACAATGAGCGTCGGCGTCAGGGCACCTCGTCTCAGCGGTGATCTTCCGGGCGGGTTGGAGCTGGCGGGACGGGACAAACTCTGTACCTCATTGGTGTCAGTGAACAGTCGGTGTGCGCGTGCTGACAATCTCTACCGCTGGGAGGTGGCAGAGGCCGTCATCTATGCCACGAGTGGCAGTGGAGCTAAGTTCCACCGTCAGTCTAGTTGTTTGTGCAGGTGGGGAGGCTCCCCGTGTCCTGGCCGGCTCCGAGGCGCTCCACGGCGGAGGTGGCGTCTGCAAGGGTTTCCACTTTTACAACCTGAAGCCCGTCCGGTACGTGGCCTACGACGTCGGCACAATTGGAAGCCGGAGCGAGGAACATGGTTGCGCCTTTTTGGCGGGCACCGATCATCTTCTGGGCAATGCCACCGATAGGTCCCACCGCACCATCGGCTGTGATGGTTCCCGTGCCAGCGACGTGTTTGCCGCCCGTGAGATCCCCCGGCGTGAGGTTGTCCACTATTCCCAGAGCAAACATCAAACCTGCGCTGGGTCCGCCGACGTTGTCCAGGGAAATGCTGACATCGAACGGGAAGGTGAAGTCGCTGGCGAGCAGCACACCCAGAACGTAACGGTCAGCCTGGTTCCTGGTAGGAGTTATGGTTTCCGAAACTGCCATACCCTTCCGGTCCAGGCCCACAACGACCGGCGATCCTGCACCTGCGGCCAGTTCTGCTTGGACCACGCTCATGGACGTAATCGCTTTGCCATTGATGGAAACAAGCCGATCACCTTCCTGGATCTTTCCAGCTGACGGCGAAGGATCAGACAGTCCCGCGACGTTGAGCCGTTGCTCAAACGGGATTTCGAGTTCACGCAATGCTGCGGCCACTGCGTTCTCCTGCGATGTTTCCATCGCAATTTCGCCTTGCTGCACCGTCTGTTCGGCCGTGGTGCCCTTGGGATAGATGAGTTCCTCCGGATATATGGCTTTGGAGGGATCCACCCAGGCCCGGAAGACGTCGAAGATGGTTGCCGGGGTTTTCGGACCACCCGTCATGACAACAGTGGTCAGGTCAAGGTTGCCATTCGCCGGAAAGGACTCGCGACCGGAAATACTGATCACAGGTTTGTCGCCGTCCTTGCCCAGAGTATTGAAAGTGGGACCGGCTGACTCAATGACATACGGGACAGGCAACGCTGCCGCACCGATGCCAAGCCCCAGCGCGACAAGCCCGGAGATCACCATGATCATGTACCGGCCATCCCGGGGAGGCGACGTAGGCACGGAGGTGGAATCGGCGTCGGGCGTCTGACGCGGGTCCAATGAGCCCTCGGGGCTGGGCGAAGTAAGCATTGAGGCCTCTCTATGCCGGCATTGCGTGACCGGATCCATGGTTCCTGCCGCCAAGGGCGGCGGCGGCACATACCAAACATCAACACTACGCGGTCTGACGTTGCAGGGCTGCTTTGCCTACAGCGAACGGGACCTCCTCCGGGCAGACAGCCTTCCGGCCGCGCGGTACGGTGAAAGAGATCACCAGCCAGTTCGACGATCGGCGGCACCATGACTTCCAACCCCAATAATCCGTCCAACGACGACGAAACCCCCAAGGATCCGCTGGCAGAAATGCTCCAGAACCTGATGGGTGGCCAGGGCATGGGCAACATCGATCCCGCTGAGCTGGCTAAGGCCGCTGGCTTGCCCAACGATCCCCACCTCCTACAGCAGATGTTCGCCCAGGTCCAGGCAATGATGAGCTCCACCTCCGATGGCCCCGTGAACTGGCAACTCGCCCACGAAAATGCACGCCGCGTGGCCGCCGCCGGTAGCGATCCCTCGGTCAATTCCCAACAGGCCAGAGAGATTGACGAAGCCCTCAGGCTTGCAGAGCTTTGGCTGGACCCCGTTACTGATCTCTCGGCAACCGGCCTGATCGGGCGGGCCTGGTCAAGGGCCGAATGGGTTGAAGCGACCCTGGGCACATGGAAGCGCCTGACAGAGCCGGTGGCCAACAGCATCGCCAACGCCCTTTCCAGTGCACTCACTCAACAAATGCCCGAAGAGATGAAGTCCATGATGGGCGGTGCCTCATCCATGCTGCAGAACATGGGCGGAGCCATTTTCGGCATGCAACTTGGACAAGCAATCGGCGCACTTTCAGCGGAAGTTGTCAGTTCCACTGACATTGGGGTCCCCTTGGCAGACCTCGAAATGGCCCTGTTGCCTGCCAACGTCGCAAAATTCGGGGAAGGACTGAGCCTTCCGGAGAACGACGTCCGACTTTTCCTTGCCGTACGCGAGGCCGCCCACGCACGCTTGTTCGTCCAGGTTCCTTGGTTGCGAGGTCACTTGCTTGGAGCCATCGAGGCCTACGCCCGCGGTATTCACATAGATATGTCCCGCATCGAAGACCTCGCCCGGGACCTTGACCCGAGCAACCCCGAAGGAATTCAGGAAGCTCTGTCCCAGGGAGTCTTCACACCTGAACGCACGCCGGTCCAAACGGCCGCACTGGAGAAGCTGGAAACAGCGCTTGCCCTGGTGGAAGGCTGGGTGGACGAGCTCACAGCGGAAGCCACTGACAAGGTACTGCCGTCCGCTACTGCACTGCGCGAAACGGTGCGGCGCCGCCGCGCCACCGGCGGACCGGCCGAGCACGCGTTCTCGTCCCTCGTCGGTTTGGAACTTCGGCCCCGCAGGCTCCGTGAAGCGGCAACGCTGTGGGCGACCTTGAAGGAAGAGCGAGGCATCGCCGGCCGTGACGCGATCTGGCACCACCCGGATCTCCTGCCCACCGGCGAGGACCTCGACGACCCGAAGGGGTTCTCCGAACGTAGGCGCCTTGCCGAGGCAAGTGACAGCGAAGTTGATGACGCTCTGCAGAAGCTTTTGAGCGGCGGCTACGAAACCTCCGACGCCGATCAAGCTGAAGCTTCAGACTCAAAGGGCACTGCCACGGAGACCGGGTCCGGCCAAGAGCCGGAATCGGATGACTCCGACCCCGAGGCACCCACCAAGTAGGCTCCACTCTTGGAAACAAAAAGTGCAACGGCCGCCATATCCATGGCGGCCGTTGCTCGGTTAAGGCACCGTCATCGGGTAAATTCAGTCACACGGCGCTTAGTCAGTCACGTCCCCAGCTGGTTCGTCGGAGTTTCCAGAGCCTGGCTCTTCCGGGAGTCCCCGGGATGTAGCAAAGGCAACGCCTTCCAGGAAGGCCTTTGCCCGATGAGTCTCAGGGTATGCCTCGACTAGTCTCCAAAACTCGGCGTTGTGGCCCGCCACCAGCAAGTGCGCGAGCTCATGGACCAGGACGTAGTCGATGACCCATTGCGGCATTCGCTGGAGCTTGTTCGACAACCTGATAGTGCCGTCCGCAGGAGTAGCCGAACCCCAACGGGAGTTCTGATTGGAGACCCAGCGAACCGACGTAGGAACCGCACGCCCGCCGAGGTACGTCCGAGAAAGGTGCCCCGCATGATTGGCGAGGGCTTGATCCGTGGCGGGACGGCGCCTGCCAGCACCTGTTTGCCGTTCTCCCTGCTTCTTTAGCTTGGCCAGCATACGCTGGACCCACTCATGTTCCTGGGACTTGGTGAAGCTGGCTGGGATTGCGATCACGGCGTTGCCGTCTTCCCAAAAGGCAGCAACAGTTCGACGGCGTCTGGCTGATCGACGCACGACCACCGGAGCGCCGTCGTCCGTGGTGCGCGAAACACCGGCACCGGGGGCGGGTGGACGCGTCATCAGAGTTCCGAACTCTCAGCAAGTACGGCCAGAACAGCTTCGCCGTAGCGTTCAAGCTTGGATGGGCCAATTCCAGCCAGGCCAGCCAGTTCCTCCAACGATGAAGGCTTGGCCTCCGCGATGGCCGTGAGTGTGGCGTCCGTGAAAACAACATATGCCGGAACGTCGGCCGTCTGGGCTTCGTCCCTGCGCCACTGCCTCAGCGCATCGAACGTTTGTTCCTCATATGTGGGCGGGCACTGGTTACATCGACCCACCTTGCGTTCGGCTCCACTTGCCAGCATGCTTCCGCATACCTTGCATGACGCCGGTGCGGCAGCTTTCCGTCGGGTGGGACCTGTTTTGCTGCGCGCGTTTGCGGAAGCCACGGAATTGGGGCGAAGTCCGTCGAGGAAACGGGACGGCTTGCGGTTGGCCCGACCGCCCGGTGTTCGGGCCGTGGACCATGAGAGATTCAGGTGCTCTCGCGCCCGGGTTATGCCGACATAGAGCAACCTTCGCTCTTCGTCCACATCCTCGGGGGCGTCGGCAAAGGAAATAGGCATGAGGCCTTCGCTGAGGCCCACCAGGAACACTGCATCCCATTCCAGGCCCTTGGCGGCGTGAAGGGAAGCCAGAGTTACACCTTGAACGGTCGGGGCGTGTTGCGCGACCGATCGCTCCTGGAGTTCGTTCACGAACTCACCCAGGGTGAAGGACTCTCCGCGGCCAACAGCTAGCTCATCAGCCAATGCGACCAAAGCTGCCAGGGATTCCCACCTTTCGCGCAGTGCTCCCCCGTTGTGTGGAGCGGCCTCTGTATACCCGAGTGACGCGACGATGTCACGAACGATTTGGCCTAGTGCTTCCTGGGGCCCTTCTGCCACGGCACGGGTTGCCGCCCGCAACTGGAGGATCGCATCACGGACTTCCTTCCGCGCAAAGAACCGTTCCCCTCCCCGGAGCTGGTAGCCGATACCAGCCGAGGCAAGTGCTTGCTCGTACGCTTCGGACTGGCCGTTGGTGCGGAACAGAATGGCAATCTCGCTGGCCTTGACCCCGGTGCTGAGCAGTTCCTGGATTCTGCCTGCGACTACCGCGGCCTCTGCCTCGTCATCCGGGCACTCCATGAAGCGTGGCTCCGGACCGGACGGCCGTTGGGCGACGAGCTTGAGGGGCGAGGCCCACGCGGCATCGGCAACGGGTCCGCCGCTACGGCGGGATCCCAGGAGATCGTTGGCCAACTTCACCACTTGCGGGGTCGAGCGATAATCGCGAATGAGCTTCACGACCGTTGCCTCGGGGAACTGCGATTTGAAACCCAGAAGGTGCTTGGGGGAAGCTCCGGTAAAGGAATAGATGGTCTGGCTGGCATCGCCCACCACACACAACTCGTTCCGACCACCGAGCCACAAATCCAGGAGCCGCTGTTGCAGCGGCGAAACGTCCTGGTACTCGTCCACTACGAAGTGGCGGTATTGTTCCCGGACTGTTGCCGCCACTTTGGGGTCCTCCTGAAGGATCCCCACGGTGATGAGCAGGACGTCTTCGAAGTCGATGACGTTTCGATCGGTTTTGATGTCCTCATAAGCTTGGAAAACCCTGGAGACCGCGGTGAGATCGAAGCCTCCCGGAGTTCCACGTCCTTGGGCATTCTCCAGATAGTTGGCCGGGGTAAGCATGGACACTTTGGCCCACTCGATCTCGGCCGCCAGATCCCTGATGGATGCCCGATCAGTGCTCAGGCGCAGCCTGCGGGAAGCTTCGGCAATCATGTTGGCTTTGTGGTCCAGCAGGCTGGGCAAAGTGCCACCGATTGCCTGCGGCCAAAAGAACTGCAACTGCCTCAGCGCGGCGGCGTGGAAGGTGCGGGCTTGCACGTTTGCAACGCCGAGATCGCGGAGCCTGCTGCGCATCTCGGCCGCGGCCCTGGCAGTAAATGTGACGGCCAAAAGCCTCTGCGGACTGTACACACCGGAGTGAACCCCGTAGGCAATTCGATGGGTAATGGCGCGAGTTTTACCCGTGCCTGCTCCTGCCAGGACGCACATGGGTCCCGTCAGCGTACTGGCTACTTCGCGCTGCTCGTCGTCCAAGCCGCCGAGGATGCGATCCTCAAGTGAGACACCGCCGTCAAAGATTCCTTCAGTCACGGCTGGAGGTCTTCGATGACGCCGCCATACCAATGCTCAATCAGTGAACGTGCTATGGACAAGCGCGTTGAGATGGTGATTTCACCGCTCAGCACGGCCTCCTGCAATTCCTCGCGGCTGAACCACCGGGCACGGGTGACCTCGACGCCATCGGGCCGCGCCACGGTGTCGTCCGTCGTGGCCGTGAACCCCAACATAAGGGAGGCAGGGAAAGGCCAGGACTGAGAACCGAGGTACTGGCAGGCGGTCACACGGACGCCGACTTCTTCCCCTATCTCTCTCACGACGGCTTGCTCAAGCGACTCGCCGGGCTCAACGAATCCAGCGAGCGTTGAGTAATTCCTGGCGTCAAGGGGCCCGCCTCCACCGAGAAGGAGCCGGCCATCGGGGCCCACCACCGTGACAATGATGGCCGGATCAGTCCGCGGATAGTGCTCTGAGTTGTCCTTGGGACACCGCCGAACCCAGCCGCCTGCCTCGATTTCCGTGGGCGTCCCGCACTGCGGGCAATGCGTGTGGGTTGCATGCCAGTTGGAGATTGCACTGGCCTCAATGAACAGAGCGGTGTCGTTCGCGTCCAGACGCGCCGCGACATCCCGGAAGCCTGCCCATTCCGTACCCAGCGGGACCGTAACGGTTCCCGGCGCTGGCGGTTCCGCAACAGTGAACAGCACAACCGACGTGCCTTCGGGCAATGAGGACGACGTCAAGGTGGTGCCCAGGTAGATGGCAGAAACAGCACCGCCGCCCGAGGCGGTGAGAGCGTTATAGAGCGGCGCGGCGTCCCCGAACCAGAGACCGTCACCAGACACCAAAGCTTTGCGCTGCGAAATGACCATGGCCTTCGCCGAGCCGGAGGCAACAAGCTCCTCAACCATTCCCGGTTTCATACGGATGCCCGAGCCGCGATCCACCATGGCGGGGCGGATGGGAAGGACAGTCTCCATCAGGTGGTTGGCAAGCGCCGGCGACTCCGTATAACTCATGTATCTACCGTACTGACTCACACCGACAAAAAACATTTGGAAGGCCCCCCGCTGTGGACACCTGTCTGTGATGTTGCCCGATGGGGTGTCAATACCGGGATTTGCTTCGTATTTCCTGCGCATTTCCTGCGGATCTGAAGACTCGCCGCACCACATCATGGCCACAGGCCGCACTCAATCTACCGTGGAGAACGTGAGAAGAACACCGCTCGAACTGGCCGCCATAGCAACCGCGGCGGTGCCCGGCCTGGCGCCGACGGCCGCAGCATACTCCCCCGACGATGACGCTGACTTCGACTCAGCGTTGCTGCTCGATGCGGAGGGTAAACGCTGGCGGGTTCGTTCACCGCGCCATCCGGAGGCAAGCACGCGGCTTGAAACCGAGTTCATGGTGCTGCGCGCCTTCGCGCCGGCAATCCGTGCCGAACTTCCCTTTCACGTGCCCACCATTGCCGGCACAGTCCGGCAAGGTGCCCTGACGACGTTCGTTTACACGCACTTGCAAGGCTCAATGCTCTCGATCGAAGAACTTTCAGCCGGCAGCCCCGCCCTGGCACGGGAAGTGGGCACAGCTCTGGCGGCTATTCACGACCTTCCATTGACTTTGGTCATCAACGCGGATCTTCCCAGCTACTCGGCAAATGAGTTCCGGCAACGAAAACTCAATGAGCTGGACCAGGCAGCAACCACCGGCAAGATACCGGCCACACTGTTGCGTCGGTGGGAGCATGCCCTTGAAGACGTCGCCCTTTGGCGATTCAATCCCTCAGTAGTCCATGGGGACCTTCACGAGGACAACCTCATGGTGCAGGACGACACCGTGACAGCGCTGACGGGGTGGACAGACCTGCGGATCGGTGATCCCGCGGATGATTTCGCCTGGCTGGTGGCGTCCAACGAAGCATCATTTGTTGAGGCGGTCCTGAACGACTACACCCAGGCCCGACGGGACGTCCCTGACGCCCACCTTCTCCGCCGGGCGGCGCTGCTGGCCGAGTTTGCCCTCGCCCAGTATTTAGTCAAGGCCATGGCGGCTGGGCACCAGAGCATGACGGCCGAGGCAGAATCCATGCTGCAGACACTCGCCGACGACATTGATGAGCAGATGCGCCGCGATGAAGAAGCTGCGCTAGCCGCTGAGAATGAAGCCGCCATGCTGAGGGCTTCAGATTCCCCGGCGGGCGTTCCCGCTGTCAGTGTCGCGGCGATTCCGGATGCAGGCGAGTCGGAAAGCTCCCAGAACGGAGACAGCGGCACTACCCCAAAGTATGACGAGACCTCGACTGCCGCGATCAGCGTGGTCAGCGTAACGCCGCTTCGCGCGGCCGAACGTTCCTGAATTCCGGGCTTCGGTCATTCAGCTGCCGCTCTTCAACGCCCTCGCGACTATCAGCTCCAACTCCTCGGCACTGCCAAGATCGTGTGGGCGTACGACGGCGTCATCCGCAACGTAGTAGAAGGCAGCGCTGACGTCCTCCAGGGGAACGTCCTTGAGTCGAGCCCATGCGAGCCGGTAAACAGCCAGCTGCACCGCGCGGGTTGCCAGTTGTATACCTGCCGGGCGTCGTCCGGTCTTCCAGTCAATGAGCTGCCAACGGCCGTCGGCATCACGGAACACGGCATCGATGCGCCCGCGTACTACGACGTCGCCAATCCGGGTTTCCACAGGTACTTCGACGAAAGCGGGAGCCCTTTGGGCCCACTCGGACTTCTTGAACGCCGCCACCATGTCATCCAGCCCGTAGGCCTGATCAAGATGGGAGTCCGAACCCGGCGCTTCATCAAGGTCCAACATGCCCGTTGTCCCGAAGTACTCCTCCACCCAGGAATGAAAGGCCGTACCTTTGCGGGCCGAAATGCCCGGTTCACGGGGCACCGGCCTGCGAAGCTGGTGCAAGACGGCCGCCGGGTCAGCCCCCAAATCTACGAAAAGTGAAGCGGAGATATGGCTGGGCAAGTGGACATCCTGAACGGTTTTCAGCTGGCGCTGGCGATCCAGCAGGAGTTCTGCCTCCTGTGCCCACTTCCCGGCCGCACCGGTTAGGTCGCCTGAAGGATCCTTGCCGGGTTCCTCCATGTATCGACGAACCATGGCCGCAGCCTGATCCATGGCCAGCCTTCTGCCTGGGGTAAGCCTCAGGCGGGCACCGGTCCGTGGGTCCGAAGGCCCCTCCAAGGGGTCATAGGGAAATTGGGCTACCTCGAGCACTGCGGTCAAGGGGCTTTCCTCGGGCAAGGCCTCCTCGGCTACCGATTGGGGATGGACCACAGCACTGCCCTGCGAATGAGTGACACTGGCGCCCTCTGCCGTTGCAGCCATTCCGGCAAGCGGTGCGAGTTCGGAAAGGAAGGAGGACATTCCGGCCATTCCCGATCGAGAGCCGTTCCAAGCAGCACTGGAGGCCCACAAGACAAATTTGGCACGGGTGTAGGCAACATACGCGAGCCTCCTCTCCTCTGCCTCGCCGTGATGCTGGACCTCGGATTTGAAGTCCTTCTCGGCGTCCAACCATCCTTTTTGGTCAGGCTGCTCCAGGTCCCATTGGGGAAGGTCAGCACGATCGCCCCGCAATGGCCACGGCAAGGCCGCGGCGCCGGTGCTCCACCTCGAATCCCTGCTGCTGGGAAAAGAACCAGCATTGAGTCCAGGGACAAAAACCACGTCCCATTCCAGGCCCTTGGAGGCATGGACAGTCAACAATTGCACCGCCTCCCGGTTGGTCTCAGCGGGGGCCACATCCAAGCCGCCTTCCTCTGAGGCCGCGGCTTCAAGCCACGACAAGAACGCCAGCAGATCAATACGCTGTGAAGTCTGCAGGAACCCTGCTGCTGCATCCTGGAATGCATCCAGGTTGCGGCGTGCTTGGTGAATACTGATTCCTGGTTTGGCGCCAACCTCAATGTCCAGCAGCATGGCACGTTCCACCTCTCCAAGGAGTGTGGTGAGGTCGTCTCCGATGTAGCTCCTGAGCGAGCGGAGCTCCGAGGCAAGGCTGGTCAGTCGATCCAGGGCGGCAGGGCTCAGGCTCCGCCCATGCCCTGAAGTCCAGTCCGGCCGGGGGAGGAAATCAAGGGCCTCCACGAGGCTTGCGGCATCGGTGATATCGCTTTCAACCACGACTGCTGCGGGTTCTTCGTTGTCTTCGAAAGTGTCATGGCGGGCTTCCGGGGTCGACCGGCGACGGGCCAGGAAGCGGGACCAGTCGCTGAACGCCATCAAATCTGCCGGACCAATCCGCCATCGTGCCCCGGCCAACAACCTCATCAGAGCATCGGAACGTCCCGGATCGGCGAGGACCCGCAACGTCGCCACCAGGTCCACGATCTCCGGTGTGTCCAGCAAGCCGCCAAGTCCAACGATCTCGTAGGGAATGCCCTGGAGTTCGAACTCCCGGCGGAGGCACTCCATCTGCGCCCGCCGGCGACACAGGACCGCCATGGTGGGCTTGACGGGGGTGCCGTCCTTCTCCTCCTCGAAAACAGTTCTTTGATAGCGACGGACATCGCGGGCTATGACGGCGGCCTCGTCCTCATCCGTGCCGAAGCGACCGATCACTACACTCCCATCCACCGCTGCAGGGCTGGGTACCAAAGCGGGGACTGAGACATTACCGGCTTTCTTCCTGTCCCCTGCCGGACCCTCCGATGCTGCCGCCCTGTTCAAGGGCGCTGCGATGGTGTTGGCGGCTTCGAGGATGTTTCTGCCGTTCCGCCAGGCAGTGGTCAGATAAGAGGTGGGTGCAATGGAGAAGGAACCATCGCTTCCGGAGGGGTCCAAGCGCTGCACGGGAAACTCCTGCACAAAGTGGAAGAGCTGCCCTGCAGAAGCGCCGCGGAACCCATAGATCGACTGGTTGGGGTCTCCCACCGCGGTAACTGCGTGACCCTGGCCGAAAAGGCGTGAAAAGAGGACAAGCTGTGCGTGGGAGGTGTCCTGGAACTCGTCCAGGAGCACCACCTTGTAGCGGGCACGTTCAGTGGTTGCAGCGAGCGGAATGTCACTGGCGATACGCGCTGCCAGCGCCACGAGGTCGCCGAAATCGAGGACCCCGCGTTGACGTTTGGCCTCCTGATAGCGAACCACCATGTCGGCAACGCTGGCTCGGGTCCGGAGCATAGCCGCGAGGTCTCCCGCGGCCTGGCTGGGATTCTTCTTGGCCCCGGCCACATAAGGAAGCTGCTCAAAGGTCTCAACGCGTTCCAGAACCCACTCGCGCACCTCCCCGGGGTCCTGAAGGTGCTCCGCGCACTCTCCGGCCAGCTGGATGACTGCATTTACGAGGGTGGACTTTGCGGCGGTGAAGTGTTCGTAGTCGCCGTCGTACGCCTCCACCACTTCGCTGGCCAATTGCCAGGACTGTGCACCGCCAAGCAAGACGACGTCCCGTTCGATGCCCAACCGCAGGCCGTAGTCCGACACAATGCCGCTTGCGTAGGAATGGTAAGTGGACACTTTGGGTTCGAGCTCGTCAGCACCGACGAGCCCCTCCGGGAAGCCAATGCTGCCGTCGTCCTCCGCCGCGATCCGCTGGAGTGTGGCCAGCTTGGACCGAATCCGGCTCGCCAGCTCGCCAGCAGCTTTCCGGGTGAACGTTACCCCCAGAACCTCTTCCGGACGCACCCAGCCGTTGGCCACCAGCCACACCACACGGTCGGCCATGGTGGCCGTCTTGCCGGAACCTGCTCCAGCGATCACCAGGCGGGGTGAGAGGGGCGAGGCAATAATCGCCGCTTGCTCGGGTGTCGGGTGGTTCTTCTCGCCAAGGATACCGGCCAGTTCGGAAGGCGAAAATCTGGGCGCGGGGACTGCCTCTACACCCAGGGGGCTGGAGGCGAAGCCGTCCAGGAGCTCGGTTGTCATTCGGTGACCTGCTTTCCTCGGGCGCACAACGGGCAAATGTCGGGCAGACGGCATCCATGGCCGCCATGCCCTGACTTGCCGGGGTCGTGCCGTGCATCGAACGTTGACCCTGCCATGAGCGTGGCCGCCTCGTTGACCAGGCTCTCTGCCCAGTTCTCTGCCGGATCCAATGGATCCTGCTGCTGCACTCCGGGGCTCTTTGTTTTGGTCCCAAGCTGGGCCAACACGGCGCCACCGGGAGCGAAGCCTGTTCCTGCCCCGGTATCAGTGAGCCCCTGTCCCGTTGCAGCGTCCTGGAAAGCACCTTTGAGGACCGCAGCCTGGTAGGCACCCAGCTGCGGGTGCCGGGCAACCTCGGCCTTGCCGGGTTGCCGTTTGCCGGTCTTGAGGTCCACAATCACAAGCCTGCCCTCCGAATCTATTTCGAGGCGATCCACCTGGCCGCGTAATACCGCATGACGTACGGCCACCTCTTCAAGAGCTTCAGGACCACTGACGCCAACGGCATCAACCGTGACATCAGGAAGCTGAACTTCAAAGTCGTGCTCTACTGCCAGCAAGCTTCGTCCGTCGTTGCGCATGATGAGCACATACTGGGCCAACTTCCGGACCATGAGTTCCGCCCGCTGGAAATCAAGTTTCCCCTCCCAGTTATCCTTCATGCCCAAGCTTGGCCAACGGCGGACGAGTTCGGCGACGTACTCGGCTCCCGAGGCCTCGGGAAGCTCCTGCGCAATGGCGTGGACCAACGTGCCCAGACTGCGTGCGAAGTCGGTGGCCGCTTCCCCGCCGGCTGCTTGGACAAACCAGTCCAACGGGGATTTGTGGACAGCTTCCACTTTGGACGGCGAGACGGAGACCGTACCGCCAGCCGGCACGACGGCTGCCTGGGAACTCAGTGGCGCCAAACCCCACCACGTGTCCGGGTGCGCCCCCGGAACCGGCGGGTCCGTAGTGGCGAGCCTGGCCAATATCCGTGCCGCCTCGTGCGCGGAACGGGATTCCCCGGGTGCTTCGTCTTCTGCCTGGGCATGCTGCCTCAGTTCCGCAACGAGTGCCCTTAAGGTCATGGGACGGTCAACAGCTGTATAACCGCGTTTGTACTCACCGGATGCGAGCGGGGCCACGTAGTCCAGGAAGGCAGAAGGCTGTTCGTCCTCGGAAGACACTGCAGTGCAAATCAACACTTCACGGGCTCGCGACACGGCTGTTGAGAAGCTCCTGAGTTCGTCGTAGCGGATATCCCGGAGCCTGCTGAGGGGTCCACGCCGGAGGGCGTAGTCCACTCCATGCTCCACGGCATCGGCGTAGACGGTGCTGCCCAGCAGCTCTCCACGGAGGCGCGTGTTGGGCCACACTCCTTCCTGGAGGCCTGCAACGATTACCACCGGCCATTCCCGGCCCGCCGCACTCGCCGGAGTCATGATCTCCACGCATGCCTCCAGCTGTGCCCGTGCGGCAAGGGTGTCCATGGGCAGTTCCTGGTTCAGCAGGTAGTCGAGGAATTGCTCTGGACCGGAACCGGGCAGCTGGTCGACAAAGCGCTCGGCTGTGTGGAACAGAGCCATCATGGCGTCAAGGTCCCGATCTGCGCGCGCCCCCGCGTTGCCCCCTTCAAGTGCCATCTCCGACCAACGCGATGACAACCCCGTTGCGTGCCATAAGGCCCACAGAACAGATTCCGCGTTGGCGCCGGGCTCGGCGGCAGCAGTGGTACCGGCCGCGATCATACGGGCGAGCCTGCGGGCAGAGCTGCCTTCAATTCCCAGCGATGCCAGTGCCCCCGGTTGGAGCAAGGCTTCGACCAACAGAGCGTCGCTGGAGCGGCCGCCGCCTCCCAAAAGCTCCTCGCGGCGTAGGGATTGCCGCAGCCTCCGCAATTCGATGGCAGTGGCGCCTCCGATCCGCGATGTCAGGAGGGATACTGCAGTTTCCGGTGTGAGTTTTGCCGGGTCCAGAACAACGGCAAAAGCCTCCAGCAGCGGGCGGACAGCGACTTCGTCACGGACAGCTGAGTCCGCGACGGGAACGCGCACCGGGATTCCTTGGCCGCTCAGATACCGCTGCAACTGAGAGATCTGTCCGCCGTTCCGCACGATCACTGCGATGTCGCTGAACTCCCGCGATTCCCGCAGTTGCGCTTCAAGGATGCGCTGCGCGACGTACCGGAGCTCGTGGACTGCGGACGGCAGCACGTGCCCTTCTACGCGACCATCGCCGACGGTCGCCTCACGTGGGCTTTCCGGATGTTGAGGTTGTTCCATCTGTCTGGCCAGCTGACCACCGGAACGCTGCGAGATGCGGGCCGCTACCCGCATCCACGCCTCGGCTACTTCCGGCGTATGCCGGTGGGTCGCCGATAAGGGTCGTTCCAGGACGGATTGCTGGGTGCCGCCCAGCAGCGATGGCAACTCTGAAACCAAGTCCGGGCGTGCGCCGCGGAAACCTTGCACTACCGTGTCCGGTGAGTAGGTGACCACCACATCCTTGCCTTCTCCAATGTCGGCAAGGAGTTCGAATACTGCCGGATTTGATTCCTGGGCGTCGTCCACGAGGATGAGTTGGAGGCGTTGCCTCTCGGCGGCGAGGAACTCCGGCGAGTCTTGGAAAATTTGCCGTGCCGTGGTGATGATCCCGGCGGGGTCAAACGCCTCCGGCATGCGGAGGTCCAGGACGTCCCGGTACTCGCTGTACAGCTGGGCCGCCGCCATCCAATCAGGGCGTCCGCACTCGTAGGCAAGCCCCACCAAGTCATCCGCGGTGCGCCCCGATTCGATGATGCGGTCGAATAGCTGCCTGATCTCGTGACGGAAACCGCGGGTAGGAAGTGCTGCTGCGAGGTCCTCCGGCCAAGGCAGATGGAAGCCGGGACGGGAGTGGCCTTCCAGCAGTTCCTTGATGATGAGGTCCTGTTCAGGGCCTGACAGAAGCTTCGGTGGCCGCGACAGCGGCAGGATGCCTTCAGCCTTTGCCCGCCGGATGACGTCGAAAGCGTACGACGCCCAGGTGCGTGCCGGCGTCGTACTGAGGCTGCGGTCCAGGCGCCCTGTGAAGGTGTCGCGCAAGGCAGCGGCGGCGTGGCGCCCGGGAGCGAGAACGAGAATCTGTTCCGGGTCCAGGCCGTCTTCACGAACACGGCGGACTGCCGATTCCACCAGCACCGTTGACTTGCCCGTCCCAGGCCCGCCGGGCACCAGGACGGGGCCGCTCCCCTGCGGGAGGGAAACGACTGCACGTTGATCCGGGGACAAAACGGGTGCCGCGTAGTGGGTCTCACGCGGCGGGAGCAGGCGGAGGGCTGCCGGTGCTTGGCGGGTTTTGGCAGGAGTGGCGGTCACACAGTCATTTCATCATCGGGCACCGACAATTTATGGAGTTGACGCTCCAACTGGTCAGAGATCACATCAAGTTGATCGAAGTCGCCATCCGAAGGCGCCCAGCGTGCTGCTGTCAGGTCGACCCTCCAACGGCCTTCCCCCGTCCTCAGGAATGCCTCGTACGCGCCATGAAGCGGGGTCGATTCCTGCAGGTAATGTTTCAACGCGTCAACCTCGTGACCGGGAGGCGCCTCCCCGCTGGCCCTGAGCACGCGCCACCAGGCCACAGAGCTACCGTAATGGCTCATGACTGCGCCCACCTGCCGCGGTCCGCCAGCACCCAGGAGCTCCGCGACGTCACCATAGGAGACCGCCGAGCCTGACGGAACAAGGTCTACAACGGCCAGAACCGCCGTCACATACTCCATCCGCATGTGTTCAGCGTAACGGCAGGAGTGTCGTGCCCAAAGAGTGTCGGACCCAGCCGGTAGCTTGAAGGCATGAGTTCCTGGAATACCCTCTCCCGTGCCGCATTCGACCTCGAGACCACCGGGAAAAACTCGCGGTCAGCGCGGATCGTCACCGCTTCCATCACAGTAGTGGATGCTCACGGGGAGCTCATCGCAGAGCACGAGTGGTTGGCAGATCCAGGGGTGGAGATCCCGCTCGAAGCAAGTGAGGTGCACGGAATATCCACGGAGAAGGCCCGCGCCGAAGGCCGCCCGGCAGCAGAAGTCACACGCGAAGTCGCCGGGGTGCTCCAAGGACTGTTCGACGACGGCACTCCCGTCATTGCTTTCAACGCCAGTTACGATTTCACCGTGTTGGCGGCAGAGTCTGCCCGCTACGGTGTTCCCCAACTGAGCCGTTTCCCCGTGCTGGATCCTTATGTCATGAACAAGCAAGTGGACCGCTACCGCAAGGGAAAGCGCACCCTCACCGCTTTGTGCGAGGAATACGGCGTGGACCTGACAAACGCCCATACCTCCGCGGCGGATGCGCTGGCTACGCTCCGCGTTTTGGATGCCATGGCCGGCAAGTTTCCCAAGCTGCAGATGCCGGCGTCCACACTGCATCAGCTGCAAGTAGACTGGGCGGCGTCCCAGGCTGCTGATTTCCAGCAATACTTGCGGCGGAGCAAGCCCACCGCCGTGATCGAGGGTGAGTGGCCGGTGCTGCCGCCTGAGGACGCCAGCCGGTGCGGCTTCTAAAACAGGAAGCACGGCAGGTAGAACAGGAAGCACGCCAGGCATTACTTTTTGCGACGCATGTCACAGCGAATTCGGGAACCTAAAAGGTGGGACTGGCCGCGCGGAGATTCCAGACGAGGCCTCGAACCCGGAATAGTCCAGAGTCCATCGGGCACCTGATGGGAACTTTGTTCGGTTAATTCGATTGCTGGCATTCACTTCTTCGATTCACCGCGGGCTAGTGGGCTGGTGACATAATTAAGTTTGGCGGGTTGAAGTCTGCTAGGGCAGCCAACCTTTGTTCTGCTGCTTTTCTGCTGCCGCATTCCCCGCCCACCGCGAAACGTCTCCGTTACCCGATGAAAGTGATTTCTTCATGAAATTCAAAGCCCCTAAGTGGCTGTCTGTTGCCCCCGTGGCCGCAGCCCTGGTGATTTCCCTGGCAGCATGCGGTGGAGGAACCTCCGAGCCCAGCGGCTCCCCCACCGATGCGCTGGCTGGCAGCGACCAGAAATCGCTCGATACCTTCACCACCGCCGATGTGACGCCTCTGGACAAGATCGACAAGACCAAGCTGGGCCTGATCACCGACGGCACCCTGCGCGTAGGCACCCTCTCAGACGCCCCGCCGAACATCTTCATCGATCCTTCCGGTAAGTTCACCGGCTACGACAATGAGCTCCTGCGGGCCATCGGCGACAAGCTGGGCCTTAAGGTGGAGTTTGCATCCACCGACTTCTCCGCGCTCCTGTCCCAGGTGGGCAACAAGCAGTTCGACGTCGGATCCTCCTCCATCTCCACCACGGACGCCCGCCGCAAGACGGTCGGCTTCACCAACGGCTACGACTTCGGCTACATGGCTATCGTGACCAAGAACGACTCCAAGGTCACCGGCTTCGCCGACGTCAAGGAAGGCCTGCGCATCGGCGTCGTCCAGGGCACCGTCCAGGACGACTACATGACGAACACGCTCAAGATTGAGCCAGTCCGTTTCCCTGACTACAACACGGTCTACGGCAACGTGAAAAACGGCCAGATCGACGCGTGGGTTGCTCCTTCCCAGCAGGCCGAAGGCCAGGTCAAGGAAGGCGATAACACCAAGATCGCCGAGAAGGTTGTCAACACCCAAAACTTCACTGCATACGCCGTGAACAAGGACAACCAGCCGCTGATCGACGCTTTGAACTCCGGCTTGGATGCTGTCATTGCCGACGGCACCTGGGCCAAGCTCACGGCCGAGTGGTATAAGGACCGTCCGACTGCTGCCGAGCAGACCCCCCAGGGCTGGAAGCCGGGCAGCAAGGCCGTCCAGCTCCCCGCCAAGTAACCAGGGCGTTCCATGGATATCCTCAATCAACTAGCCGAGACCTTCTTTGACTGGGAGGCAATGGGCGAAGTCATCCCCAAGATGTTCGCCGTCGGCCTTCCAAATACCATCGTCCTGGCTGTCGTCTCAGGCATCATCGGGACTGCTCTCGGGATGCTGCTCGCCCTGATGGGGATTTCCCGGAACGCAGCGGCACGGTGGATAGCCCGCATCTACACGGACATCCTCCGCGGGCTTCCACCGGTGCTGACCATCCTGGTGATCGGGTTCGGTTTCGGCCCCATCATTCGCGAACTCACGGGTTCAACCAGCCCGTACCCCATGGCCATCGCGGCACTGTCCTTGATGTCGGGCGCTTACATCGGTGAGATCTTCCGTTCAGGCATCCAGAGCGTGGACAAGGGACAACTCGAAGCAACCCGGGCCCTCGGGTTCAGCTACGGCTCGTCCATGCGCCTGGTGGTGGTACCCCAGGGCATCCGCCGCGTTCTGCCCGCCCTGGTGAACCAGTTCATCGCACTGATCAAGGAATCCTCGCTGGTGTTCATGCTCGGTCTTCTGGCCACGGAGCGTGAAATCTTCCAGATCGGCAAGGACGCAGCCGCCAACAGCGGCAACCTGTCCCCTTACGTGGCCGCTGCCATCTTCTATCTGGCGCTGACCATTCCACTCACGCACTTTGTGAACTGGATTGACGCCCGCATGCGCTCCGGCCGGCCGGAGAAGAAAGAACCGGACGAGGCAGCAGCCGTGGTAGGAAAGGGAGCCCAGGCATGAGCGAATTTGCATCAGGCACACTGACAGCCAAGAACATCCATTTGTCCTTTGGCAGCAACCACGTACTGCGCGGCATTGACCTGCATGTTGAGAAGGGCACCACGGCCTCGGTGATCGGCCCGTCCGGCTCGGGCAAGTCCACGCTCCTGCGCGTCATGAACCGGCTGATCGAACCGGACCAAGGCGACATCCTCCTGGACGGACGTTCGGTCCTCAAGGACAATCCGGACGAATTGCGCCGCCGTATTGGCATGGTGTTCCAGCAGTTCAACCTGTTCCCCCACAAGACTGTGGCAGAGAACATCTCCTTGGCCCTGCGTAAGCTCCGTGGCATGTCCAAGGAGCAGGCACGCGACGAAGCCCTGGCCCAATTGGACCTGGTGGGTTTGAAGCACAAGGCTGACTCGCGTCCGGCAAACCTCTCCGGTGGCCAGCAACAGCGCGTAGCCATAGCGCGCGCCTTGGCCATGAAGCCCGAGGTGATGTTCTTCGACGAAGCCACTTCCGCACTGGACCCGGAACTCGTCAAGGGCGTCCTTGCCCTCATGACGGACCTGGCCCAAGGAGGCATGACCATGGTGGTGGTGACCCACGAAATGGGCTTCTCCCGCAATGTCTCCGACGTGGTGACCTTCATGGACGCCGGTGTGGTGGTTGAATCCGGCCCTCCGGAGCAGCTGTTCACCAACCCGCAAACGGAACGCCTTCAGGGCTTCCTTTCGGACGTCCTCTAAGGACCTGTTCACAACAGGACACGCACCACGTACAAAGAACCCCGCTTTCACATGGAAGGCGGGGTTCTTTGTTCCTGATCCCTGACGTGGAGCCGCTATTGACCGGCCTTGACTTGCAACACAGTAAGCGCAGCGGCGTCCACCTTGGCCCGGAAGGCCGGATCTGACGTGGCCTTTTGCACTACAGCTTGGTGCATCGCCGGAATGCTGGTGGGATCGGCACACACCAACATGGTTCCGCCTGCGCCGAAAAAGTTCAGGGCCCGATCAGCATCTGACCAGGCTTCCAATTGCGCAGCACTGCAGAGGTCGTCAGAAAGGACAATCCCTGTGAAACCTGCGTCAGCACGCAGCATGGCGTCCATGATCGTCGCTGAGAATGGTGCGATGTTTGCGGGGTCAATCTTGTCGTAGTAGGCGTTGGAGACCATGACCCACTTGGTACCCGATGCGATGGCGGTGTGGAACGGCTCCAGCGCGGGATCGTCCCTTGTAGTGGTGGTGTCACGGACATTTTTGCTGACGTCCGTATTGGGAACCACTCTGCCCAGGCCCGGGAAGTGTTTGACCACCGGAGCGACGCCGGCGTCTTTCATACCGTCGGCAAAAGCGTTGCCCAGCAGCGAAACGTTACCGGGGTCATAGCCGTACTCCCGCTGGAAATGGCCGATGGGGGCATTTGAGGGTGCAAATTCCGGGCTGGTCACTGTATCCAGGACCGGTGCGAGGTTCACGTTGACCCCTATGCTGCGAAGTTCCTTTCCCCACGTGGCGGCATCCGCCCGGAGCTTGGCCGCCCCGGAAGATGCTTGGACCAGGGCAGTAGGAATCGTGGAGAAGCCCGGGCCGGAGAGCACCTGAACGTATCCGCCTTCTTGGTCGGTAGCAACAAAAAGAGGCAGCCCGCCCGTTGTGGCAGCAGAGACAGTGCCCGTCAAGGCAGACACCACGGCAGCCGTCGGAGCAGTTCCGGCCTTGCTGCGCCCGCTGAGATAAACGTTTCCGGCATGGTACTTGGTCAGTGCTTCCATGGTTCCGGGTTCGGCGCCGGTGGCTTTAGAGGCCACCATGAACAGTTGTCCCACGCGCTGCTCAAGGCTGAGCGCGGCGAGTTGTTTCTCTACAGATGACGGGGTGCTAGGCGCCGCGGAGGGAGGCGGGGAAGTAACAGCAGACGGCGTGGTTGACGCCGGCGGGGATGAGGGTGCCGGTGTGGTTGTCGGCGAGGAAGGAGAAACAGACGGCGTCCCCTCCGCCGTGGCTTGGCCGGAGTTGGATGGGCCACTGGAACAACCCGAGGCCGTCGCCAGAAGTACACCGGCGGTGGCGATGCTGACACTAATCGATGCAATGGACGGGAACTTGCGCATGGTAAACCGTGAATTCGTTGGGGGTGGGTTTCCACCTACGAGCCTACCCCGGGACAAACAACGATGCCCCGGCCACATGCTTCGAGCATCTGGCCGGGGCATCACTAAAAAACTAAGCCGTAGCGCCCGCTGCAGCCTTTGTCGCCGCCGGAAGGGCGTCGATAATCCGGTTCATCGCTGCGTCGTCGTGAGCGGCGGAAAGGAACCAGGCTTCGAAGACCGACGGCGGAAGGTAGACGCCTGAGTCCAGCATGGAGTGGAAGAACGGGGCATAGCGGAAGCTTTCCTGCCGCTGCGCGTCGTCGTAGTTGTGTACGCCATGGGCGGAGGTCCCAAACGCCACGGAGAACAGATTGCCCGCCCGCTGGATCGAGTGGTCCACCCCTGCTGCATCAAGGGCAGAGGAAAGCGCTGCGGAGAGTTCCAGCGAGCGGCCATCAACGTAGGCGTAGACCTCAGGAGTTGCGTGGGTCAGAGTTGCCACTCCTGCAGCCATGGCCACGGGGTTTCCGGACAGGGTTCCGGCCTGGTACACGGGACCGACGGGAGCAAGGTAGTCCATCACGTCGGCACGGCCGCCGAGTGCCGCCGTCGGCATTCCACCACCAATGACCTTACCGAAGGTGAGCAGGTCCGGAGCCCAGCCTTCCTGGCGGCCGGTCAAGCCCCAGTAGCCGGCGTACCCGGTACGGAAGCCGGTGAGGACTTCGTCCACGATCAGGAGCGCACCGTGCTCCTTGGTGATGCGGGACAAGCCTGCGTTGAAGCCCTCACCCGGGGTGACGACGCCCATGTTGGCCGGTGCCGCTTCGGTGATGACGGCAGCAATGTTTTTGCCGTGCGCAGCGAAGGCAGCCTCGACGGCGGCGAGATCGTTGTACGGCAGAACCAGGGTTTCAGCGGCAGTGGCCTCCGTAACGCCGGCAGAGCCGGGCAAAGCCAACGTTGCCACGCCGGATCCTGCCGCTGCCAACAGCCCGTCCAAGTGGCCGTGGTAGCACCCGGCAAACTTGATGATCAAGTTGCGGCCGGTGAAACCGCGGGCCAAACGAACGGCCGTCATGGTGGCTTCGGTTCCAGTGGATACCATCCGCAGGCGTTCAACAGCGGACACCCGGTCCTTGACGATCTCAGCGAGGTTGGCTTCGTCCGGTGTGGAAGCTCCGAAAGAAAGGCCACGATCCACGGCTGCGTGAACGGCATCAAGCACGGCGGGGTGGGCGTGTCCCAACAACGCAGGCCCCCAGGAGCAGACGAGGTCCACGTATTCCTTGCCGTCCGCGTCCGTCAGGTAGGCGCCCTTGGCCGAGACCATGAACTTCGGGGTACCGCCCACTGAACCGAAGGCCCGCACCGGCGAATTCACGCCGCCGGGCATCAGGGACCGGGCACGGTCGTACAGTTGATCGGACACGGGGGTATTTGAGGTCATGGTTCCTATTCTTTCAGTGATTTCAGCTTGGCCGGGCGCAGTCTTATGCGGCGTCGGCCAGCAGCTCGGTGACCCGCGGGGCCACCTCGGTGCCGTAGAGCTCAATGCAGCGCATCATTGACTGATGCGGCAACGTTCCATTGCTGTATTTGAGGTCGAATCGGTCCACACCGAGATTCCTCTTGAGAAGAGCGATTTTCTGCGCCACGGTTTCCGGGGAACCAACATAGAGGGCACCCTCAGGGCCGCACATGGCGTCGAACTCGCCACGGTTCCCTGGCCCCCACCCACGCTCGGCACCGATCCTGTTGCGCTGCTCCAGCCAATGCGGGAACAGCTCCTCGCGGGCGGCCTCGTCCGTGTCCGCGATGAATCCTGGTGAGTGCGTGGCAATCTGGCGCATGGGATGGCCGTACTTTGCCATCGCCTCACGGTACAGGTTGACCAGCGGTGCGAAGCGTCGGGGCTCTCCCCCAATAATGGCGAAAATGATGGGGTAGCCGTATTCGGCGCAGCGCAGCACGGACTCCGGTGTGCCACCCACACCAATCCAGGCCGGCAGGAGGTGATGCTGGAGTTGGGGGTATACCTGCAACCCATTGACGTTGGGCCGCGTGCGCCCCGCCCAATGAACGGGTTTCTGGGCGCGTACTTTGTCGAACAGCTCCAGTTTTTCTTCGAAGAGGACTTCGTAGTCTGCCAAGTCCAAGCCAAACAGCGGGAATGACTCCACGAACGAACCCCTGCCGAGCATGACCTCGGCCCTGCCATTGGACAAGGCATCAACCGTGGCGAAACGTTGGAAGACGCGGATGGGATCATCTGAGCTGAGCACGGTAACAGCGGACCCCAAGCGGATCCGTGATGTCACGGCGGCCGCCGCAGCAAGGAAAACCTCAGGCGCGGACACAGCGAAATCGCGGCGGTGGTGCTCCCCCACGCCAAAGGCATGGATTCCGACGGCGTCAGCCAGTTTCGCTTCCTGCAGCAGCTCCCGCAGGACAAGCGCATGCTCCTTGGGGTTTCCGTCAGCATCCACACCGGCGTCGCCGAAGGTGTTCAGGCCGAGCAGGATCTGGTTGGCCGCCACTGGCGCAGCGGGATCGGAAGGCACGGCGGTCCGGGACGGTGCCGTGGGATCCAGGGGAACAGCGGATTCTGCAGGGAGAGAAGACATCAGGACTCCTTCAACCAGCCTGCCAGTTCGGAGGCCCAGTAGGTCAATACGGTATCGGCTCCAGCACGCTTGATGCCGAGGACAGATTCAGTAATGGCGCCCCGCCTGTCGATCCAGCCGTTGGCGGCGGCCGCTTCGATCATGGCGTATTCGCCTGAGATTTGGTAGGCCGAAACAGGCACCGGACTCATTGCAGCCACATCAGCGAGAATGTCCAGGTAGCTCATGGCGGGCTTGACCATCACCATGTCGGCGCCTTCTTCGAGGTCGAGTTCCACCTCCAGGATGGCTTCCCGGCGGTTGGCTGCGTCCATCTGGTAAGTACGGCGATCACCCTTGAGTTGGGAATCCACGGCCTCACGGAACGGGCCGTAGAACGCTGAGGCGTATTTAGCTGCGTAGGCAAGGACTGCTGTGTTTTTGTGTCCGGATTCCTCCAGTGCTTGACGGATGACCGCGATCTGGCCGTCCATCATTCCCGAGGGCCCCAGCACGTGGGCGCCCGCGTCGGCCTGGGCAACTGCCATCTGACCGTAGATCTCCAGCGTGGCGTCGTTATCCACGTAGCCCTCGGAATCGAGGACGCCGCAGTGGCCGTGGTCGGTGAACTCGTCGAGGCAAACATCGCCCATGATCACCAGGCAATCGCCCACCTCGGCTTTGACGTCGCGGATGGCCTTGTTCAAGACGCCATCCGGGTCCAGCGCAGCGGTGCCTTGCGCATCGCGTTCGGCGGGCACACCGAACAGCATGATGCCTCCTACGCCCAACTCCACGGCTTCGGCTGCGGCCCGTTTGAGGGACTCTGTGGTGTGTTGGACGACTCCCGGCATGGAGCTGATGGGACTCGGCTCGGTGAGGCCTTCCCGGATGAACGCCGGGAGGATCAGGTCCGCGGGCGCCAGGCGGTTTTCGGCGGTGAGCCTGCGCATGGCGGGAGTGGTGCGCAAGCGGCGGGGACGATGGTTCGGAAAGCTCATGACGATTTCCCTTCGTTGGCGAAAACAGATTCCAAGGCGGCCACAATGCCGTCCGGGGTTGGTTCTTTGGCGGTGGCTGCCACGGTGAGGCCTATCCGGGAGGCCTCTGCCGCCGTCGGCCGTCCAATGGCGATCAGCCGGCACCTGCCCAAGGGCATCAATGTTGCAGCGATACGGCGCGTCGCGCTGGGAGAAGCAGCCACCACAGCGTCCACGGTTCCGGCATCCAGTGCTGCCCGCGCGTCTTCCGGAACAAGTGTTGCCGGATCGTCAGTGAAGGACGTCCCGACGCCGGAGGGAAGTACCGCTGTCAGGCGGAGTTCGGCACGGGCAGGGTAGTCAACCGTGCGGTAGGCGACCACGGACGTCACGTCCGCACCGCTTGCCGCCAGGCCGTCGCGCAGGCTGGCCGCCGCAATATCGGCTTGGGGCAGGAACACGCGTACGCGGGACGCTTCCCACACAGCAAGGAGGCCGTCCGCCGATTGGACATCCTCAGGCGCCAGAGCAACGGCGAGGCCTACGGATTCGAGAACCTGATGGGACGAAGAGCCAATGGTGGCCACCTTTGTTCCCGATGGAACAAGATCCGCGAGTGCCATCCCGCGCTGGGCAGCCTTCTCCATGAGAACCCGGACGGTGGTGATACTGCTGATCACCAGCCAGTCAAAGTCACCGGCCGCCAACTTGTCCAAGGCCGCATCAAGGGAAGCCTGGTCCCCTGCCCTCTCAAAATCGATGAGCGGAAGCACCAAGGGCTCGGCCCCCAACTCACTCAGCAGCGCCGCCAAAGGGCGTGCACGGTCGGCGCTCCTGGTGATCAGGACACGCCGGCCGGTCAGCCCATTTACTTCATACGGCTCAGGACGCGGCAAGGTCCGCGATCTCCGCGGCACCGGCAGCGAGCAAGAGCTCAGCCACTTCGATGCCGAGCAACGTGGCTCCGACTTCCGTTAGACCGTCCGTGGCTTTCTTTTCGCGGACTGTCTTGGTGCCGTCCACGGCGCAGACCACTGCTTCAAGGTGCAGCATGCTGCCCTTCCGGAAGGCGTAAGCCCCCACGGGGGCAGCACAACCGGCTTCGAGCCGGGCCAGAACGGCACGCTCGGCCGTAACGGCGAGGCGTGTGTCGTCGTCGTTCAAAGCGGCAAGGGCCTGGGCCAGCACCGAGTTTGATCCCTCGGTGGAACCGCCCAGTGGCGGAGCGTCATCCGTCCGGCATTCGATGGCCAACGCTCCCTGCCCGGGGGCCGGCAGCATGACGTCGGATTCGAAGAATTCGCTGACGGTGTCCAACCGATCCATGCGTTCCAAGCCCGCTGCGGCCAACACCACAGCGTCAAGATCGCAGGTCTTGCCGGGGACAACAACATCGGTCACATTTCCCGGCAAACCAGGGACACGGCCGAGGCGGGTATCCACGTTCCCACGGATGTCGAGCACCTCAATGTCCGGACGTGCAGCCCGGAGTTGCGCGGCCCGCCGTGGTGAGCCTGTACCGACTTTGGCGCCGCCCGGCAGTTCGGCGAGCGTCATGCCATCGCGGGCACAGAGTACGTCGCGGACATCCACCCGTTTGGGTGTTGCAGCGATGCTCAGGCCAAGTGCGGCGCCCGTGGGCAGGTCCTTGAGGGAGTGCACGGCAACGTCACAGGTCTCAGCGAGAAGTGCGTCCCGAAGGGCCGCGACGAACACGCCTGTGCCGCCCATCTGGGAAAGGGACCCGGTTTTGACGTCGCCCTCGGTCTTGATGTGCACGAGTTCCACAGGGAAGCCGCCAACGGCAGCCAACCGGTCCGCAGTTTGCTGCGTCTGCGTCAGGGCGAGCTTGCTCGCCCTGGTGCCGATGCGTACGGTCACTTGGCAGCCTCCGGAGCGGGGTACGCGTCGTGCCCGATGCCCACTGTGGTACCAACTTCCGAAATGACGGGCTTCGCTCCGCGGAAGTTTTCGCAGCAGTTGGGACGGCAGACGTCGTACCAAGCACCCAGGTCCGTCACGTGGGGGCGCTCGGCGATGTTGTTCTCCACCGTGCGTTCGCAGATCAGGTCTACCAGGCCGGACACGAAAGCTGCGTGCGTACCCGGGGTGGGGACACGGGTTGCTTCGATGCCGAGGTCCTTGCAGGTTTCCAGAGCCTCGGTGTCCAGGTCCCAGGCAACTTCCATGTGATCGCTGACGAAGCCGAGGGGAACAATGACGACGCCGCGGACCCCTTCAGGGGCGATTTCCTCGAGGTGGTCGTTGATGTCCGGCTCAAGCCACGGGATGTGAGGGGCGCCGGAACGGGACTGGTACACCAGGTCCCAGGCAACGTTGGGTGCCACAACATCCATGATGGCCTTGGCGTTGGCCAAGTGCTGGGCAGCATAAGCCGAGCCTTCCGCGAATTCGCGGGGCTCGTCCTCGGACCTTCCAGCGGCCTCGGCATCCCGGGTGGGGATCGAGTGCGTAGCAAACAGGACGCGGATCTTTGAGTCCGGGTCAGTCTCGCCGGCTGCGACGAGCTTGCCGCGGATCTCCTCCAAGCCCGCAGATGTACCCTCCAGGAAGGGCTGGACTACGCCGGGGTGGTCGAAGTACTGGCGGATCTTGTCCACCTGGAGCTTGCCATCCAACCCGGTTTCCGTCAGGGCAACGCCGATGTCCTCGCGGTACTGGCGGCAGCTTGAGTAACAGGAGTAGATGCTGGTGGTGAGCATCAGGAGCCTGCGGTGTCCGGCGTCGTAAGCGTCCTGAAGTACCGGGGCGATGTACGGGTCCCAGTTGCGGTTACCCCAGAGGACCGGCAGTTCGATGCCACGGCGGTCCAGCTCGGCCTCAATGGCAGCCTTCAGTTCACGGTTCTGCTGGTTGATGGGGCTAATGCCGCCAAAAGCGCGGTAGTGGTGGGAGACCTCTTCGAGACGTTCATCCGGAATGCCGCGACCGCGGGTGACATTGCGGAGGAAGGGAATGACGTCGTCCTGGCCTTCGGGCCCGCCGAAGGACGCGAGCAGCACGGCGTCGTAATTTTTGGGTTCCTGGCGGCCGCGCTCGGTGACTTCGTTGACGGCCGTGGAAACGACTGGAGTGCTCATGCAAGGACCTCGGCAATCTCGGCAGCGGACACGCGGCGGCCGGTGTAGAACGGGATTTCTTCACGGACGTGGTTGCGGGCCTCGCTGTCCCGCAGATGGCGCATCAGGTCCACAAGGTCCACCAGTTCCGGTGCCTCGAGTCCGAGGATCCATTCCCAGTCACCCAACGCGAACGAGGAGACGGTGTTGGAGATGACCTGCGGGAATTCCCTGCCCAGCAGACCGTGTTCGCGGAGCATGGCGCCGCGTTCCTCGGCCGGGAGGATATACCACTCGTAAGAGCGGACGAAGGGGTACACGCACAGCCAGGTGCTGGGCTCCACGCCACGAGCGTAGGCCGGAATGTGGCTCTTGGAGAACTCCGCTTCGCGGTGCACGCCCATGGCGGACCATACGATCTCGGTGCCGGCAAAGAGTTTGCTGCGCCGGATGGAGCGGACCGCGGACTGCAGGTCTTCGGGCTTGGCCCCATGGAGCCACACCATGATGTCGGCGTCGGAGCGCATAGCGGAGACGTCGTAGCTGCCGCGAACGGTGACTCCGCCTTCGGCAAGCTTCTCTACCAGGGCCTCGTACTCCTGGGCTGCGTCGCCGCTGCGCAGGACATCGGCCGAGCGCTTGAAGACAGTCCAGAGCGTGAAGAACTGCTCTTCGGTATCAGCAGTTTTAGTGACAGATTCGGCAGAAGTGTGGCTCATGGTTCAAGTTTGCCCCGTGCCAGCCGCTAAGTCGAAACGGATTAGTTCTACAAGGCGTAGAAGTGACGCAAATCACCATTCTGGCGATCAGCCTGCATGCACCCGGGCCACTTGCGCACGAGTATCGGCCACTACTGCAGCAAGGCCGTTCCCGGCCAACCAGCCGCCCACCACGGTAATGCGGTCGGCAGACGCGCACGCCTGACGAACCTCCGCCACGCGCTGTTTATGACCGACGGCGGCGAACGGCAGGGCGCCAGCCCAGCGCACCACATCCCAATCCACGATGTCCGCCTTGGATACCGGAACCGTCAGCAGCGCGGAAGCATCTGCTACGGCGGCGGTAAGGAGCGACTCATCGTCCATGACAACGTCCGCGCCGCCGCCTGCCACTTCACGCCGACCATAGGACAGGCGCAGGACGTGGGTGCCCGGACCGGCTTCGTCAGCCAACCAATCCCACTTCGCCGTTGCATGGGTGAGGGCTTTGGCCTTGATCCCCGGGGTTTCGGGTGCAACCAGGATTCCGGTCCCCCTGGGCCTGCCATCAAGTTGCGGCAGGTCCACCACCAAGGTCACCAGGCTTACCAGGGGTCCTGGAGCCGGACGGAGGCCGGACAGCACAGGCAAGGACTTCTCCAGCAACCTGACGGCGGCCGGGCCGTCAAGCGCAACCACCAGGCGGCCGGCGTCGTAGGTGGAACTTTCAGCGGTGACCCGCCAACCCTCTTCAGTTTTCACAACGTCCTCGGCACGCCGACCGGCGAGCAACTGAACCCCCCGCTCCTGCAGGTCAGCGACGAGGGCGTCCACCAGAGTGTTCATTCCACCCTTCAGGCCGGCCACGGCGGAACCCGCTTTTGCCGTTCCGGACGACGCCCCGGAGGATGAAGACGGGGCGTCCTTGGCCCCTTTGCGTTGAGCTGCGACAGCAGCAGCAAGTGAGCCATGAGAGCGGATTCCGGCGCGCAGGCCCGGGGCCACCATATCCACGTCCAAAAGGGCAGGGTCAGCGGAATGAACGCCGCCTACCACCGGCGAAACAAGCCGCTCCAGAACCCTTTTGCCCATACGGGTACCAACCAGAGCGGCAACACTGGTGACCTCCGCGGACGTACCGACAGATGCCGGGAGCCAGCGGTCAAACGAGGCTCTGATGGCTCCGAGGAGACCCAGGGATCGTCGAACCTCAGGGTCCCAGGGATTCGCGGGAATACCGAGTACTCCGGTTTTGGGAAGCTCCTGCGGGCCGTCCGGAAGCTGCACCCAGGCACCTCCGGGATGGGGAGCAACTATATGGTCCGCCAGGCCCAACTCACGCGCGAGGTCGGCGACGGCCGTGGACCGTGTGGCAAACGACTCCGCCCCGCTGTCCAGACGCAGCCCGGCAACAACATGGCTTCCCACGCAGCCTCCCCATGCGGTGGTCGCCTCGAGGACAGTAACCGCTGACCCGGCCGCGGCAAGCTCCCGCGCAGCGATCAGGCCTGAGATGCCGCCGCCAACTACCACGGCAGTTGGCCGTGCAGCTGCTGGTATCGGCTCCGACGCGGACGTCGCATGCCCCGCGCGCATAGCGCCTACTCCGCAGGGATGGAGTGGATGAGCTCCACAACGCGCGTCAGAACGGTGGGGTCTGTTTCGGGAGGAACTCCATGACCAAGGTTCAGCACATGGCCCGGGGCGTGGGAACCAGCAGCGATGACCTCCCGGACGTGGGCTTCAAGGACCTCCCACGGGGCGGACAGAAGAGCGGGGTCGATGTTGCCTTGAAGCGGCACAGTTCCACCCAGGCGTCGGTTGGCTTCGTCCAAGGGCAGCCGGTAGTCCACACCTACGACGTCTACGCCGACGTCGCGCATGGCAACCAGAAGCTCGGAAGTGCCGGTTCCAAAGTGGATCAACGGCGCCCCGAGTCCACGGACGTGGTCCAGCGCCCGGGTGGATGCCGGCGCCACGTACTTGGTGTAGTCAGCCAGGCCAAGGGATCCGGCCCAGGAATCGAAGAGCTGCGCCGCCGAAGCGCCTGCCTCAAGTTGGGCCTGAAGGAACATTCCGGAGGTATCGGCAGCCCAGTTGGCCAGCGCCGCCCACGTCTCGGGATCGGCGTGCATCATGGTTCGGGGCCCGAGGTGATCACGGGAGGGCTTCCCTTCAACCATGTAGGCGGCCAGGGTGAATGGCGCACCGGCGAAGCCGATCAGCGGGGTCTTTCCGAGTTCGGCAACCGTCAGGCGGACGGCTTCGCGGATCGGCTCGAGGGCTTCCCACGTCAGGGTGGGAAGGGCGGCCACATCAGCTGCCGTTCGCACCGGCTTGTCCAACACGGGTCCTACGCCGGGGACGATGTCCACTCCCACGCCGGCGAGCTTCAACGGAATAACGATGTCCGAGAAGAAGATGGCGGCGTCAACGTCGTGGCGGCGAACCGGCTGCAGGGTGATCTCGGCGGCCAGTTCAGGCCGCAGGCAAGAGTCCAGCATGGCAACGCCTTGGCGGACCTTCAGATACTCAGGCAGGGAACGACCCGCCTGGCGCATGAACCATACAGGCCTGCGGGACGGCGTGCCACCGCGGTAGGCAGTGATCAACGGCGAGTCCGAGGTACGGCCGTCGTTGAGCGGGTGGTTGGCGCCGAGGGTTCCCGCCGGGGCGTTGGAAGCCGTACTGTTGGATGCTGCCGCGCTAGAAGTCATGCCTTCGATTGTGCCGAAAATCCGGGGCAAAAGATAACGACAAGCTGTCACGTCGCGCCCGGCCCGGGCCGTTGTGTCGGGGATCACTGGCCTTCGTGGGGATCACCACGGTGCTGCATTGTTCTACCGGGCTACGAAAAAGCTATGATTGGGGTGCTGTGGTTCTTTTCTCATTGGTGGCTACACACGCCGACATCGACCTCGAAACTGTCGCTCAGTTGAGCAACGGTTCCTCTGAGCTTGCCTCGGCAGCCCTGACAGACTCCTCCCTGGTTTCCGGAGCCGTTGTCTTGGCCACGTGCAACCGCTACGAAATTTACGGAGAAACAGCCAACGGAGCTGACCTTGAGGCGGCTCGTTCGGCCCTTGTCTCCCAGATCAGCGAACTCAGTGGCCTCAACGAGCAACTCGTCTCACGCTCCTTCGCCACAAACACCGGTCCGGACGTCACACGGCACCTGTTTGCTGTGAGCGCTGGCCTGGATTCAGCCGTGGTAGGTGAGCGCGAGATCGCAGGCCAGGTCCGCCGGGCACTGATCACCGCCCAGCAGGAAGGCACCGCCAGCTCGGGCCTCGTGCGGCTCTTCCAGGCGGCCTCCAAAACGGCAAAGGACGTGGGCGCACAGACAGCCCTCGGCTCCCGTGGGCTTTCAATCGTTTCCGTCGCCTTGGACCTCGCCACCGACCTCGCCGAGAACGACGATTGGTCCACCAAGAAAGTGGTGGTCTTCGGAACAGGGGCCTATGCCGGCGCCACCATGTCGCTCCTGCGTGAGCGCGGCTGCACAGATGTTTCCGTTTATTCCTCCTCCGGCCGCGCCGAGGGCTTCGTAGCCACCCGCGGCGGAACCGCCCTCGACGCCGACACTCTTCCCGCTGCTGTTGCCGCAGCTGACGTCATGATTGGCTGCAGCGGCTCTGACAACAGAGTGGAGGCCGCCGATCTTGCCCGCGTCCGGGCCCACTCGGGCAAACCCTTGATCGCTATCGACCTCGCCCTCACCCACGACTTCGACCCCGCAGTGGGCGAACTCGATGGCGTTGAGCTCCTGACGCTTGAATCCGTACGGCTGGCTGCGCCTCAGGAGCAGGCAGAGTCACTTTCCCAGGCCAGCGCAATAGTCAACGGCGCCGCCACCTCCTTCGAGTCCGAACGCGAAGCCCGCTCCGTGGACACTGCCATTGTGGCGCTGCGCCGCCACACCATGAACGTCCTTGACGCGGAAATGGAAAAAGTCCGGGCACGGCATGGTTGCACCGCCGCCGCCGAAGAGGTTGAGTTCGCCCTCCGCCGGATGGTGAAGCAGCTCCTGCACATTCCTACGGTCAGGGCACGCGAACTGGCAGCCAACGGCCAACAGGAAGAGTATGTTGCCGCTCTGGAAGCCCTCTACGGCATCGAGGTGGAGAAGCCCCAAGCCGCCCCGGCCGCGGAGTGCCCGGTGGATCACGGGCAACTCCGCTCCGAAAGCGCCTGAGGCCACCTCGCCACTTACGCGAAAGCGTTGATACCTGTCAGCTCGGCGGACAGGTCCCACAGTTTCCCTGCTTCTGCTTTGTCGATAGCGTGCGCGTCCACACCTTGGTAGCGGGCGAGGGGTGAATCTTTGTCGGTGGGATTGGCGATGTCGCAGTCCTCGCAGTAAACCCCGCCTTTGCCTGCCAAAGCCGGTGACGTCGCCGCCCAAACCGAGGTTGCTGCGCCCTGTTCCGGCGTCTTGAATCCTTCCCGGAGATTTCCCTCGCCGTCCATCCAGCCTGCGGCCACCATCTCTTCCTTGGGCAAATGCCGTTGCAGCTCAGTCATGATGCCCCCTGGATGCACCGCGAAAGACCGCACGCCGAATTCCCGTCCCCGCCGGTCAAGTTCCACGGCAAAAAGTGAATTGGCCGTCTTGGCCTGACCATAGGCCCGCCATTTGTCGTAGCCGGTAGCGAAATTGATGTCCTCGAACCGGATCGGGGACAGCTTGTGGCCGGTGGAGGATAAGGAAACTACGCGGGCGTTGCCGGATGCCGACAGGGCAGGCCAGAGGGCGTTGACCAGAGTGAAGTGCCCCAGGTGGTTGGTGTCGAACTGGGCTTCCCAGCCCGGTCCCACGTGTTGTTCCGGGCTTGCCATGATGGCCGCGTTGTTGATGAGGATCTCCAACGAACCGTGCCCGGCCATGTATCGCTGGGCGAATGCTTTAACGCTGTCCTGGTCTGCCAGGTCCATCTCTTCCACCGTGACCGTGTCACCGAGACCGGCGCCAGCCAGCACTTCCTTCGCGTGTTCGGTCCTGCGAGCCGGGACTGTGACTTCCGCGCCGGCTGAAACCAGCGCCCGAACTGTCTCCAGGCCGAGCCCGGAGTATCCGCCGGTAACGATAGCCGCCTTTCCGGCGAGGTCGATTCCATCGATGACCTCCCGGGCGGTGGAACCGTGCCCAAAACCGGAACCAAGAGGGTGTTGCAGGGTCTCTGCCAGATCTTCGCTCATGGTTGAGCTTTACAGACAAAGGCCTGAACGGGCAACGATCAGTAAATGGGCTTCTCCGGTTCCACATCGCGCACCCAGGCGAGAATACCGCCGTCGAGATGGCTGACGCGCGTGTAGCCGGCCTTTTGCGCCGCTTCAAGGACAGCAGCCGATCGAGTCCCGGCCTTGCAGTGGAACACGATGTCCCTGTCCTGCGGCAGCTCCACCCACGCTTCGCCGGAGAGTATGCGGCCCTGCGGAATCAGGATAGAGCCGTCGATGCTCACGATGCTGTGCTCGCCCGACTCGCGGACATCCACGAGTTCGAAGTCCCGCTCCCCCAACTCCCGTTCGGCAAGCATTGCGGCCAGGTCTTTGGCGGAAACAGTGTGCTCCTGGTCCGTGGCCGCCGGCGGCGTTACTCCACAGAAGGCCTCGTAGTCGGTCAATTCCGTAATGGGTTCGGCTTCCGGATCCTTTGAGACCTTGATCTCGCGCCAGTTTCCGCCCAAAGCATCAAAAAGTGCCACCCGGCCCAGCAATGAACGCCCGACGCCGGTAATCAGCTTCACGGCCTCGGTGACCATGAGCGATCCAACCGCTGCGCAGAGCATGCCGAACACGCCACCCTCGCCACAGGACGGCACCGAGCCGGCGGGAGGCGCTTCCGGGTAGAGATCCCTGTACGTGGGCCCGTGGTCGGCCCAGAAGACGCTCACCTGGCCGTCAAAGCGGAAGATGGATCCCCAGACATAGGGCTTGCCGAGGATGGCAGCGGCGTCGTTCACCAGATACCGCGTTGCAAAGTTGTCAGCGCCGTCCAGGATGAGGTCATACTGCGCAAACAGATCCAGCGCATTGGAAGCGTCAAGGCGGACATTGTGCAGGACAACGTTGACCAAGGGGTTGAGTTCTGCGATGGCGTCACGTGCGGATTCGACCTTGGGCGTACCCACGTCCTTCACACCATGGATGACCTGCCGCTGCAGGTTGCTAAGGTCCACCGCGTCATCGTCCAGTATGCCCAGGGTGCCCACTCCGGCAGCGGCCAGGTACAGCAGTGCGGGGGAACCAAGGCCACCGGCGCCTATGACCAGGACTTTGGCATTCTTGAGCCTGCGTTGGCCCAGGGCGCCAATTTCAGGAATGATGAGATGCCGGGAATACCGTTCCACCTCGGCCGGCGTAAGTTCGGCGGCCGGTTCAACGAGGGGCGGGAGGACAGCGGGCGCAGTAGCGTGGGCAGCAACAATTGAGGCCATACCCCAATCTATGCCTGCAGATGCCGCCCGGTCATATTACCCCCCGGTAGAGTAGTCATAACTGCGAAGGAAAGGCGGCAGACTGTGGCTGACGGCACACGGGCAAACGATGGGGCACCGGCCAGGCAGGAACGGGCAGGTACAACGCGTTCACCAAGGTTGCCGCGGGACGAGCGCCGCGCACAGTTGCTGACCGCGGCGCTGGAAGTATTCGTTGCCAACGGCTTCCACGGGGCAGCCATGGACGAAATCGCGGAGGCCGCCCACGTGAGCAAACCAGTGCTCTATCAGCACTTCCCCTCCAAGCGCGAGCTATACATGGCGCTCCTGGACAGCCACCTTGCAACACTGACGCAGCTGATGCTCAACGCCTTGAACTCCACCACGGATAACAAGGAACGCGTCAAGGCCGTCATGCGCGCTTACTACAGGTTCATTGCCGACGACGACCAAGCCCATCGCCTGGTGTTCGAATCGGACCTGATCAATGATGCCGATGTCAGTTCGCGTTTGGAGACTTTCAACAAAACGTTCGCGGACGCCGTGGCCCGTGTTATTGCCGAGGACACCAAGCTGCCCCCTCTGGAAGCGCAGCTTCTTGGCCGTGGTTTGGCCGGAATGGCTCAGGTGAGCGCCAGATATTGGCTCGAAACGGACGGAAACCTGGACCTCGATGTGGCCAGCGATCTGATCTATCGTTTAGCTTGGCGCGGAATCAGTCGATTCCCCAAAGAGTCCTAGGCTACAAATAGAGGACTGACTTAACACTTGATTGGCTTGGAGGCCTTGCTGTGGAAGTAAAGATCGGCATTCAGAACGTTGGCCGTGAGATCGTGCTCGAATCCTCCCTGGATGCCGACGCCGTCGCCAAGATTGTGGCTGAGGCCGTGACCAAAGGCTCCGAGCTTCGCCTCACTGATGACAAGGGCCGACAGGTCATTGTTCCCGGCAACGTGCTGGGCTACGTGGAAATCGGCGCCGAGGAAACCCGGCGCGTCGGCTTCGGCGCTCTCTAGGGTCTTCCTACGTCTCGTCGTCCGCTAAGGAGTTTTCATGCTTTCTCTCGTCGTGGTGGTTCTGGCCACCATTGCCACCGGTTTCATTGTGTGGGCTAACGACAAGCGGCACGGCAAGTACGGGATCGCGCTGCCGGCCGGTGTCTCAGCAGCTGTGGGCACGCTGAGTTGGATCGCGTTCATCAGCGCCGGATTGGGCTACCAGCCTGGCGCAACGTGGATTCCGTGGGTCCTACCTATTGTGCTCGGCACTGCCGCGGCGGTTGCCGTGGTGCTCTTTCTCGGCCGGACCAGGACCCAGCACGATACTGCGGCCCTCACCAAGGCGCTGCGGCTTTAGAACCTTAGACAGTAGTGACCGTCACCCCATGGTGGCGGTCACTACTGTTTAAGCCCCGGCACGACTTAAGCCCCGCACGACGCCGCGTGTGCGCCGAGGTTGTCGTTCTGAAATGAGTCGCCGAGCCCGGCTGCCACATTCCGAGGGTTCGGATCAGAGGAACTCTGCCCGGCCTTCCATCGCCGAGGACGCGAGCGCGTGCTCCCGCCGGGGAATCCGGCCTGCCTGCCGCGCAAGCCTACCGGCGATGACAGCGTGCTTGAAGGCCTCCCCCATCTGCACCGGGTTCTGGGCCCGGGTTACAGCGGTGGCCAGCAGGACGGCGTCACAGCCCAGCTCCATGGCCAACGCGGCATCGGAGGCGGTTCCGATTCCCGCGTCGAGGACCACGGGTACGGAGGCCCGGGACACGATGAGTTCAATGTTGTGTGGGTTCAGGATGCCGAGGCCGGTTCCAATGGGTGATCCCAAGGGCATGACGGCGGTGGCACCCAGGTTCTCGAGCCTGAGCGCGAGCACGGGATCGTCATTTGTGTAGGCGAAAACCTTGAAGCCCCGGTTCACCAGTTGTTCCGTTGCATCCACCAGTTCCACGGCGTCGGGCAGGAGCGTGTGTTCGTCGGCGATGACTTCCAACTTCACCCAATCTGTCTCCAGCGCTTCGCGGGCCAGTTCAGCGGTCATCACGGCGTCCTTGGCAGTAAAGCAGCCCGCAGTGTTGGGAAGTACCCGGATGTTGTGGTCCACCAGGAGCTGGAACAGGGATCCCGTTTCGGCGGGTGAGTAGCGCCGCATGGCTACGGTGGTGAGCTCGGTCCCCGAAGCCAGGAGCGCTGATCCCAGGCCATCAAGGCTCGGCGCGCCTCCGGTGCCCATGATGAGTCGGGAACCGAATTCCACGCCGTCGATCGCCAGCACATCAGTGGTTCGACCGTCAATGTTTGCTGTTGTCATGGTTCAGCCTCCTTGGACTGCTGTTACGAGTTCGAGTTCGTCTCCGTCGGCCAGCGCCGTCACGGCCCATTGGCTGCGGGGCACCACCTCGGAGTTACGTGCAACCGCGACTCCCAGCTTGCCGCCGTCGGCCGCTTGACCGCGAGGGTCCAAGGCGCGGCCCGTGATCGCTGTGACCAGAGTGCTGACGGATGCGTCATCGGAGACTGCGTGATCGGTTCCGTTGAGTTTGATGTTCATGCTGTTTCCTTGGTGGGAGCGTGTGCTGCTGGTGTGAGTACTTGGGGAACTGAAGCGTTGCCCGCGAAGCGATCAGGCAGGAACGGAGCCCATCGAGGGTCCTTGGATCCGTTGATGAGTTCGCCCACGATCCTGGCGGCTACGGGAGTCAGGAGTACACCGTGGCGGAAGAATCCTGTAGCGATCACCAAGCCGTCAATGTCGCCGTGGGGACCGCTGACCCGTCCAAGCAGGGGGGCGTTGTCCGGAGTGCCGGGGCGGGCGCGGGCAGTTGCTTCAAGGAGTTCCAGTTCCGCCACTGCGGGGACCAGAGTTTGGGCATCCCTCAGCAGTTGATAGACGCCGCCGGCCGAGACTGCGTTGGAAGTCGCTGACAACCGGTCTTCGCGTTGCGTCGCTCCGATCACCACGGTTCCGTCGTCCCGGGGAACGATGTAAACCGGAACGCCTCGAACCATCCCCCGAACAGTGGACGTCACCAAGGGCCGGAGCTTTTCGGGGACGCGAAGCCGGAGGATGTCGCCATAGACCGGCCGCACTGGAAGGGTCAGTCCCTCAGGGAGCCCCGACACGTGGGATGCCCCCAGCCCGTTGGCCACCACAGTCTCCGCGGCAAGGACCACGACTCCGGATTCGAGTTCCACTCCGGTGACCCGCCCGCCATCCCGCAGCACACCGCGCGCCGGGGAAAGAACGGCGAATCCGTCATCGGCCCCGGGCACCCAGGAGGCGTCGTCAGGCGAATGGTTAGCCAATCCAGCCAGGATGCACGCGGCGAGCTTTCGTGGATCCACTTGGTGGTCGGCGGGAATGTCGAAAGCGCAGGAAATCTGCGGGCTAAGGAGCGGCTCGCGGTTCCTCGCGTCCCGCAGGGCAAGAGGTTCGACTCCCAAGCCAGCTGCGAGCTGTACGTTCCTGAGGTCTGCGAGCGCCCTGCGGTCGGCTGCGTCGGCACCCACGGCGAGGGTGGGCGTCGTGCGGTATCCGCTGCCCGCTCCCCCCAAGTGCAGTCTGTCCACGAAGGAGGGCCACAGCCGGGAAGACTCAATCATCAATTCCAGGAGGTCTTCCTCCTGGTAATGCAGTTCGCTGACGGGTGCAAGCATTCCGGCGGCGGCGAACGTTGCGCCCGAGGCCGGGGCGGGGTCGATCAGCACCACTGAACGGCCAAGTCGCCGGGCTTCATGAGCGATGCCCAGGCCTATGATGCCGCCGCCAATGACGGCCACGTCTGCCTGGATGGGGGTATGGCGGGGATCTGCCATTGGTTTCCTTCCCTACGCCGGTACTAGCCGGATCAGGTCAAGCGGTCGGCGCTGAAGCCCTCTCAGCCGGACAGTCATATGACGAATGTCGCGGCTCCCGCAGTACGTGCCCAGTTTAGAGGAACTACTCTGGTTTCCATGACCCAGCCTGACGCCCTCGCCTCTGCCCGCCTCTATTTGTGCACTGATGCCCGTCAACGGCAGGGCGATTTTGAAGACTTTGTGGACGCCGCTTTCGCCGGTGGTGTGGACATCATCCAGCTCCGCGACAAGACGCTGGAAGCTGCCGAGGAGCTTGAAATGCTGGCCGTTTTGCGGAGCGTCGCACAACGGCACGGACGGCTGTGGGCTGTCAACGACCGGGCCGATGTTGCCAGTATTTCCGGGGCTCCCGTGTTCCACATCGGTCAGAAGGACCTGCCTCTGACGGCCGCCCGCACACTCCTGCCGAATGTCACCGGCATCGGTCTTTCCACCCACACACCGGAACAAATCGACGCGGCAATTGCTACCGCCCAAGGCCCCTTGGGACTGGACTACTTCTGTGTGGGTCCGGTCTGGGCAACGCCCACCAAACCCGGGCGCGCGGCTGTGGGTCCGGGTTTGGTCACATATGCCGCAGAGGCACAGAAACGTGCAGGCGACGTGACGACACTTCCGTGGTTCGCCATTGGCGGCATCGACCACAGCAACGTTGAACAGGTGGTCGCCGCGGGGGCCAGCCGCATCGTCGTCGTGCGCGCCATCACGGAGGCAACAGACCCGACGGCGGCAGCGAAGTCGCTGCTGCAGGTGTTGGACACCGTTGAGCCCTAGCCGGTCCTGAGCTGGCCGGCGTCTACGCTGTCAGGCCAAGGCCCGTCATCCGGCGGGAATGCTTCCCGGCGAGTTCCGTCGTCAGCCGTTTCACCTCAGCACGCGAGTCCCCTCCGCTTCTCAGCGTTGGGCCCAGCCGCGGGTGCTCCATGCAGACGCGTTGCGCCTGCGTCAAGGCCTCTCCCACCAGGCGGCGGCCCCACAGTGCAAGGCGCGATGCCAGGCGTGGGTCATCACTCAGGGCCCTCCTCAGCAGAACCCGAAGGACTTCAGTGGCTTGATCGGGGGAAGCCACCCGTTCAACAAAATGCTGCGTTTGTGGGTCAAGGAACATCGCGACAGCCCTGTAGAAGTCCGACGACACAGTGTCGATCACATAGGCCTTCATGACGGATTCGAACCAGTCTCCCGGTTTGGTGCGCTCGTGGAAATGGTCGAAGGAACGCTGGAACGGCAGCATCGCATGTTCGGGGTCGACCCCCATCTCCACCAATCGATCGCTGAGGAGCGCGAAGTTGCCGTAGGCACCCACAGCGATCTTCGCCAGCACTGACCTGTCATGAAGGGTGGGAGCATAACGGGAGTCCAGCGAGAGCCGTCCGAAAGCAGACAGCTCGCCATAGGCCATGGCTCCAAGCAACTCCGCTGAGAGTTCCCTGGCAGAGGCTGCGGCGTCCGGGGATATGCCCATGAACCCAGCCTATCCCTGGCCGGGCATGAGATTCCCGGGGTTTGCGTTCTGCTTCCGGCCTCGTTCCTACTAGGCTGGCTCGACGTGAGTTGACTGCCATGTGCCCTGCATACCGCCCGTCCTCCTCCTCGCACCCACTTCACTGAAGGAATTTCCATGAGTCACCCGAGTTACCCGCCCGCGCCCCAAAACGATGCCGGATCAGGAGTTCCGCAGGTCCCGGCCGCGCCTTATGCTTACGGCGGCCAGTTCCAAGGTGGAGCACAGCCTGGCTACCAACCCGGACCGGCTTCAGGCCCTTATGGAACTACGGGCGGGGCGGTTCCGGCCAAGTCCTTCATGACCACCTGGATTTTGGCGCTGCTTCTGGGTGGCTTGGGTGTGGACCGCTTCTATCTGGGCAAGATTGGTACTGGAATCGCGAAGCTGCTCACTGCCGGCGGCTTCGGCATCTGGTCCATTGTGGACCTCATCATCACCTTGACAGGAAACGCCCGGGACAAAGAGGGCAGGCCGCTGGCAGGCTACCTGGAGAACAAGAAGAAGGCGTGGATCATCACCATCGTCGTCTGGTTCGCTGGTGTGATCGTGGGAATTGTGTCCACTGCGCTGTCTTTCACCCTCTTCGCCGCTGCAGTCCAGCAGGGACGAACCACACCTGCTGCACCGCTCCCTTCCGCCAGTCAAGGGCCCCTGGTGCCCTCGCCTGGCACTGCCAACGAGGCGAACTCCTTCACCGTGGATGTTGATGACAGCACCAAGGTAAAGGTGGGCGTGGTCGATTCTCTTTACACCAACGAAATCCCCTCGATGTCGTACATGAAACCCGCCAACGGGGGGTTCCTCGTGGTGGAGGTGTCCTGGGAGACACTGACGGGGACAAGCTTCGCTTCCTCAACGAACTTCCAGGCCTTCGACGCTGACGGAAAAGAAGGTGAGTTGCTGTTCCTCACTGAGGACCTGGGCAGCCTGCCGATGGGGAGCGTCGCCACGGGGGAGGTCAAACAGGGAGTGATCGCGTTCGACATCAAGAACGGCCCCACCAAGATCGTGGTCACTGATGTCTATGGCGATGAGGCCGCAACCTTCACGCTGACACCTCCGGCCGGTCAATAACCCACCCGGACAGGCTTACGCGCTCAAAGAAGGAACCCGCCGTCCCTCATGGACGGCGGGTTCCTTCGCTAGCGCGTCCAAGACTATCGGCCCATTTCGGGCTAACCTGATTTTCGTGTCACATCATCGGATAGCACCCAACGTCGACGACTCATCGGACCAGCTCGCCGCGGCCCTTGCCGCTCTCAGGACAGAGCTGGAACTCCCCGGTGAATACCCTGCAGACGCTGTGGAAGAAGCACAGCAGGCCGTAGACGCCCTCGAGCTTCCGGAACAGGACCTGCGGGACATAGCGTTTGTGACTATCGATCCGGCGACATCCACCGACCTGGACCAGGCCCTGTTCATCGACCGCACCGGTAACGGTTACACGGTCCTCTACGCAATCGCCGATGTTCCGTCTTTCGTGGCTCCGGGTGGGGCGTTGGACGCAGAAACGCGTCAACGCGGACAAACCTTCTACGCTCCTGACGGGCGGATCCCGTTGCATCCGGAAGTTATCAGCGAGAACGCCGGCAGCCTGCTTGCCAACCAGGATTGCAGTGCTTTCGTGTGGCGTTTTGACTTGGATGCCAAAGCCGAAGTTCAGACGGTCACCGTTGCCCGGGCTGCCGTGCGCAGCAGGGCCAAACTGAGCTACAAGGGCGCTCAACAGCAACTCGACGACGGTACGGCCCCACCCGTTCTGCAGCTCCTCAAAGAAGTAGGGCTCAAACGCGTTGAGCTGGAGCGGCAACGTGGGGGCGCAAGCCTGAACATGCCGGAACAGGAAATAGTTCAAGCCACCGACGGCGGCGGGTACAGGATCGTCGCTGCGCCGTCGCTGCCGGTTGAGGACTGGAACGCGCAGATATCCCTCATGACCGGCATGGCCGCAGCTCAGATGATGCTTGATGGCAAAGTGGGGATACTGCGCACCATGCCGGCACCTGACGATCGATCCCTGCTCCATTTCAAGCGCCAGACTTCTGCACTCGGAAAGCCCTGGGACGGCCAAGTATCCTATGGCGAATATTTGCGGACCTTGGACGCATCCGATCCCAAACAGTTGGCCATCCTGCACTCTGCCGGCATGTTGTTCAGGGGCGCCGGTTACACACCCTTTGACGGTGAGGTGCCCGCGGAGGTCATCCAAGCAGCCATCGGGGCTCCGTATGCGCACACCACCGCACCCCTGCGGCGGCTCATCGATCGCTTTGTCTTGGTGATCTGCGAAGCACTCAGCAACAACCACGACATCCCGCAATGGGCCCGGGAAGCACTCCCCTCGCTGCCGGAGATCATGGCCTCCTCAGACCAATTGGCCGGACGCCTTGAGCGCGCCGCACTGGACACCGTGGAAGCAGCCTTGGTGGCCAATCACATCGGCCAGGAATTCGACGCCGTCGTCATTTCCGGATCCAAACCCTCCAACGGATCCAGCTCAAAGAACGGCAACGGCAGCAGCAACGGCAACGGGCCCTTCGGCGTCATACAGATAGCAGACCCCGCGGTTACCGCCCGGTGTGACGGAGAAATGGAGTCCGGAACCACAGTCCGGGTGCGGTTGCTCAAGGCCGACATTGCCAGCCGGGAAATCAGGTTCGAGCTGCTGCCCTGACCGGCGTTCATGCGGCGATCCGGGCTTTCCGGCCCTCAGAGGATAGACTGGGCGTGTAGTAATGGATGCCCGGTCGTTGATTCAGTTAATTTTTGAACTCAACAAGCCCGCCCCTACGCGATCTTGAGATGTACCAACTGGTCACCAGTGCCAGTACTTAGATAGCCCGCGATCGGCTTCCACTGGATTTGCTTGCGCGCCCGTTCGTGCTCCGGTACGGCTCTACCGCCCCGTTGAGCATGCAGCGCCAATGCCTAAATGAATAAGGAAACTCCCTGTGAGTGAATTGCATACCCACGAAGTCCTGACGGACTCCACCGGAACCGAATCCATCGAACCCGAGGAAACGATCATCTCGGATGAGACGCCCCACGAGATCGAAGAGAAGTCGTTCGCTGATTTCAACGTCCGCGCCGACATCGTTGAGTCTTTGGCCGACGCCGGAATCACACACCCGTTCCCGATCCAGGCCATGACCCTGCCGGTCGCCTTGAGCGGCCACGACATCATCGGCCAAGCCAAAACCGGTACCGGAAAAACGCTGGGCTTCGGCATCCCCGCCCTCCAGCGCGTCGCCGGGAGGGATGATGCAGGATACGCCAAGCTCGCTGTCCCGGGCGCACCGCAGGCCCTGGTCATCGTCCCCACGCGTGAGCTTGCCGTGCAGGTAGCCAACGACCTCCAGGCCGCGTCACGCAAGCGCAACGCCCGCATCGCCACCATCTACGGCGGCCGTGCCTACGAACCCCAGATTGATGCCCTGCAGAAGGGCGTGGAAATCGTTGTCGGCACCCCCGGCCGGTTGATCGACCTTTACAAGCAAAAGCACCTCAGCCTCAAGAACGTCAAAATGGTCATCCTTGACGAGGCCGACGAAATGCTGGACCTTGGCTTCCTCCCGGACGTGGAAACCCTGATTGCCGGCACCCCCGCAGTCCGCCAGACCCTCCTCTTCTCGGCAACCATGCCCGGCCCCGTGATCGCGATGGCTCGCCGTTACATGACGCAGCCCACCCATATCCGGGCAGCCGACCCCAATGATGAAGGCCTGACCAAGCGCGACATCCGCCAGCTCATCTACCGCGCGCACAGCATGGACAAGACCGAGGTTGTGGCCCGCATCCTGCAGGCCCGCGGACGTGGCCGAACCATCATCTTCACCAAGACCAAGCGCACCGCCGCAAAGGTTGCCGAGGAACTCGTGGACCGCGGCTTCGCGGCTGCAGCCATTCACGGCGACCTCGGCCAAGGCGCCCGTGAACAGGCCCTCCGCGCGTTCCGCAACAACAAGGTTGACGTCCTGGTGGCCACCGACGTCGCAGCCCGCGGCATCGACGTCGATGACGTTACCCACGTCATCAACTACCAGTGCGTGGAGGACGAAAAGATCTACCTGCACCGCGTTGGACGTACGGGCCGCGCCGGCAACAAGGGCACCGCCGTCACGTTTGTTGACTGGGACGACATGCCTCGCTGGGGCCTGATCAACAAAGCCCTCGGACTTAGTGTTCCCGAGCCCGTTGAAACCTACTCCTCATCGCCGCACCTGTACACGGATCTGGACATTCCCGAGGGCACCAAGGGTCGTCTGCCGCGCAACAAGCGCGTCCTCGCCGGCGTTGACGCCGAAGTCCTCGAGGACCTCGGCGAAACCGGCAAGAAGAATGCACGCTCCGGCGGCTCAGGCCGCGATGGCGGACGTGACGGCAAGCGCGACGGCGGTCGTGATGGCGGTCGTGGACGCTCCGGTAGGTCCGGCGACGCCGAGTCCAGCGGATCCAAGGGCGAGGGTGGCCGCAACCGTACGCGCCGCCGTCGTACCTCTGATGGTGAGACAGCCCCCGCTGCCGGTGCATCGGAAACCCGCACTGCCACCGCAGACAACGCAGAAAAGCCGGCCCGCACGCGCCGGACCCGCACGCGCCGCCGCAACGGCGAAGTGGTTTCCGGTGAGACCGCAGCTGCCCAGTCCGGTAGCACCGAGGCCTAAAAACCTCAATGACTGAATCTGTTTGGGCGCCGGACGGCGGCAACTTGGTGGTGCACGCGGACAACGCGGAATTCCTCCCTACGCTGCCGGACGGCGCCTTCACACTCATCTACGTGGACCCGCCCTTCAACACGGGCCGGGTCCAACGCCGCCAGGAAACCCGCATGGTCCGCAACGCGGACGGCGACGGCGACCGCGTCGGCTTCAAAGGCCGCTCTTACGACACCATCAAGGGCGCCCTGCACAGCTACGACGACGCCTTCAGCGACTACTGGTCCTTCCTGGAGCCCAAGCTCGTGGAGGCTTGGCGGCTGCTGGCCGACGACGGCACCCTGTATCTGCATTTGGATTACCGGGAAGTCCACTACGCCAAGGTGATGCTGGACTCCATCTTCGGCCGGGAATGCTTCCTTAACGAGATCATCTGGGCCTACGATTACGGCGCCCGCGCCAAGAACCGCTGGCCCACCAAGCACGACAACATTCTGGTGTACGTCAAGAACCCCACCAAGTATCACTTCGACAACGCCCAAGTGGACCGGGAACCGTACATGGCACCTGGCCTGGTCACCCCCGCCAAACGTGAGCTCGGCAAGCTGCCCACGGATGTCTGGTGGCACACCATCGTCTCGCCTACCGGCCGCGAGAAGACCGGTTACCCCACCCAAAAGCCCGAGGGCCTGGTACGCAGGATTGTCTCCGCATCAAGCCGTGAGGGCGATTGGTGCCTCGATTTCTTCGCTGGTTCAGGGACCCTCGGAGCTGTGGCAGCCAAGTTGGGCCGCAACTTTGTGTGCGTCGACCAGAACGAGCAAGCCATCGACGTCATGCGGAAAAGGCTGGGCAACAAGGCAGACTTCCGCCGGAGCGGTTCCTTGCCGGACACCAGCCAGGATCAGGCAGCACCTTTCACGAAAGCCTGAACGGCGTCCGCGATCATCTGCACGGCAATGGCTGAGAGCAGCAGGCCGGCGATCCGCGTCACCAGCTCCACACCGTTTTCACCGAGGACCCGCTGAACGACGCCCGCGAAGCGCATCGCCAGGTACAACGAGCCAAGCACCACAGCGATGCCCAGACCCACCGCCAGATACTCCGCGAGCTGGCTGGACTGCTGCACGAACACCATGACGGCAACAATCGCGCCCGGCCCGGCCATGAGCGGTGTGCCCAGCGGCACGAACGCCACGTTCTTGTACTTGGCGGCGTTTTCCTCGCCGCTGGTGGAGCCTGTGAGCAGCTGCAGCGCGATCAGCACCAGGAGCAGGCCACCGGCACCCTGCAACGCCGCCAGCGAGATGTGCATGTAGTTGAGAATCGACTGGCCGAAGATCGCGAACACCACGATCACACCTGTGGCCACCAAGAGGGCTTGGAACGCGGAACGATTCCGGTCCTTGGCGGACATTTGGGCCGTCAAGGACATGAATATCGGGACTGTACCCGGCGGATCCATGATCACGAACAACGTGATGATCACGGAGGCCAGCAGCTGCAGGTCCATCAGCGGACTCCTCTCACGGAATGCCCGTGCATCACCGGATGACCGTGCTGCCCGTTGCCAGCTCCTCGATCCTGGACAAGACCTCGGGCGGGGTGGTGTTCTCGCCCAAGAGATTGGGTTTTCCTGCCCCGTGATAGTCGGAAGATCCTGTCATGAGCAAGCCGTGTTCGACCGCCAGGCCACGGAGGAAAGCGCGGCCCTCCTCCGGGTTGTCCCGGTGTTCAACCTCAAGTCCCAACAGTCCGGCATCAATCATGTCCCGGTAAGTACGCTCCCCCACGATCCGTCCTCTCGATGAAGCCACCGGATGGGCGAAGACGGGCACGCCGCCAGCCGCGCGGACAAGCTCGACGGCGAAAGCCGGGTTGGGCGCATAGTGCTGCACGAAATACCGCGAGTGGGAGGTGAGGATGGAAGTGAACGCTTCCGTTCGATCCGCCACCACGCCGGCGGCCACCAAAGCATCGGCAATGTGGGGGCGGCCCACCGTGGCACCGGGTGCAACATGGTGGATCACGTCGTCCCAGGTCAATGGATAATCCTCGGACAGCAAAGTGACCATATGCTCGGCACGGGTGAGCCGGGCATCCTTGGACTTGGTAATTTCCTCCAGCAGGCCGGCATGGGCGGGGTCGTGGAGGTAACTGAGCAAGTGGACGCTGATTCCCTGCTCCGTACGGCAGGAGATCTCCATCCCGGGTACGAATGCAATGCCATGCTCCCGTGCGGCGGCAGCGGCAGGCTCCCAGCCATCTGTGGAATCGTGGTCTGTCAGGGCCACGGCATCCAGACCGGCCGAGACGGCGGAAATGATCACCCCGGCCGGTGTCTCGGTTCCATCGGAAACATTCGAGTGCGCATGCAGGTCTATCCTCACTTTCCCAGCCTATGGGATACGGGCCCGCTTGGAGTGCTGCGGCGTTGGCCTCCTCACGTAACTGGTGGGACGATGTAACGGTGAACGATGCCGAAAACACCCAAAACTCGTCCTCCCAGCCGCTGCAAGAGCGTGTCAACAACCGCTCGCAAAGGCCCACATCAGATGCCTTCAAGGCATTCATGGCCAGCAATTGGGCGCCCGCCCCGCAGGTGACCCCTGCGCGTGACGCCGTTGCAGACCACGCCGCACGCCGGCGTCGTACTATTTCCGAACAGTTCAAAGGCGAACGTCTAGTCATCCCGGCCGGTCCGCTGAAGGTCCGATCCAACGACTGCGACTACCGCTTCCGCCCCCACTCCGGGTTCGCCCACCTCACGGGGCTGGGGCTGGACCACGAGCCCGACGCCGTACTGATCCTCGAGCCCGTAGCCGAAGGAAAGGGCGACGACGGCGGTCACCACACTGCCACGCTCTACTTCCGCCCGTTGGCCGGCCGGGATACCGAACAGTTCTACGCTGACTCGCGCGCCGGCGAGTTCTGGATAGGTGCGCGCCCCACACTGGCCGAATTCGAAGCCCGTCTCGGCCTTCCCACGGCCCACATCTCCGAGCTCGAAATGGCGATCACCAAGAATGTTGGCGCCCCGGAAATCGGCGGCATCTCCATTCGGCTGGTCCGCAAAACAGACGAGAACATTGACGCCCTAGTGGACACCGCCCGCTACAACACGGCCAAGGACCCCGAGAACCTTGACCTCGGCGAACTGGACGCCTTGGATGAGAAGCTCAGCGAAGCACTGTCCGAACTGCGCCTGATCAAGGACGACTGGGAAATCGAGCAGATGAAGATTGCCGTGGCTGCAACGGTGGAAGGCTTCGCTGACGTAGTCCGCGCACTCCCCCGCGCGTTGACCCATCAGCGCGGCGAGCGGGTAGTCGAAGGCGCCTTCTTTGCCCGAGCCCGCGAGGAAGGCAATGAACTCGGCTACGACACCATTGCAGCGTCAGGCAACAACGCCACGGTGCTGCACTGGAACCGCAACTCCGGTACCGTCAACGCCGGCGAACTCCTGCTCCTCGATGCCGGAGTGGAAGCGGACTCCCTCTACACAGCTGACATCACCCGCACGCTTCCGGCCACCGGCACCTTCACCGACGTCCAGCGGAAGGTGTATGAAGCTGTACTCGACGCCGCAGACGCCGGCTTCGCGGCCGCACAACCGGGCGTGAAGTTCCGGGACATCCACACGGCGGCAACTACGGTCCTGGCCGAACGCCTGGCTGAATGGGGCCTGCTGCCCGTCTCCGTCGAGGAAGCAATCTCCCCCGAGGGCCAACAGCATCGTCGCTGGATGCCTCACGGCACCAGCCACCACCTGGGACTCGACGTCCACGACTGTGCGCAGGCAAAACGTGAGCTCTACCTTGATGGCATCCTCACCGAGGGCATGGTCTTCACGATCGAACCTGGCCTGTACTTCAAGAACGAAGACCTCGCCATCCCCGAGGAGTACCGCGGGATCGGCGTCCGCATCGAGGACGACATCCTCATGACCTCCGACGGACCCGTCAACCTCAGCGCCGCGCTGCCGCGCAAGGCCGACGACGTCGAGTCCTGGATGGCAGGCATCTACCAGGAAGCCCAGGGCTAACCAGGCCCCTGGAATAACCCAGGGACTCAACAGAACAAAAGGGAAGGCCACCGGGGATCCGGTGGCCTTCCCTTTTTCGTGAGGAAAATCTGTACTGAGGAAAATTGTTGTCCTGCGGAGGCGTCTACTGCTTGGAAGAATCCTCGGAGCTGGACTGCTGTGAATCTTCCTGCGGCGCGTTTTGTTCATGATTCCGTGCAGGAGCCTGTCCGTCGCTTACCCGAACACCGTATTGCGGACGTCCGTCCGGGAGGTCGGGGTACCGGACAGCTGCCGGCGCGGGGGATGGTGCCGGCTGGTTCGCCGGGGCTGCGTTCTGTCCCTCCGGGGCACTTGAGCCACTGGGCTCGGGGGCGCGCTGGCCATAGGGATCATTCCACGTGGTGGGCCGCTCAGGCGCCTGACCGGGCTGCTGGAAGGGCGCGCTTGGCTGGTTGTAGCCGCTGGCCTGCGGCTTAGCAGCCTGGGACGGGTTCATCGGCAGCTGATGGAGCAGTCGGCGGGCCTCCTGGGCTGCCTCCACTGCGACAATGACGTCGTAATTAGTGGCCACCACCTGGCTGGTGGAGGTGAAGTCACGCTTTCCGCGTTGCGTGGCATAAGTGACGATGCCGAACAGCATGAAGAATGCCGCACCCATCAGAACTGAGGTGATGATGGAGAACGGACCCCCGGCCGGAGTGAAGAAGGACAGCATGACGCCGACGAACAGGCCGAACCACATGCCGCTGAGGGCACCGGACAGTGCCACCCTCGGGTAACTCAGGCGGCCGGTCACCCGCTCCACCATTTTGAGGTCATTGCCCACGATCGACACCAGCTGAACAGGGAACTGCTGATCGGCCAGGTAGTCCACCGCCTTCTGGGCGTCCAAATACGAGGTGTACGAGCCTACGGTGTCCCCTTGGGGGACGCTGCGGGACTCCTCAACGGCTTTGGGACCACCAAAAATGTTTGACATAGCCCCATTGTGTCTCATGGACATGTGTAGCGGCTGGAATTCAGCTAAAAGAGAGCAGACTCGGTAGCCTGTAAATATGAGCACACATCCCTCACGCGTCTTTGTCGCGCGCTTGCTCGGCTTGGACGTCTTCGACCCCCTGGGCGATCGTCTTGGCCGGTTGCGCGACGTCGTGGTGCTCTCCCGCGGCACCCGTGGCGCTCCCCATGTGGTGGGCATCGTGGTTGAAGTTCCGGGCAAGAAGCGGGTCTTCGTTCCCATGACGCGGATTACGTCCATCGACCAGACGCAAATTATCTGCACCGGACTGGTGAACTTGCGGCGCTTCGAGCAGCGCGGTGCCGAAACTCTGGTGGTGGCTGAGATGTTCGACCGCCGCGTGACGCTGGCCGATGGCAGTGGAGACGCAACGATCGAGGACATCGCCATGGACCAGCACAGGTCCAAGGACTGGTTTGTCAGCAAGCTGTTCGTCCGTCGTGGACACTCCCTGTCGCCCTTTGGCAGGCTCCGCCGCAACGAGACACTGATCATCGATTGGGCCGACGCCCAGACCGGCGGCCACAACGAGCCACAGGCCGCAACGCAGTTCGTTGCCACCCACGAAGACCTCAAACCTGCCGACTTCGCTGAAGCACTGCAGGAAATGAGCGACAAACGGCGTTTTGAAGTGGCCAGTGAGCTTCAGGATGAACGCCTGGCAGATGTCCTCCAGGAACTCCCGGAAGATGACCAGGTGGAGATCCTCTCCGCACTTGATGTGGAACGTGCCGCCGACGTCCTCGAAGAGATGGATCCTGACGACGCCGCCGACCTCCTGGCCGAGCTTCCCTCCGCCCAGGCGGAAGAGCTGCTTCAACTCATGGAACCCCAGGAAGCCGAGGACGTCCGCCGCCTCCTCGAGTACGACGAAGACACCGCCGGTGGCCTCATGACTCCTGTCCCGGTCATTCTGCCTCCGGAAGCCACGGTGGCCGAAGCCCTTGCCCACGTCCGGCGTGAAGAACTCTCGCCCGCGCTGGCGTCATCCATCTTCATTGCCCGTCCGCCCCTGGAAACCCCCACCGGACGTTTCCTGGGCGTGGTGCATATACAGCAGCTCCTGCGTTTCCCTCCGCCGGAACCGCTGGGCAACCTCGTCGATAAAAACCTTGAGCCGCTCTCGGACCAAGCCCACATCTCCGAAGTGGCCCGGACCCTGGCGACGTACAACCTGAATTCACTTCCAGTCGTGGACGACGACGGCCGCCTTGTGGGGGCGGTGACTGTTGATGACGTGCTGGATCACCTGTTGCCGGATGACTGGCGCGCCCACGAGGACGACGCCCCTATAAGGAAACTTGGAGGCCGCATTGGCTGATAACAACGCCACCCGATCCACCAAGTCCACGGGACGCTCAAGCAGCAGCCTCGATACGCCCCTGAGCGGACGTCAACGCATCCTGCCCAAGTTCTCACCGAACCCGGACGCTTTTGGAAACGCCACCGAAGGCTTCGCCCGGTTCATGGGCACGCCTACGTTCCTCGTCTACATGACGGTGTTCTGTGTGTTCTGGCTTGCGTGGAACTCCTTCGCTCCCACGGACTGGCAGTTCGACCGCATGGAGCTGGGCTTCACCCTGCTGACGCTGATGCTTTCGCTGCAGGCCTCCTACGCCGCGCCGCTCCTGCTGCTGGCCCAAAACCGGCAGGACGACCGCGACCGCGTCTCGCTCCAGCAGGACCGCCAGCGGGCCGAACGCAATCTCTCCGACACCGAGTACCTGACACGGGAATTGGCCTCGCTCCGCATTGCCTTGCGTGAAGTGGCCACCCGTGACTATGTCCGGACCGAACTCCGAAGCCTGCTTGAAGACATCATTGATGCCCAAGAGGAACTTCGCGAGGGCGATGCCGCCGCTGACGGCACTGAATCACCCGGCGAGAGGGTCAAGGAGAAGCTGAAGGACAAGCGGGACAAATCGCGCGGGCCCCGCACCCAGCAGATTCCCCGAGTCCGCGCCCCTCGCGCCGCAGGTCCGCAGCATTCAACCACCAAACCATCGCCCGAAAACCCTGAAAGCCGAGCCTGACCATATGAGCATCGCATCGGTCGAGGCGCTGAATGCTGCCTTGGCAACCGTCATTGATCCCGAGCTACGGCGCCCCATTACCGAACTTGGCATGGTGGAGTCGGTAACGGCCAATGATGACGGCACCGTGCATGTGGCTGTTCTGCTGACCATCGCCGGGTGCCCCCTGCGGGAAACAATTACCAAGGACGCTACAGACGCCCTCCTCCATGTGGAAGGCGTCACCGGTGTAGACGTGGAGCTGAAGGTCATGACGCCGGCACAGCGTGAAGCCCTCAAGGAACAGCTCCGCGGACCAGCCGGACAACGCGGCATACCCTTCACTAAACCCGGTTCCCTGACCAAGGTGTACGCCGTGGCCAGCGGAAAAGGCGGTGTAGGCAAATCCTCTGTCACTGTTAATCTGGCCTGCGCACTGGCCGCCCAGGGCCTCCGTGTGGGCATCGTGGACGCCGACGTGCACGGCTTTTCCGTGCCCGGGCTGATGGGGATCACCCAAAAACCCACGCAGGTGGACGACATGATCCTTCCGCCCGTGGCCTACGGCGTCAAGGTCATTTCCATTGGCATGTTCGTTGACGGCAACCAGCCAGTGGCATGGCGCGGCCCCATGCTGCACAGGGCCCTTGAACAATTCCTGACCGATGTCTACTTCGGCGACCTCGATGCCCTCTTCCTGGATCTGCCTCCCGGCACGGGGGACATCGCGATCTCGGTGGCGCAGCTTCTACCCAACGCAGAGATTCTGGTAGTGACCACCCCGCAGGCAGCTGCCGCTGATGTGGCCGAACGAGCCGGCACCATCGCCACCCAGACCGGACAGAAGGTGGCCGGCATCATCGAGAACATGTCCTACCTGGAAATGCCCGACGGCGAACGCATGGAATTGTTCGGAAGTGGAGGCGGTGCAATCCTCGCTGAGCGTTTGAGCACTGCTGTGGGAACCGACGTGCCACTCCTCGGTCAGATTCCGCTGGATATCCGGTTACGGGAGGGTGGCGACGCCGGGAAGCCTGTGGTTCTGGCAGCACCAGAGACGGCTGCCGCGAAAGCGCTGGAGGGTATTGCTGCCTCTTTGGCCACGCGGCCCCGCGGGCTGTCCGGCATGCCGTTGGGGATCCAGCCCCGCTGAGCCTACTGGTCCGGGCCGGCAGAGCGCCGCGTCCTTGGAGGGGCTGCCAGCTCCTCCGGCTCAGGTCGCTTCGGTATCAAAGGGTGCGGCTTCGCCCTCGGCGAGTCTCTCAATGACCCGCACCGGAGTCTTGGGTTTGACATCTACGGCTGCAGCAGCGGCGGCGGGTGCTCCGGCACTGACAGGTTTGTCGTCATCAAGAAGAGCATCCTTGATGATGCGCCGGGGATCATACTGGCGGGGATCGTATTTCTTCCAATCGACCTCATCGATGTCGATGCCGACTTCTTCTTTGATCTGCTCGCGGGCGCCGGATGCCATCCGACGCACTTCCTTAACCAGGTTGGCCAGCTTTTGAGTGTATTCGGGCAAACGGCTGGGACCGATGACGAGTACGCCGATAATCAGAAGAAGTATGAACTCCGGGCCATTGATTCCAAGCACGTAACGAAGATTACCTTGTCTCTGGTGCCGCTCCTAAACCGGCAGGACGGAGTAGGGTTTGCACGCCTCGCAGCACCCTTTTGTACCACGGCTCCTGATCTTCCGGTGCAGGAGCCATGGACATGGAATCCCCCGCGCGGACGATTTCAGGGACAGCATCGTCCGCAGTGTCCGCCGGAAGGTCGGAGGCGTAACTGATAACGGCTGCAGGCATGGTGTAGACAGCCTTCCATGGGGTTCCCTGCGTGAGTGAGAGTTGCGCGGATGTAGATTGCCCCGGTTCTCGGTTCGCAGGCAAGTGTTCCTCCACGATGGTGGCAAAGTGACCGTTGTTTTCCAGCCGGATCTCTACAGCAGGGTTGCCATTGTGCTTGGTTGCTTGGGCGGATACAACGTGGAAGCCCATTGCTGACAGCTCAGGGCACGCCCAACCTTCTGCCCGAAGTGAATCCAACTGGTCAGGGCTCAAACTGACGGTGCTCCCGGCTCGGAACGCAGGTCCCACCATGGCATCGGCGGGGCTGCCCGTCCAGGCACCGGCAAACCCGCTGGCGCTGCTTGTTCCCGCGAGGACTTGCGGCTCGGCATCGCCGGCGATCACGTAGGCAGACACAGCCAGTGCACCCGCACTGACCATCAGGGTGCCCGCAGCAATGCCTGCCATACGAAGGCCCGGGAAACGACGGTACGAATTTCGCAGCGGTGGGAAGTGCGGCGTCGAGCCAGCCGGTCCAGGATCGTTCGCCAGGCGTTCCGTGTGCTGGATCAGTCGCGCGGCAAGGTCCTGGCTGGCTTCAGGTACGGCCGCGCCACGAAGGCGCTCAATGTACTGCCGTTCGCGGCGGAGGGCCATGCGGCATTCAGCGCAGTGCTGCAGGTGTTCCGTGCTGCGAGTATGGCGCAGCGAAGCCAAGGTGCGCCGGGGCGGGGCTCCCGGACGAAGGGGACGTCGAGGCATCGACAACCTAAAGAATGCTGGCGATGCGGGGCATCTTCAACCGCGGCTTGCGCGCCTCTGCCGGGCGGGGATCGCGGTGGGCCAGTTTCTCCCGGAGCATGGTCCGCCCGCGGTGGATTCGGGACCTGACAGTTCCCAGTTTCACACCGAGCGCCTCGGCGACTTCATCATAGGAAAGACCTTCAAGATCACACAGCACCACGGCGGCGCGGAAGTCCGGCGGGAGTTCTTCCAAAGCGCGCTGGACGTCGAGGTCAAGGTTATTGTGCTCGAAGCTCTGCTCAGGTCCGGGTTCACGGCCCGGCAAACGGGATTCGGCATCTTCGGCGAGCGCATCGAAGCGGATCCTGCTCCTGCGCCGTGCCCCGTCCAGGAACAGGTTGGTGGTGATGCGGTGCAACCAGCCATCCAAGGTTCCGGGTTTGAAGTTTTCCAGGGAACGGAACACCCTGACAAAAACTTCCTGGGTGAGGTCTTCGGCGTCGTACTTGTTGCCGGTCAGGCGATAGGCGAGGCGATATACCTTGGCGGAGTGGTTTGACACCACTTCCTCCCAGCTGGGCATGACCCAGTCAGTAACGGCCTCCAGGCTTTCCGCTGTTTGGACTGGCGCAGCATGCGATGCCGGCATCGTCCACTCCCCTCAAACTGTGGTTCACCGAACTTTCGGTGCCGCCCACCTCATGGATGACCGGAGCATTATCATCCCAAGTTTGTCTGGGAATTTCCTGACTGGACGGCGATTTCTCCGCAAGGCTGAAAACGGCCATGGACACAGCCCCAGGGAGCATCCCTTCAGCGGGTTTACCCGTGCGGACACAGTAGTCTTGGTACAAACACCCCTTCCCGCGGAAAGCGAACCCCTTCATGAGTGCCGACAAGTCAAGCAGCTGGTCCTACGCAGAAGATCTGCCGGCTGAGGATGACGTGTTGTTACGCGCCCGTGAGCGGTCCTTTGAGCTGGGTGTTACCCCCATCAGCCCCGGTGTGGGTGCGGTGCTGACAGTGCTTGCCGCGGCGTCCAAAGCGCAGACAGTGGTGGAAGTTGGCTCCGGGGCAGGAGTGTCCGGGGTTTGCCTGCTGCGTGGCCTCAGCCCCCATGCCGTGCTGACCACCATCGATGTGGACGTCGAGCATTTGAAGGCCGCCAGGGAAGCATTCCTTGAGTCCGGTAGCCCTGCCAACCGTACCCGCACCATTTCAGGCCGCGCGGCGGATGTGTTGCCACGACTGACCGACTCCGCATACGACCTCGTGTTCATCGATGCCGACAAGCCCAACTTCCCCAAATACGTGGAACAGGCAATCCGCCTCCTGAAATCAGGCGGCACCCTGGTGATCAACGATGCTTTGGACAAGGACCGCGTCGCCAACCCGGCAGCGCGTGAAGCAACCACGGTGGTTCTGCGTCAGATTGTGAAGGCCATCCGCGACGACGACCGGTTGGCGTCGGCGATGCTGCCGACGGGCGACGGCCTTCTGGTGGCCGTCAAGAAGTAGGGTGCCTGCCAGCATCAGGAAAAGCAGGTTAAACAAAAGCAGGGCCCCGGTTTTCCGGGCCCTGCTTTGTAAATCTATCCAAATGCCTATTCAGTAACGCCTACGAGGCATTCCTTGAGGTTGGCCGCTTCCGCAGCGTTGAGTTCGACAACGAGTCGTCCTCCGCCTTCGAGCGGCACACGCATGATCAAGCTGCGTCCCTCTTTGGTAACTTCCATAGGGCCGTCGCCGGTACGTGGTTTCATAGCCGCCATTAGGAAAATCCCCTCCATTTGTCCCAAGTCACGCCAACCCGGCCGGGCTGGTTCCGCGTCGCAATTGCAGCCGGCGGCACCGCTTGGGAGGCCGCCTTGGCCGGGCACTTTTCGGTGCTTTGTCCTTGCTCTTGTCCTATTATCCCGTAATTACCTGTCCGTAGCTAATCAAACGCGCATTTGTCCGGACTTTGTACATACTCCGCCGGCGCGGCAAACGTCCACGTCAGGGCGGATAGTCCCCGCCGCCGGGGAGCGGAGCCCACGCCCACAGCCACACCACCCAGACGATCTGGAGGAGGACGAACATCACCACGACCGTCCCCCGGTACGCTTTGGATTTGGAGAGCAACGCCACCGCCAAGGCCAGGGGAAAAAGCGGCAGCAGCATTCTGAAGGTACTGGTCTGTGGGTGAAGGAAGACCAGCAGGTAGCCCATGTAACAAGCGCACCAAAGCCGCAACTCAGTTCCCAGCGCCCTGACCGGCCTGGACATCATGACCAGCACGAAAAGCGCCGTGAAGACGAACGGGGCCATCACGCCCAACACAGGACCGAACAGCATCCGACCCGTGTCGAACCACGGCTTGAAAGGCACAAGATCGTGCCCCCGCCACGCTGTTTCCGTGCGTGTGTAGGCAGTGAGTTCGCCGGTGGTTGCCCAGGCAATGGCTGGCCACGCGAGAGCTCCAATGCCCGCCGCAAGCACCATCGCCCCCAGCGAGAGCAAGCTGCGCACCGACGTCGCGTCTTCACCGCCTGACGCGGGGGCTGACAGCGTCCCCGAAGGCCTGAAGCGCTGCCACAGACGCCAGAGCAACAGCAATCCCACCATGGCGGCAAACGGGACTCCCGTGGGCCTGGAAAGACACATGAGAAGCACTACCGGAATTGCCGCCAGATATCGGCCGCGGACCACCAGCAACAACGAGCCGGACAACAGCAGCAGGTTTAAGGACTCGGCATACGGGACCTGAAGGATTGGGGACACCGGAAAAGTGGAAACGAAGACGACGCCCCACAGCGCCGCGCGCTTACCTGCGAACTCACGGAAGAGCTTGTAAATCACCAAAGCGGCGCCCACACCCGCCACCATGGCGATGATGGTGAGCGCCGGGAGGGTTCCTATCCCGGTGGCTGCCGCGAGACCCCGGGCCAGGAAGGGAAAGAGTGCATAGAACGCCCATGCGTTTTGCTGAACGACGCCGTTCGCGTCCACGGGCAGGACCGAGGGATAGCCCTTGTCAGCCGCTTCCTGATACCAGCGTCCATCCCAGATAGTGATGAAGTTCCAGTAATCCGGCGCGGGCGGGAACCACGGGTTGGTTCCTTGGTGAATGGCTGCCGCCATGAAGATGCAGGCACTGACCAGCCGGGCCACCACAAATATCAAGGGAACCTGCAGCCACCAAGGCCATCCGGCCATTCCGGCGACGGCAGCTGATAGACCCAAGGACAGCCGGTCCGCGGGTCCCCGCGCCCCTTGCGTCTTTGAGCCAGGGGGCTGCGAGGCTGGAGTCCGCGAGCTCACTGCCGGGTCCGGCCGGTTTCGCCGTCCTCGCCACGACACTGAACCAGCGCGCCCAACCGTTGGATCTCGCGATCCTTGGCCTGCAACTGGTCCCTGAGCTCGTCGAGGACCTGGTCCACCTGATCCATCCGATAGCCACGGAGGCCAAGCGCAAAACGGAGGGAATCGACGTCGACGGGCTTGGCGTCCTCCGGCAGCAGGACAGCGGGCAGGTTGGGAACGGGTTGCTCCAGTCCCGATCCAAGAGAGCGCCCCTTGACGATTCCGGCACCGAGATACAACGCAGCGCCGACGAGGACTATCGCGAGAAACACCAGGAAAAAGCTCACAGGTCCATCGTGCCAGAAACGAAGGTCTACTCCGGGCGCTGGTCTCCGTTGGGAGTCGGAGGCAACGGCGCGCCATGTAGGACGCGGTGCACGGCGTCGGCGGGGTCATCCACCAACTGGATCAGGTCAAGGTCCTTCTCCGAAACCATGCCCTCTGCCACCAAGGTCTCCCGGATCCACTCGATCATGGGACCCCAGAACCGCACTCCCAGAAGAACAATGGGGAAGGAGGTGACCTTACGTGTTTGCACCAGCACCATGGCTTCGAACAATTCATCGAGAGTCCCTAGTCCTCCGGGAAGCACCACGAAGCCTTGCGCGTACTTGACGAACATGGTTTTGCGGGCGAAGAAGTAGCGGAAATTGATGCCCAAATCCACCCATTGGTTGAGCCCTTGCTCGAAGGGAAGTTCGATGCCCAGGCCAACGGAAACCCCATTGCCCTCCACAGCGCCCTTATTGGCAGCTTCCATGGATCCCGGGCCACCGCCGGTAATCACGGCCACGCCGGCTTCAGCAAGCTTGCGGCCCACATCCACGGCCATCTCGTAGTACTCGGATCCGGGTTTGGTCCGCGCGGAGCCAAACACACTAACGGCAGGACCCAGATCAGCCAGGGCTCCGAAGCCCTCTACGAACTCACTCTGGATTCGCAGGACACGCCACGGATCGGTGTGGATGAACTGCCCGGCACCGCTGGTATCCAGCAAATGCTGGTCCGACATTCCCGTGTCAGCCTGTTTGCGCCGAAGCTCAAGGGAGCCTTTGTGCTTGGCGGGGGCGACCTCCGAAGGGAGGGGCACATGGGTGCCCGTGACGCGGCCGTTGGCATCCGGACGGGGAACGTGGTGCTGGCTCATGCTCATTGCCCAAGGCTAGCGCGGATGAAGGCGCGCTCCGTGGCAGCGACCCGCATCTTGCATTGCAGTCTGGTATATCGCTGTGGGGCAGGTTTCTGTTCAGTCACGATCTTCAGGAAGTTGCCGTGACCGTGGTCATATTTGCTTCTTTGTTCGCTAGATTCGTCGTATGACTACTCAAGCGTCCGGCGATGCCCTCGTCTCCCTGAACGGCGTCAATAAGCACTACGGTCAATTGCATGTCCTCAAAGACATCAACCTTCAGGTTAAGAAGGGTGAAGTGGTGGTGGTTATCGGACCATCCGGATCCGGTAAATCCACTCTCTGCCGTGCGATCAACCGCTTGGAAACCATCGACGACGGCGACATCGCCATCGACGGGAAGAAGCTTCCCGAAGAAGGCAAGGACCTCGCGCACCTGCGTGCCGACGTCGGCATGGTCTTCCAGTCCTTCAACCTGTTCGCCCACAAGACGATTCTTGAGAACGTCACGCTGGGTCCCATCAAGGTGAAGAAAGTGGCCAAGGGTACGGCCGACAAGGAAGCCATGGCCCTCCTGGAACGCGTAGGCGTTGGCCACCAAGCCCCGAAGCTTCCCGCCCAGCTCTCAGGCGGCCAGCAGCAACGTGTGGCCATTGCCCGCGCTCTTGCCATGAAGCCTAAGGTCATGCTGTTCGACGAACCTACGTCGGCACTGGACCCCGAGATGATCAACGAAGTGTTGGACGTCATGATCCAGCTGGCCAAGGAAGGCATGACCATGATCGTGGTCACCCACGAGATGGGCTTCGCCCGCAAGGCTGCCGACCGCGTGGTGTTCATGGCTGACGGCCAGATCGTCGAGGACGCCACCCCCGAGGAATTCTTCACCAACCCGAAGAGCACCCGCGCAAAAGACTTCTTGTCCAAGCTCTTGACCCACTAGCTCCTTACCGCCAGCACCCCCGGCCGTAAGGCGGCCACCCATATGAAAGGAACACCATGAAGTCTCTTATTACCCGGAGGAAGTCACTCCTGGTGGCCGCATCGGCTGCGCTTGCTCTCTCGCTGAGCGCTTGCGGCGGCGGCAGCACCACAACTACTCCCCCGGTTGCTTCGGCAAGCTTCGAAGCCGGCACCACCATGGAGAAGCTCAACAAGGCCGGGACCATCAAGATCGGAACCAAATTCGATCAGCCGTTGTTCGGCCAGAAGGGCCTTGATGGCAAGCCTGTCGGTTTCGACGTTGAAATGGGCAAGGCAATCGCCGCAAAACTGGGCATCGCCGCAGACAAGATCGAGTGGGTAGAGACGGTCTCCCAAAACCGCGAGTCGTTCATCGAGCAGGGCCGCGTCGATCTTGTGATCGCCACGTACACCATCAACGATGCCCGTAAGGAAAAGGTCTCCTTCGCCGGACCGTACTACGAAGCTGGCCAGGCTCTGCTGGTGAATAAGGACGACAACTCCATCACCAAGCCTGAAGATGTTGCCGGCAAGAAGGTCTGCTCCGTTACGGGTTCCACCCCGGCCAAGACCATCGCCGAGAAGTACAACGCAGAGGTAGTCCCCGCGGCCACCTACACCGCTTGCCTGGAACCGCTGCGCAACAAGCAGGTCGTCGCGGTCACCACTGACAACGTGATCCTTGCCGGCTATGTGGACAAGGAACCGGATGCTTTCAAGCTCGCCTCGGATGAAACCTTCACCAAGGAGCCTTACGGCATCGGTCTGAAGAAGGATGACACTGTCTTCCGCAACTGGATCAACGATCAGCTTGAGGGCTTCGCCAAGGACGATACCTACAAGAAGGCTTGGGAAGCCACAGCAGGCAAGGTCATCAAGACCGCACCTGAACTTCCTACGATCAACCGCTACTAGTCGGGACCCGTCAACTGCCGCCGCCCCCTCCGGGCGGCGGCAGTTGACGAATCCAGGACCCTGTTCCCTGATTAGCTGCAGCCAAAGGAAGCCATGGACGCCGTCATAGCAAGCCTCCCCGAATACTGGGACGGATTTCTCCGAACCCTGTATCTCTCCGTAATTTCAGGAATCATTGCCCTCATTGTCGGCACACTCCTGGCGGCCATGAGGGTTTCCCCCGTGGCAGCACTTCGCGGTTTCAGCATGTTCTATGTTGAAGTGGCGCGTAACACCCCGTTGACCATCATTTTCTTTTTCGCCGCCATTGTTTTGCCCCGATTGGGCGTCAAGTTCGAACAATTCGAAGTTGCTGCCATCATCGCGTTGAGCAGCTACACGGCCGCCTTCATCGCCGAAGCGGTCCGTTCCGGTGTCAACAGCGTGCCTGTGGGCCAGGCAGAAGCTGCCCGCAGCGTCGGCATGACCTTCACACAGGTCCTCGGCTTCATCGTCCTCCCCCAAGCCGTGCGGACCGTCATACCCCCGTTGATCAACATCCTGATTGCCTTGGTCAAAAACTCCTCGGTGGCCGGCGCATTCTTCGTCCTGGAGCTTTTCGGTTACGGCCGGCAGCTCTCCAACGACTACGGCAACCAGGTCCTCTGGATCCTCCTCGGGGTGGCGTTCTTCTACCTCTTGATCACAGTTCCCTTGGGACTCCTGGCGCACTTTGTTGAACGAAAGGTGGCGATTGCCCGATGACATCGGTCCTTTACGACGTCCCCGGGCCCAAGGCCCGCCTCTATTCGCTCATCGGCTCTGCCGCCGGCGTTCTGATCATTCTTGGCATCCTGGCTATCGCTGTCATAACGCTGGCGCAGCAGGGTATCTTCGACGCCGACCGCTGGGAGATTTTCTACGGCCCCATGGCGCCGGACGTCTGGAACCTGATCGGCCAGGGCATCGTTTCCACCCTGACCGCTGCTGCCGTTGCAGCCGTGATCGCGTTCCCCCTGGGTATCGCGCTCTGCCTCCTGCGCATCTCCCTGATTCCCTGGGTCCGTATACCAACGCAGGTAGTGCTGGAGTTCCTCCGCGGCATGCCTGTGGTGCTCATGATGTTGTTCGTCCTGCTGGTTTTCGCCACGGGACAGTTCCAAGCCGTTGTTGTTGGCCTGGTTCTCTACAACGCCGCTATCTTCGCTGAAATTCTCCGTGCCGGCATCCAGTCCCTCCCCAAGGGACAACGCGAGGCTGGTTTGGCCATTGGCCTCCGCAGCTTCCAGTCGCGGATGTCCATCGAATTCCCGCAGGCTGTGCGCCGCATGCTTCCCTCATTGGTTGCCCAGTTGGTGGTTCTGCTCAAGGACACCTCGCTCGGCTACATCGTGGGCTACGAGGAACTGCTGCGGAAAATCCAGATCATGGCCGACTTCCTCGGCCCTGACTTCCTGTTCCCGGCGTTCTTTGTGGGCGCGGCCATCTACATCCTGATCAACCTGACGGTGTCACGTATCGCCATCTGGATTGAACGCAGGGGTTCCAAGAAAACCGCTGGCGGCACGGCCAAGGCGACCGCAGCCGGAGCGGTTCCCACCGCCAAGTAGTTCTCTGGCAAGCAAACGGCGGGTCCGGTTCCAATGGAACCGGACCCGCCGTTTTTGATTTCTTGAACGTGCTCGGGACTACGGCGCCAGCCACGTCCTCAGTGCACGGAGGCACTCACGGATGGCATCGGCGTCGACGTGCTCGTTGTCCTTGTGCGCCAGCAAAGGATCGCCGGGGCCGAAGTTCACCGCCGGGATGCCCAGTTCACTGAAACGCGCGACGTCGGTCCATCCGTATTTGGGTTTGGGCTCGGCACCGACTGCGGCGATGAAGGACGCGGCGGCGGGGTGATTGAGTCCGGGCCTCGCGCCGGCAGCAGCGTCTGTACGGACGACGTCGAATCCTTCCAGAAGCTCCCTGACGATGGCCTCTGCCTGGTCCGGATTCTTGTCTGGAGCGAAACGGTAGTTGATCTCCACCACGCAGCGGTCCGGGATGACGTTCCCTGCCGTGCCCCCGTTGATTTTCACGGCATTGAGGCTTTCGCGGTAATCCAGGCCGTCCACGTTGATGGTCTGTGGCTCGTAAGCGGCGAGCCGCGCCAGGATGGGTGCCGCGGCGTGGATCGCGTTGATGCCCATCCATGCGCGGGCTGAGTGGGCTGTTTCGCCGATAGTGGTGGCCTCGAAACGGCTGGTTCCGTTGCAACCGCCTTCCACGGTGCCGTGGGTTGGCTCCAACAAAATTGCGAAGTCACCCTTCAGCAGATCTCCGTGGTTCCGAACCAACCTGCCGAGTCCGCTCTTGACCGCTTCCACCTCTTCATGGTCATAAAAGACGAAGGTGACGTCCTTGTCCGGCTGCCTACCATCGTCGAAGAGTGTTGCCGCAAGCGCCAGCTGCACCGCCACGCCGCCCTTCATATCCGTGGTGCCGCGGCCATACAGCACGCCTTCACCAGGAACGCCGGACTCCCAGGTGGCCGGAACTGTACCCAAGGAGCCCTCAACCGTAGGCAGGGGCACGGTGTCCAGGTGTCCGGCCAGGATGACACGCTCCGAGCGGCCGAGTTCGGTCCGTGCAACGATGGCGTCGCCGTCCCGGATCACGGTATAGGCAGGAATGGCGCGCAAAGCTGCCTCGACGGCGTCGGCGAGTTCGGTCTCGTTGCCGGAAACGCTGTTGAAGTCGATGATCGCAGCCGTCAGCAAGGCAACGTCCTGGCGCAGGTCAAGGAGGGCGGGGGCAGGGTTCAAAGTCACCCGTCCAGCCTAATGCCCGCAAATGCGACTTCTGTGGTGTGAGACAGGTTTTAACCGACCTCCGCCTGCTGGATAGACTTGGCGCATGACTGAAACTGCTTCCTCTGCTGTGCCCGCAACCGCGCCCGCCAACCCCCGATCGGCTTATGGCTTCGGCCTGGCCACCATCGCCACCTCGGCTTCCGGGGAAGCAACCGTGCTGGACGTCTGGTACCCGGCACCCGCACTTGGCGTTGCGGCCGAAACCCTCCGTGACGTTGAGAATGCCGACCCCGCGCTCACTGCACTGGCCAACGACGGCAAGGATGCCGCCCGCGGGACGGAGCAGAAAGTGGTCTTCGCGCAGATCGACCTCGACGCCGCCCCGGCAGACACTGCCGATGCTTACCTGCGTTTGCACCTCCTCTCCCACCGCCTGGTCAAACCGAACAGCATCAATCTGGACGGCGTCTTCGGCAAGCTGCCCAACGTGGTGTGGACCAACTTCGGCCCCGCCGCCGTTGACGGCTTCGAGTTGACCCGCGCACGCCTTCGCAAGCGCGGCAACGTTGTGGTGTACGGCGTGGATAAGTTCCCGCGGATGGTTGACTACGTGGTTCCCACGGGTGTGCGCATTGCCGACGCCGACCGCGTCCGCTTGGGTGCCCACCTCGCCGAGGGCACCACTGTGATGCACGAAGGCTTCGTGAACTTCAACGCCGGCACCCTGGGCACCTCCATGGTGGAAGGCCGCATCTCTGCTGGCGTTGTTGCCGGCGACGGTACAGACGTTGGCGGCGGAGCATCCATCATGGGCACGCTCTCCGGTGGCGGCAAGGAAAAGATCGCACTGGGCGAGCGCGTCCTGCTCGGTGCCAACTCCGGCGTAGGCATCAGCATTGGTGACGACTCCGTGGTGGAGGCCGGACTCTACGTCACCGCCGGTACCCGTGTCCGCGTTCCGGGCCCCAAAGACGAAAACGGCGAGGACACCACCAAGATCATCAAAGCCGTGGAACTCTCCGGCGTTCCCAACCTGCTCTTCCGCCGCAACTCCACCACCGGCGGCGTGGAAGTACTTCCCCGCAAGGGCCAAACGGTGGAGCTGAACGAGGCTCTCCACGCCAATTAGCAGGAGAGAATCAATGCGCCGGTTCCGCCGCGCCATAGTTGCGGTGCTGGCTTTGGCCCTCGTAGCAGGTGCCATTTACGCGATAGTTGCAGTGCTGCAGCGCTCCGAGACACTTGTCACGGAGCGCTGCCTCGCCATGGTCGGTCCCGAAAGCCACGAGCTCGCCACGGATCAGACAGCCAATGCTTCACTCATCTCCGCAATCTCCGTCCAGCGAGGACTTCCACCACGCGCGGCAACTATTGCCCTGGCCACGGCCATGCAGGAATCCAGGCTGCGCAACATCAATTACGGCGATGACGCCGGCCCGGACTCCCGTGGACTGTTCCAGCAAAGGCCCTCGCAGGGATGGGGAACCGAAGAACAGGTCATGGACCCCGTCTACGCATCAAACGCGTTCTATGACGGCTTGGTTAAGGTCCCAGCCTACGAATCCATGGAAATCACCCAGGCCGCCCAAGCGGTCCAACGTTCAGCCTTCCCCCGCGCTTACGCCCAACACGAAGGCATGGGCAGGGCCTTCGCTTCTGCTCTCACCGGTCACTCCGAGGCTGCACTGAACTGCGAACTGCGCATGCCCGAGGCGGCTGGTGACCCTGCCGCCGTCGTTGATGAACTCACGACGGCGTTCGGCACCCAAGCGGCCACCGTACAGGGCCGCTCGGTGCAGCTGGACATCGATGGAACACTGGCCTGGGCTGTGGCCCATTGGGCAGTGGCCAACGCCAAGACGCTGTCCATTACCCAGGTGGACGTTGCTGGCCAGACGTGGAACCGGGAGAAACGGGACGGCTGGCAACCTTCTGCCGCCCCACCTGAGATGGTCACCATCACGGTCTCCGCCCCCGCCACCTGAGTTTTTGTACAGCTCCCGCCCTTATACGCGCGTCTTAAGGGCCGTATCTGTCCAAAAAATCGCTCAGGCGAGAATCTCCACCACAGGTTGGACGTAGCTGCGGAAGACATCCGGCTCGGAGAGCAGTTGGTGGCTCATGATCATGGTGTTGGGTTCCAAATACCAGGCACGGGGTTCATTGAGCGGCAACTCAATAATGGTGAGTTCGAAGTCACGGGAACTGCGGCCAACTTCAAGAAGCCTGTCCTCCACCATTTCGCTTAGCACCTGTGTCATCCCGTTGGCTTCACGGGTGGCCTCAAGGTTGGCATACTCATCGATCCTGTCGGTGGCCCACCCCAAGGCAGAGCCAAAATGAGCTTGCAGAACGCGTTGAAGGGCCGGTGAGTTGCCAAAAGCCTTGAAGCTGGGCGGCGAGAGCTCCGGGGCCGGATGGGGATAGGACTTCACCAGACTCTCCCACCAAGCCTCCCACTCGGTCTTCAGTGCAGGGAGGCCACCCACATCAGAAGTGAGGTGTTTATGGTCTGCATGCCGGACTTTTGGTGTTGCGTGCGAGAGTATGGGTTTTCCGGCGCCATCAAGTCCCGCTACGTCGCGCAAGTACAGGGCGATGAGCATCGGCCCGGACGTATCCATGGTGATGCGCCATCCCGGGCCGCCTGACTCGTGCATGCGAATTCCTCCCTTTGGCAGGTCCCCGACATGTTCCAGTCTATTCCCGATGACTCCGCACGGTAATGGCGTCATCCGCCTCTTATGGGGCTCGGCCGACGCAATGACGCTTAGCGGCTGGATGGCGCGGCCCTGAGGGACCGCAGGTGAGCCGTGAGGACGTCGCTGCACATCTCTGCGGTCATCCACTCGGGCTGCAGCAATGCGTGCATGCACAAGCCGTCCATGGTGGCAAGGAGCCTCTCCGCTTCAGTCACAAGGGTTTGCCGGGAGTCAGCTTCACCGGGGTTAAGGATAAGGATGAGGCGACCGACGACGGCGGCCACGGTGCGGTGGCTGCGCTCGGCTTCAGCGGCCAGGACCGGCCTGATCCGGGCAGCCTGCCGGAACGCCATCCATACACAAGCGTCTACCGCCAGTTCCTCGTCCAACGGCAGGAACTGGCCGAGGAGGTATAGCACGGCATCGTGTTGTTCGGCGCTGTCCGGCGACGCATCCTCGACCGATGCAAGTGCCGCTTCAAGGCGGCCTACGATGCGATCGATCACTGCCCCGAAGGAGAAGACCAAGAGCTCATCGCTGCTTGCGAAGTAGTGGCGCACCGAACCAACAGCCAGTTCTGCTTCGTCAGCCACTTCCCTCAGTGATGCCCGTTCCAAGCCATCGCTGGCAATGATCCGGAAGACGGCTTGGACAACTTCATGGCGCCGGGCTTCGGCATCAACAATTTTGGGCACTAATTGTTTTTAGCACGAACGTGCTTCAACACCGCTCAACAGAGAGCGGCGTGGCTCCAATTTCCGATAGCGTAGGAACCATGAAAATTCTTGTCACGGGTGGCACCGGCTACATCGGTTCCCACACCGTTTTGTCCCTCCAGGAAGCCGGCCACGACGTCGTTGTGCTCGACAACCTCGTGAACTCCAGCGAGGAATCCCTCCGCCGCGTTTCCGAGCTCACCGGCAAGACCGCCGCCTTCCACAAGGTTGACCTGGTAGATGAGCCCGCAGTTGAGGCGGTCTTCGACCAGCACCAGATCGACGCCGTGATCCACTTCGCCGGCCTGAAGGCCGTGGGCGAGTCCGTCCAGGAACCCCTGGCCTACTACTACAACAACATTGTGGGCACGCTGAACCTGCTCCGCGCCATGGACAAGCACAACGTGCGCTCCATCGTCTTTAGCTCTTCCGCCACGGTCTATGGCGAGCACAACCCCAGCCCGTACATCGAGAAGATGGAAATCGGCGCCAACAACCCGTACGGCCGCACCAAAGAGCAGATCGAGGACATCCTCTCTGACCTTGGCAACGCGGACGACCGCTGGCATATCGCACTGCTGCGCTATTTCAACCCCGTGGGCGCACACCCGTCCGGCCGCATTGGCGAGGACCCGCAGGGCATCCCGAACAACCTTGTCCCCTTCATCGCGCAGGTAGCCGTGGGACGCCGTGAGAAGCTCATGGTCTTCGGCGGCGACTACGACACCCCCGACGGCACAGCCCAGCGCGACTACATCCACGTGGTTGACCTGGCCGATGGGCACGTAGCAGCCCTGAACTACATCGCTGAGCGTGCCGGCGTCCGCCGCTGGAACCTTGGCTCCGGCCGTGGCTCCTCCGTCCTGGAGGTTCTGCGGTCCTTCGAGAAGGCCGTGGGCCAGCCCATCCCCTACGAGATCACCGGCCGCCGGGCCGGCGATCTCCCCGCTTTCTGGGCGGACGCTTCCTCCGCCCTTGCAGACCTCGGTTGGTCCACCACCAAGACGGTGGACCAGATGTGCGAGGACCACTGGCGCTGGCAGAAGAACAACCCCTACGGCTACAACTCTGCTCAGCCTGCAGCGGCGAACAACGCCTAGTCTGCAGGCACCGCAACCAACGACGGCGGCCGCTCACCNNGGTGAGCGGCCGCCGTCGTTATTAACGCTGCTGCCGTGTCAGTTGGCCGGGTAGTTGCGCTCCGGCTCCCCTGTGTAGAGCTGCCGCGGACGGCCGATCTTCGTCTGGGGGTCGTTGATCATTTCGCGCCACTGGGCAATCCAGCCCGGGAGGCGTCCGATGGCGAACAGTACGGTGAACATCTTCTCCGGGAAGCCCATGGCCTTGTAGATGAGGCCGGTGTAGAAGTCGACGTTCGGGTACAGCTTGCGCTGGATGAAGTAGTCGTCAGCCAATGCCTTCTCTTCGAGGCGCATGGCGATGTCCAGCAGTTCGTCGTTGCCGCCGAGCTTACCCAGAACTTCGTGTGCCGTTGCCTTAATGATCTTGGCGCGGGGATCGTAGTTCTTATAGACACGGTGTCCGAAGCCCATGAGGCGGACGCCGTCTTCCTTGTTCTTGACCTTCTCCATGTAGTCCTCGGGCTTGATGCCGTCGGCCTGGATCTGGCGGAGCATCTTCAGCACGGCCTCGTTGGCGCCACCGTGTGCGGGGCCGAAGAGGGCGTTGATGCCGGCGGAAACCGACGCGAAGAGGTTGGCATTGGACGAGCCCACAAGACGCACGGTGGACGTGGAACAGTTCTGCTCGTGGTCGGCGTGCAGGATGAGCAGGAGGTCCAGTGCCTTGACGACTACCGGGTCCATTTCGTACTGCTCGGCCGGAAGGCCGAAGCTCAGGCGCAGGAAGTTCTCCACCAGGTTCATGGAATTATCCGGGTAGAGCATCGGCTGGCCGATGGACTTCTTGTGCGCGTAGGCAGCAATGACCGGCAACTTGGCCATCAGGCGGATGGTGGAAACTTCCACGTGCTCCGCGTTGAAGGGATCCAGCGAGTCCTGGTAGAACGTGGACAGCGCAGAAACAGCCGAGGAAAGCACCGGCATGGGGTGGGCGTCACGCGGGAACCCGCCGAAGAAGCCCTTGAGCTCTTCGTGCAGGAGCGTGTGGCGACGGATCTTCTGATCAAACTCTTCCAGCTCCGTGGGAGTGGGAAGGTTGCCGTAGATCAGCAGGTAGGAAACCTCGAGGAAGCTCGAGTGCTGCGCGAGCTGCTCAATGGGGTAACCGCGGTAGCGCAGGACACCTGCGTCGCCGTCGATGTAGGTGATGGCCGAGGTGGTGGCCGCTGTGTTCATGAAGCCGGGGTCATAGGCAACGGCGCCCGTCTGCTTCAGCAGCTTGGAAACGTCGTAGCCTTCGTTTCCTTCTACAACCTTGATGCGCGGCAGTTCGAGTTCGCCGCCGGCATGGCGCAGTGTCGCGCTGGTGGTCTCAGTCATGGAGTCCCCTTCATGAGGCCTCAGGGCCTCTATCGAACGCTTGTCCAACCACCTTCTGGTGTCGCCGCCTTCGGCCCTACTGTTGCAGGGCTCCAACGGCCGAAGTGCTTTCTTAGAGAAGGCCACCATTGATAGTCAGTTAAAAAGCTACCGCCAGTAACCCTGCGGAACTAATCCGTACCGTCCGGTTACTGGCGGAATGACGCTATAAGTGGCGCAAGTCACAGCATTGTTATGAGGCTGTGGCAAGCCGTTCAACTGCGGCATCGATTCGTTCGTCACTGCCGGTGAGGGCCACCCGGATGAATCCGTTACCGGCGTCTCCATAGAACACGCCCGGGCCCACCACAATGCCGAGGTCAGCGAATCGAGCCACGGTGTCCCACGTGGCTTCTCCGGCCGTGGACCACAGGTAGAGCCCGGCCTTGGATTCGTGGATGGTCAGCCCGAACTTCTCCAGCGCAGGCACTATCCTCTCGCGGCGTCCGCGGTACAGGTCCTTCTGGGCCAGCACGTGGCTGGCATCGCCCAGTGCAACGCGCATGGCTTCCTGCACGGGGTAGGGAACAATCATGCCCGCATGCTTACGGCTGTTCACCAGGTTGGCCATGATGGCCGAATCCCCGGCAACGAAGGCTGCCCTGTATCCGGCAAGGTTGGATTGCTTGCTCAGCGAGTACACGCACAGCAGGCCGTCCGTGGAGCCCCCGGTGACGCGGGGATCCAGGATGCTGGGCACAGCTTCTCCCCCGCGTTGGGCATCCCATTCGCCCCAACCCAGCTCGGCGTAGCATTCATCCGAAGCCACCACCGCGCCGAGCTCGCGGGCCTGGCCCACGATCCGCTGCAGTGACTCAACATCACGGACGCTACCTGTGGGATTGCCGGGCGAGTTGATCCAGATCAAACGAACCTTCGCGCGGGTGGCTGCATCAAGTTCGTCGAGGTCATCCGCAGCAACCGCCGTGGCACCTGCAAGTGAGGCGCCGATATCGTACGTCGGGTAGGCAACGGTAGGCCTAACAACAACATCGCCGGCGCTCAAACCGAGCAGGAACGGCAGCCAGGCCACGAGCTCCTTGGAGCCGACGGTTGGCATGACGTCCTTGGGGTCCAGCCCCGGCACACCGCGGCGGCTGGCGAACCAGTCCACTACGGCTTGGCGCAGGGCCTCGGTGCCGTGCACCGTGGGGTAGCCATGGGCGTCCGAGGCCGCAGCAAGGGCCTCACGGATGAGTCCGGGAGTGGGGTCCACCGGCGTGCCGATGGAAAGATTCACTGCGCCACCGGGGTGTTTAGCGGCTGTGGCAACATACGGCGCCATAGCCTCCCACGGGTAGTCAGGCAGGTTCAGGCCGAAAGCCGGCGCCGCGGAAATCAAGGAAACAACCGCCCTTAGTGGTCTTGGTTCTGCGGGGGCAGTGCAGCGATATACGGGTGGTCCTTGCCCGTGTTTCCGATCTTGGCGGCTCCGCCAGGGGAACCCAGGTCATCAAAGAACTCAACGTTGGCCTTGTAGTAGTCGGCCCATTCTTCCGGGGTGTCATCCTCGTAGTAAATGGCCTCAACAGGGCACACAGGTTCACAAGCACCACAGTCGACACATTCATCGGGGTGGATATAGAGGGAACGCTCACCTTCGTAAATGCAGTCGACAGGGCACTCTTCAATACATGCCTTGTCCTTGACATCCACACACGGCTGCGCGATTACGTACGTCACGTCCCAGACCTCTCCACGGTTTGTCCCGGCGATGGCCGGGGTAACACTGCCGGCATCATGCCGGGCACTCAACTTCCGAGCCTATTATCCAACAGTGCGCTAACGCCAACCTAGCCCGCGTCTTAGTATGAAACGGTGACTCCCCCGAATGTGCCGCCCCAACAGTTCCTCCTCAACGCAGAGCCAGGAATCCGGGTAGTGGTCCGGTACAGGATCGAGGACGGTTTGACGGACGCACTCGGCTATCTGGTAGGAACCACCGAAGGCGCCTGTACAGTCCGGACCCGCACGTCCGACGTCGACATTCCGCTGGCAATGGTTATCGCCGCGAAAGAGGTTCCACCTCCGCCGCCGCGCCGGCAATCCGTGCGCGCCGCGTCCGACTGACGGGCAGCCGACTGATGACCACAAGCATGATTAACGTCACTCCGCCGATGCCGAACACCCAGACGTTCCCCACGGCGTCGCCCGGAATCAACTGCTTGGCCGGACCGGCTGAGGACAGGATTCCGACGACGGCGTAGCTCACCACGCCTGCCACCGCCGCCGGTACCACCGAGCGGCACCAGGCAGCGAGCCACAACTGTACGGACGCCACGAGCAGCAGAGCTGCGGCCACGCCCCATGGGAGCTCAACGCCTGCCCAAAGTACGGTCCGCCGATGGAGCGCTGTTCCGGCGAGGGCAACAAAAAGAGCCGCCGGCACGGCCGCAGCAATGCTGCGTGCCATACCGGCGGCTCTCTTCTTCATTCAGCTGTTCCTGACTGCGTCAGAAAGTCCAGGCTAGGACTTGGCGCGGGCGCGGTTGGCCTTGGCGCGCTCGTTCGAGTCCAGGATGACCTTGCGGATTCGGATGGATTCCGGGGTGACCTCAACGCATTCGTCCTCACGGGCGAATTCCAGGGACTCTTCGAGGGTCAGGTCGCGCGGCGGCGTCAGGTTCTCGAAGGTGTCGGAGGAAGCCGCACGCATGTTGGTGAGCTTCTTTTCCTTGGTAATGTTCACGTCCATGTCATCAGCGCGGGAGTTCTCGCCCACGATCATGCCTTCGTAGACCTCGGAGGTGGGCTTCACGAAGAAGGAACCGCGTTCCTGCAGGTTGATCATGGCGAACGGCGTAACAACACCGGCACGGTCGGCGATCATGGAACCGTTGGTACGGTACTCGATCGGGCCGGCCCACGGCTCGTAGCCTTCGGAAATGGAGGCAGCAATGCCGGCGCCGCGGGTGTCCGTGAGGAACCGGGTGCGGAAGCCGATCAGGCCACGTGCAGGAACGATGAACTCCATGCGGCACCAGCCGGTACCGTGGTTGGCCATGTTGGTCATGCGGCCCTTGCGGGCAGCCATGAGCTGGGTGACGGCGCCGAGGTATTCTTCGGGCACGTCGATGGTCATGTGTTCCATCGGCTCGTGGAGCTTGCCGTCGATGGTCTTGGTAACAACCTGCGGCTTGCCAACGGTCAGTTCGAAGCCTTCACGGCGCATCTGCTCAACCAGGATGGCCAGCGCGAGCTCGCCACGGCCCTGAACTTCCCAAGCGTCGGGACGCGCGGTGGGGAGAACCTTGATGGAGACGTTACCGATCAGTTCCTTGTCCAGGCGATCCTTCACCTGGCGGGCCGTAACCTTGGCGCCCTTGACCTTGCCAGCCAGCGGCGAGGTGTTGATACCGATGGTCATGGAGATCGCGGGATCATCCACGGTGATCAGCGGCAGCGGCTGCGGGTTCTCGGCATCCGTCAGGGTTTCACCGATGGTGATCTCCTCGATGCCGGCAACAGCAACGATTTCACCCGGGCCGGCCTCTTCGGCGGGAACGCGGGTCAGTGCCTTAGTGGCCAGCAGCTCGGTGATCTTCACGTTCTTCAGCTCGCCGTTGGCGCGAGCCCAAGCAACGGTCTGGCCCTTGCGCAGGGTGCCGTTGTAAATGCGGAGAAGGGCGAGACGTCCCAGGAACGGCGATGCGTCCAGGTTGGTCACGTGGGCCTGCAGTACACCCTCAGGGTTGTACGTGGGAGCTGGGATGTGCTCGATGATGGTCTTGAAGAGCGGCTCGAGGTCCTCGTTCTCCGGAGCGGAACCGTTATCCGGCTGCTCCAGGGAAGCGCGGCCAACCTTGGCAGCGGCATAGACGACGGGGACTTCGAGGACCTTGTCCAGGTCCAGGTCCGGAACTTCGTCAGCAAGGTCCGAGGCAAGTCCGAGGAGCAGGTCCATGGACTCGTGGACCACTTCGTCGATGCGGGCGTCCGGGCGGTCGGTCTTGTTGACCAGGAGGATCACCGGCAGGTGGGCGGCGAGGGCCTTACGCAGCACGAAGCGGGTCTGGGGCAGGGGACCCTCAGAGGAGTCGACCAGCAGGACGACGCCGTCAACCATGGACAGACCGCGCTCTACCTCGCCACCGAAGTCGGCGTGGCCGGGGGTGTCAATGACGTTGATGGTGATGGTCTCGCCGTTGGACGACGGGCCGTTGTAGGCAACCGTGGTGTTCTTGGCGAGGATGGTGATGCCCTTTTCGCGCTCCAGGTCACCGGAGTCCATGACACGGTCCTCAACCTCACCATGGGAAGCGAAGGAGTTGGTCTGCTTGAGCATGGCGTCGACCAGCGTGGTCTTGCCGTGGTCAACGTGTGCGACGATCGCGACGTTGCGCAGATCGCTCCGCGACGCAGTGTTGGTGATGGTTTCAGACATGCGTTAATGACTCGTTTCAGTGGTGAAGTCAGCTGTTTGTATCCGCGCGCATACCTGATCGACTTGATCGGAACACACAGCGAAAAGACCCCGGGACACAGGGCACCTGCATCCAGTCTAAACGCAGTTGCATTTATGAGCCTAAAAAGCAAGCCATTCACCCCCCGAATGTGGCACTGCTCACACTCCCGCGTTGTGACGTAAACGCAAGTCAAGATGCTGGATTTTCGCGGTCGCGTGCAGCATGATTGGCTCCAGAACCAGTGCCACGTGGAGAACAATAGATGCGACAAGCTCCGGCCGCGTTCCGCATGATCGCACCACTGATCGCCTCCGGCGTTCTCCTGGTGGGCTGCGGATCAAACCCAGCGCCAATCACCGCCCCCTCTGGATCAGTCGCGCCCGTGCCCGCGCAGACAGCGGCCGCCGATAAACCGCTACGAGTGGCCCCTGCCCCCAGTTCCCTCAACCTACCGGTGGGCTCGCTGTACAAAAACCCGGCGAATAACCGCAGCGAGCTGGTCCTGGCGGACGTTCGCCACACCGCTGTACTCATCGGCGATTCCCAATCCATGCCGAAGGATTCATGGCCGCAGCAAGGAATTGCTGCGATGGGCTACAAACTGCACGTCGTGGGCATGGGCGGCACAGGATACGTAGCAACCAACGGGAAAACCGGCAACTACATCGATGCGTTGCAACGCGGAGACTGGGTGTTGCCCTTTGGCGATCCACCGTTGATCGTGATCCAGGGTGGCGGCAATGACGCCACCCAGCGAGCCACCGACGCGCAGATCACCAGCAATGCCGAGCGGCTCCTCGCTGCCCTCAAGAAGCGCTACCCGGGAACCACCTTCGCCATGATTGGAACCCTGGCCAGAGGCGTGAGCAATGGCGGCGGACGCCGTACGGAAATTGACGCCCTCTTGGGACGTATCGCGGCCAAGCACGCCATCCCGTTCGTCAGTGCGGGCGACTGGCTCACCCGCTACGACGCGATCGGGGATCTCCAAGATGGCGTGCACCTGAAGCCTGCCGGGCACGCGAAACTGGGCGCAGCATTGGCTCGCGAATTCACGGCCCTTGGCCTCACGGCCCGCCCGGATACCGCCCCGCCGGCGAAGTAGCCCGCGCCGTCGTCAACCCGAGCGTTGTGAGGCCCGCTTTGCATGCTTTGTGAGCGCCTTGGCATGCAGAGCGGGCCCCGCAACACGTGCCTTAAACGGCAAGAGCCGGTGGTTCCCTTCGCAGGGAACCACCGGCTCTGTTGCGTTACGGCGAAGAGAACGTACGACGCCGGTCAGGCCACCTCTGGCGGCAAGAGCAGCGAACCACCCGGAATGGCGTCCAGGAGTGCCTGGGTGTATGCCTCTCGAGGGTTGTCGAAGACATCATCCGTGCTGCCGGTCTCCACGAGCTTGCCCTTCTGCATGACACAGACGTGATCGGCAATTTGCCGGACCACGGCGAGGTCGTGGGTGATGAACAGGTACGTCAGGCCGAGGTTGTCCTGAAGATCAGCCAGCAGGTTCAGCACCTGTGCTTGGACAAGCACGTCCAATGCTGAGACCGCTTCATCGCAGATGATGACTTCAGGGTCCAAAGCCAAGGCTCGTGCAATGGCAATACGTTGCCGCTGGCCACCCGAGAGCTCGTTGGGGTACCGGCGCATGGTGGACTGCGGCAGGGCCACCTGGTCCAACAGCTCACGGACCTTCTTCTCACGACTGGCCTTGTTGCCGATCTTGTGTGTTCTCAACGGTTCTTCAATGGTGCGGAAGATGTTGTACATGGGATCGAGGGAACCGTAGGGATCCTGGAAGATCGGCTGGACCCGGCGACGGAACTTAAACAGGTCCTTGCTGCTGAGCGTCGACGTATCCACGCCGTCAAAGATGATCTTTCCCGACGTCGGTTCCAACAGGTTGAGAACCATTTGCGCCACAGTCGACTTGCCGGATCCGGACTCGCCAACAATGGCCGTAGTGGTTCCGCGCTTAACGGCAAAGGAAACAGAGTCGACTGCAGTGAAGTCCGTGGACTTGCCAATGCCGCCACGAAGTTTGAAGACCTTCGTCAAGTCCTCAACTTTCAGAACCTCCTCCGGCAGGGCTGCCTCGACGACCACCGGTTCTGCAGGAGCCAGCAGCTCCTCAGATTCGATCCCCTGCTCCTTAGCCACTTGGATACGACGTGAAGCCAGCGACGGCGCCGAAGCGACCAGTCGCTTCGTGTAGGGGTGCCGTGGGTTGCGGAGCAGCTCCAGCGAAGGCCCGGACTCCACAACCTGGCCCTTGTACATGACAACCACCTTGTCCGCACGCTCGGCGGCGAGGCCGAGATCGTGGGTGATGAGAAGCACGGCTGTACCCAGCTCGGACGTCATCTTGTCCAAGTGATCCAGAATCTGCCGCTGGACCGTAACGTCAAGTGCCGACGTCGGCTCATCCGCGATCAGCAGGCGCGGCTGGCATGAAAGTCCGATGGCAATGAGCGCACGCTGACGCATGCCTCCGGAGAACTCATGCGGGTACTGCTTGGCTCTGCGCGAAGCGTCGGGCAAGCCTGCCTCGGAGAGGACCTTGGCGACGTCCTCGGGCCCTGAGGGGAGCCCGTTCGCTTTCAAAGTCTCCTTGACCTGGAATCCGATTTTCCACACGGGGTTCAGGTTGGACATGGGGTCCTGAGGAACCATGCCAATGGAATTGCCGCGGAGCTCGATCATGCGCTTCTCGCTCGCGTGGGCAATGTCCTCGCCGTCAAAGAAAATTTCTCCGCCAGCCACCCGGCCATTTCCGGGAAGTAGTCCAATGGCAGCCAGGGCTGAGGTTGATTTTCCTGAGCCCGACTCCCCCACGATTGCGACAGTCTCGCCGGGCATGACCGTCAGATGAGCGTTCCTTACTGCGTTGACCTCACCATTACTGGTGGTGAAGTTGATTGCAAGGTTTCTGATCTCCAGCAGCGGACGCTCAGAGCCGGCGACTTCTTCCTTGATGTGAACTGAAGAGTTCATGGCTTCGCCTTTCATCGTTTACGCGCCTTGGGGTCCAGCGCATCCCTCAGGGCGTCGCCCAGCATGATGAAGCTCAAGACTGTGATGGATAGAGCTATTGCCGGGTAAAGCAAGGGCATCGGATTGGATCGCAAGGATGCCTGTGCGGCCTGGATGTCATTACCCCATGACATAACGCTCGGGGGCAGGCCAATACCCAGGAAGGACAGCGTCGACTCAGCAACAATGAACGTGCCGAGGGAAATGGTTGCCACCACGATGATTGGTGCCAGGGAGTTGGGCAGCACGTGACGCAACAGTGAACGGAAACGTGAAACACCCAGGGATCGTGCAGCCACTACAAAGTCGGCATTCCTGACCTCAATCACTGCGCCTCGGGTGATGCGGGCAATTTGTGGCCACCCAAAGACGATAAGAATCAGCACCAGTGTCCATACCGTACGGTTCGCACGGAAAACGGGGAGCTGCATCATCACGATTGCGCCAAGGATCAGCGGCAGTGCGAAGAAAATATCCGTCAGGCGGGCCAGCAGTGCATCCGCCCAACCGCCGTAGTATCCGGCGAGGGCACCAACGATGCCCCCGAACAGGACGACGCCGATGGTCGTGAACAGGCCGACGGTCACCGACGATCGGGTACCGAAAATGACGCGAGCGTAAACGTCGCAGCCCTGTTGCGTGAAGCCAAGAGGGTGACCCGATGCAGGTCCGCCGTCTGAGTTGGACAGCTGGCAGGCTTCGTTGGAGGGATCAATTTGAGAGAACAAACCCGGGAAGAGGGAAACCACTACTACGGCCAGGATCATGATGGCCGAGATGATGAACAATGGCTGCTTGCGCAGGTTCTTCCATGCCTCACCCCAAAGGCTGGAGGGAGCGCTGTCTTCCTTGACCTTGTCGGTTGCCTGCAGCGGCGTTTCGTCAAGATCGGCAACGAAGTGCTCAATGTGTCGCCGGGTGGTGTCCTGCCCGGTCAGGTTACTTTCAGGCGTCATAGCGGATCCTCGGGTCAAGCCAGGCGTAAAGGAGGTCAACAAGCAAGTTGGAGAGGCAGTAGATCAACACCAACACCGTGACAATGGAGACCACCGTGGGTCCCTCACCCGACAGGACGGCCCGATAAAGCCTGTTGCCTACGCCGGGAACGTTGAAGATACCTTCTGTGACAATCGCTCCTCCCATCAGGGTGCCAAGGTCTGCGCCCAGGAACGTCACCACTGGAATAAGCGAGTTACGCAAAATGTGGACGTTGACCACCCTGAAACGGGACAACCCCTTTGCCGTGGCTGTCCGGACGTAGTCGGCATTCATGTTCTCGATGACGCTGGTCCGGGTCAAACGGAGAACGTAAGCGAACGACGCGAGGCCAAGAACGATTGCAGGCAGGATCAAGTCCTGCACTGTCGCGGCCGCACTGACAGTTGGTTTAGCCCACCCCAGCTGCACACCGATGAAGAATTGAAGAATGAAGCCGAGCACGAAGATCGGGATACCGATGACGATTAGCGAGGCGATCAGGACGGTGCCGTCGAAGAGCTTTCCCTTGCGAAGACCGGCGATGAGGCCGAAGGCGATGCCGAAGACCGCTTCAAAAATCAGAGCCATCACGGCAAGCCGGGCTGTGACTGGGAAGACCTCGCCGAGGACGGCGGCAATGGGCCGGCCGGAGAAGTCCTGGCCAAGGTCGAAGGTGAAGATGCTCTTGAGGTACAGCAAATACTGGATGAAGAAAGGCTGGTCCAGATTGTACTGAGCCCGTAGTTTCGCAGCAACAGCTTCGTTAACCGGTTTATCACCGAACAAGGCGGCAATGGGGTCGCCGGGAAGGCTGAAAACCAGGAAGTACACCAGCAGTGTGGCCCCCAGGAAAACTGGAATCAGCTGGAGGAATCGTTTGAGGATGTATGTGGCCATCAGCGCATCACACCCCGATCAGCAGGCACCCTGTCCAGGGGTGCAGCGGAGTTGTTCATCAAAGAACCTTTTCGTCTGATGTGCAAACGTTCCCTGCCGGGGCAAGTAGGCCTGCACAAGGACGCCCAACCGTAGTTGGGCGTCATTGATTTGCAACGTGATACGGCGGCGGACATGCTCAGCTGAGCACCCCCGCCGCCGTTTCGCGGTTACTTGCCAGTGATGTTGTAGTACAGCGGAACGCCGTCCCAGCCGTAGTCAACATTGGAGACGCCAGTGCTCCAGCCACCCTGTGAAACCTGGTACCACAGCGGGATGGCGGGGAGATCCTGCAGAAGGATTTCCTGTGCCTTGTTCATTGCCTTGTTACCTTCGGCAACGGAAGGTGCGGAGAGTCCGTCAGAGATAGCCTTGTCAAAGGTGGGGTTCTCATAGCGGGCATCGTTCGAGCCAGCGCCGGTCTTGTAGATCGGGCCGAGGAAGTTGTACAGCGACGGGTAGTCTGCCTGCCAGCCTGCGCGGATGGCGCCAGTGAGCTTGCCGGTGGTTGCAAGATCGCGTGCTTCCTTAAACGTTGCGAAGGGAAGTCCCTCGGCCTTGATGCCGAGGTTGTTCTTCAGCTGGTTGGTGAGAGCCTCAACCCAAGCCTTGTGGCCGCCCTTGTCAGCGTTGTACGCAATGGTGAAGGCCGTGTTCGGGTCCCACTTCTGGATTGCATCTGCCTTGGCCCAGAGGTCCTTGGCCTTGGTGGCGTCGAACTTCAGGTTATCCGAGCCCGGGATGCTGTCGCTGTAACCGTCGAGGACGGGAGCAGTGAAGTCCTTGGCCGGCTGGCGGCCACCGCTGAAGATCACCTTGGTGATCTCTTCACGGTTGATGGCCATGGAGATAGCCTGGCGACGGAGCTTGCCCGCTTCGCCGCTCCATTCCGGAAGGTACTCCGGGATGGCAATGGTCTGGTTGCCTGCGTACGGCTTCTCAATGAAGCGATCGCCCAGGTCAGTCTTGAAGTTCTTGAGCGCGCTGGTGGGGATGACCTGCAGGATATCCAGGTTGTTGGACAGCAGGTCCTGGTATGCAGCGTCGTCATTCTGGAAGATCTTGAACGTCACGCCGCCGTTCTTTGCCTTGCGGGGACCGTTGTAGTCGGGGTTCGGGACGAGCTGGATCTGCACGTTGTGCTGCCAACCGTTTTCGGCCATCTTGTACGGGCCGTTGCCCACAGGCTTTTCGCCGTAGGTCTTGGGGTCGGCAAGTGCCGCGGCGGGAACCGGCATGAACGCCGTGTAGCCGAGACGGAGCGGCCAGTCAGACTCGGGCTGCTTGAGTTCAACGGTGAAGGTGGTGTCATCCACAACCTTCAGGCCGGACAGCGTGTCCACCGTGGAGCCCTCTGCGCTGGCTTCGTCGTAACCCTTGATGCTCTCAAAGAAAGTGGCGCTCAATTGCGCGTTCTTTGCTGCTGCACCGTAGTTCCAGGAGTCCACAAACGTCTTCGCCGTGATGGCGTCACCATTGGTGAATTTCTGGTCCTTCTTGATCTTGATGGTGAAGTTCTGCGCGTCGGGCGCCTCAATGGACTCCGCCAACTCGTTTACCGGCTTGCCGGAAGGGTCATAGCTGACCAGGCCGGAGAAGATCAGCGTTGCGATCTTGCCGCCGCCCACTTCGTTGATGTCTGCCGGCATGAGCGGGCGCTGCGGCTCTGAGCCGTCGGCGATGATGACCTTGTTCGGATCACCCGCGGATGAACCGGAGTCGTTGCTACTGCCGCCACCGCAACCGGTAGCTGCGAGGGCGATGATCGCCGCTACGCCTAGAGCTTTGGAAGTGCGCGAGAAACGCATTCCGCCTCCTATGAGTCGTGGAGTTGAGCAGGGAAAATTCGTGATTTCCCCCAGGCACAGGCACAGTTTCCTACTGTGACGTTGCCTACATGTGAGTGTAAGCCTACCCACATTGTGTCCAGATGATGGGACATGCTGGCCAAACTGTAACCGTTCCGCAACCTACACATGCCTAATTTGCCGCGGATTTCAAGTCAAACGTTACTCGGTGGTAGCATACGCTGTCTGACAGCAGGACAGGACGATTTTCAGACGAAAAAGGAGCCCCGGTCCGCGCTGAACATACAGTGGATCGAGGCTCCTGATAGAGGAACTAGTTGATCGATCGGATAAGGTGCTCTATCGTCGGTAAGTCAGCGTCGAGGGTGTCCCAGACCGCGTCGTAGTCTGTCCCCTCATAGTGATGCGCGAGCCGATCCCGCATTCGCTTGATCAGAGACCACGGAACTTCGGGGTACCGATCGGTCGTCTCGATGCTCAAGCGAGCGACATTTTCTCCGATTTTGATGATCAACGACTCCGCCGCCAAGCCCGGCACATTGTCAGCGTCGCCGAGGTACCAGGCACGGCCGCGCTTGACGCGGGCAGCCCCGACGCCACACAAACGGACGATCTCTCTGAGTGCGGCTGCGTCCCTTTGATTCATAGGGCGACCGCGGTGGTCAGGATTTCGTGATCTTCCCGCAAGCCGCCATCGGTGACGACGTCAACTTCTACCCCCAACAATTCACTTGCTTCGGCGGCAAACGCCGCGACAGTCAATAACCCGACGCCGGGTGATCGTGTGACCAGGATGTCCAGATCGCTTCCTGGGCGATCGAGTCCGCGGGCCACAGAACCGAAGACGCGAACATTGCTGAAACCATAGCGCAGTGCCAGCTGAAGCAATTCCTGGCCCCGCGATGCAAGGACTTCATGCGGCAAAGGGCGCGCTGCTGCACGAAGACGGTCCAACATCACCGGGGATGCCGTGCGCCGACCAGCTTCGTAAGCAGCAATGTTTGGCTGGGCCACCCCAGAGCGCCGAGCCAACTCGCCCTGGCTGATGCCAGCAGCCTCACGGACTTCCCTCACCGCGTTTCCCATGCAGCCATGATATCGCGTGATATGTCGTCGCTGGCTTTTAGCCAATCAGGTAGACCAGCCCGCGACCGACGGCCGCCAGATCCGTGACGAAAACCCGGGCCTGTTGGAGATAGCCAACACCGTACGGGACATTCGAGTCCCTCTCGGTCGGCAAGTACTCCTGCAGCCAGTCGCCGAACTCCGAGTCAGATACATCGTGCAGATCCTCGGCAATGGCCACCACGTCGGACGGAGGAAGGACGCGCACCCATGATTCCCACCCGTCATGATGCATGGTCACTGCACCTTCAAACATGCGAAACGCAGGCCTTGCTTCGCCTCCGGCCCTTGAGGGCGCGGAGAAGGCCTGCAAGTAGCGCCATGCTTTGTCCAGGTAGAGCATGTCGCACTCCGGTACGGCTTGTTCGAAGGTGGCGATCTCAAACCCGTCGGCAGCTTTGAGACCCCAAGCGTCAGCAATTGGGTCTGTCGATAAAAAGCGTCTCGGATCGGCGAGGACTAAGTCCGTGACGTCAGCGTCGAAGGCATATGCGTAGTATCTGATTCCCATTTGCCAAGTATGGCCACTGGCTGACCTCGGAAGGCCCGGCCAGTGGCCATATGTGGATAACGCATGGTCTGCGAGCGGACCAAGGATTTTTTGGCTGTGGACCTACACGTTGAAGCGGAACTCCACCACGTCGCCGTCGGCCATCACGTACTCTTTGCCTTCAATACGGACCTTGCCTCGGGACTTGGCCTCAGCCATGGAACCGGCGTCGATGAGATCGTCGAAGGAAACAACTTCAGCTTTGATGAAGCCGCGCTGGAAGTCGGAATGGATCACGCCAGCGGCCTGAGGCGCAGTGTCGCCTTGGCGAATGGTCCATGCACGGGTTTCCTTGGGACCGGCTGTGAGGTAGGTCTGCAAGCCAAGGGTGTGGAACCCAACGCGGGCCAACTGGTCCAGGCCGGATTCGCTCTGGCCGTTCATTTCCAGCATTTCGCGGGCTTCTTCCTCGTCCAGTTCAACGAGGTCGGATTCGAGCTTGGCATCAAGGAACACCGCATCAGCAGGGGCCACCAAAGCACGCAGCTCATCCTGCTTTTCCTGGTCACCAAGGATGCCTTCATCGGCATTGAAGACGTAGATGAAGGGCTTGGCAGTCAAAAGCCCGAGCTCCTTGAGGTGCTCCATCTCCAGCTTGTCGCTCTTGATCGAGGAGAAGATGGTGTCGCCGCGTTCCAGGACTGCCTGGGCTGCCTTGATGGCGGCCAGTTCAGCTGCTTCGCGCTTTTTGATCTTGACTTCTTTTTCGATACGCGGGATGGCGTTTTCGATGGTCTGAAGATCAGCAAGGATCAGCTCGGTGTTGATGGTTTCCATGTCGGAGCGCGGATCAACCTTGCCATCGACGTGGATGACATCCGGGTCATCAAAAACACGAACCACCTGCGCGATGGCCTCCGCTTCGCGGATGTTGGCGAGGAATTTGTTCCCCAGGCCTTCGCCTTCCGAGGCACCCTTCACGATGCCTGCGATGTCCACGAAGGACACCGGAGCGGGCAGCAACTTCTGCGAACCGAAGATCTCCGCCAGCTTCGCCAGACGCGGATCGGGAAGGTTCACCACGCCGACGTTGGGTTCAATCGTTGCGAACGGATAGTTCGCAGCGAGCACCTGATTGCGGGTCAGTGCATTGAAAAGAGTTGATTTGCCGACGTTGGGCAGTCCGACGATGCCAATAGTAAGAGCCACGAGCATTGATTCTACCCGTTGGAACCACGTCCGGGGTTGTCACCACCCGCAAACCGGGCCCACGCGTACAGCCTCGCTAAAACTGTCGTACCCCTGTGACAGGGTTGCCACATGGATGGATTTGGATTGGTATTGGCCCTGCTCATGCTGCTGATTGGCGCCGCGGTTGGGCTTGCGGCCGGCTATATTGTCTTCCGACGCCGGGGCGCTGGCTTGGAGGAGGACTTCGATGCCGTTTCGTCACGGCTTTCGGAAGTGACGGCACAGCTGGCAGCCGCCGACGCCGAGCGGAGGCTTTTGTTTACACAGAACCGCGAGTTGAGCGCAGCAAGGAACTCCGACGGCAGTGTTTTGCGCGCGCTCGCTCCCGTGGCCGAAAAGCTCACGGCGGTGCAGCAACAGGTATCGCTGCTCGAGCGGGACAGGGTGGAGCAGTACGGCCAACTGGCCCAGCAATTGCAGGATGCGCGTTCATCCGACGAACAGCTCTTGCGGTCAACGCACGCCTTGGCCTCAGCACTCCGTTCCAACAGTGCACGCGGCCAGTGGGGCGAGGTTCAGCTCCGCAGAGTGGTGGAGGCCTCTGGAATGCTCAAGCACGTGGACTTCCATGAGCAGGTTCATTCGGGCCGTAACGACAACACGCTGCGGCCGGACCTGGTGGTTCAGCTTCCTGGTGGTAAGCAGCTGGTAGTAGATGCCAAGGTGCCCTTGGCTTCCTACCTCGCTGCGCAGGAACAACTCCACGGAGACGGATCCTTCGGTGAGTCGGTAGGTCCTGCCATCAGCCATGACTCCAAGACGCTGCTGGCACAGCATGCAAAGGCTCTCAAGGCCCACATCGATGCGTTGGCGGCCAAGAAGTACTGGGACATTCCTGGGAACTCCCCCGAGCTGGTGATCTGCTTCCTTCCGGCAGAGTCCATTCTGGCGTCAGCCCTTGAGGCCGACCCTGCCCTGCTGGAACACGCTTTGTCCAGGAATGTAGTTCTCGCCTCGCCAGGCACCCTGCTGGCGGTCCTCAAGTCCGTAGCCTTCACTTGGCGACAGGATGTCCTCACCGACAGCGCCCATGAGCTGTTCGAGCTCGCCAAGCAACTGTACGAACGCATGGGCACCCTCGGGGACAATGTCAGCAAGCTGGGAAGCTCATTGAAGACCTCCGTGGATCGCTATAACGCCATGGTGGGCACGTTGGAGGCCCGGGTTCTCCCGACGGCGCGAAAGCTCAACACCATGGACGATGCCGGCCTGTCCGCACCGATATCCGTCGAGGTTGTCCCCCGCGCGTTGGCAGCCCCGGAGTTGCTGGCGGTTGACACCCTCGGACATCAGGAGACAGCCCGCGACCAAGATGACAGCGACGACCGGGAGTCGGCAGCCTAGAAGATATGCCGCTTAACTGAACTGGCCCGCAGTGGAGATTTTCCCGAAGGAAGGTAACCACTGCGGGCAAGTTGTCTAGCAACTGTTTGCTAGGACGTTGTGCGGTTTCCGCGACCACCAAGGGCGCGTGTGACGTCGCCGGCCTTTTTCAAGGTGGCCCGCAGTTCCTTGGGAAGCGAGAAAAGCAGGTCTTCCTCTGCTGTCACCACTTCCTGGACCTCACCGTAACCGTAGTCAGCCAGAAGCCGCAGAACATCCTTGACGAGCACCTCAGGAACGGAAGCGCCGGAAGTCACGCCCACGGTGGCAACGCCCTCGAACCAGGACTCGTCCACTTCATTGGCAAAATCCACGCGGTACGAGCTCTTGGCACCATATTCCAGCGCTACTTCAACCAAGCGCACGGAGTTGGACGAGTTGGCCGAACCAACAACGATCACGAGGTCAGCCTGCGGGGCGATCTTCTTGATAGCCACCTGCCGGTTGGTGGTGGCATAGCAAATGTCATCGCTGGGCGGATCCTGCAGGGTGGGGAAACGGTCCTTGAGGAGGCGAACGGTTTCCATGGTTTCGTCCACGCTGAGCGTGGTCTGAGAAAGCCAGATGGTTTTCTCAGGGTCACGGACGGTGACCTTGTCCACTTCATGGGGCCCGTTAATGATCTGGATATGCTCCGGGGCTTCGCCGGCTGTTCCTTCGACTTCCTCGTGGCCTTCGTGACCAATGAGCAGGATGTCGTAATCTTCCTTGGCAAAGCGCACAGCTTCCTTGTGCACTTTGGTGACCAGAGGGCAGGTTGCATCGATGGTGCGCAATCCGCGATCCTCGGCTGACTGCACCACTGCAGGTGAGACGCCGTGTGCGGAGAAGATGACCAGTGCGCCTTCGGGGACCTCGTCGGTTTCCTCAACGAAGATGGCGCCTTGCTCCTCCAGGGAGCTAACAACGTGCACGTTGTGGACGATCTGCTTGCGTACGTAGACGGGAGGCCCGTAGTGCTCCAAAGCCTTTTCCACAGCAATGACAGCCCGGTCTACGCCAGCGCAATAACCTCGAGGGGCCGCCAACAGGACCTTCTTGGGACCCGTGACGGGCGCCGCTGCCTGGACCTCTTCCGGAGAACGGCGTCTGCGGGGCACCGTGGGCATAGGAATGGAAACTGCTGTGCTGGTCATTCCTCCATGCTACCGGCCCGGCCTTTACCCGGGGGCCGAACGTGACCGTCGTCGCCCTGACACGAAAGATCCTATGACGCCTGCCACAAACAATGCGCCGGATGTCACCGCTGCGATCAGGATCCATTGCCCGAAGCTTGTCTTTGCGGCCGTGAGGAACTCTTGTTTGAAAAGCTCAGCCACACCGTTTGCGCTGGACAGGTTACCCACTACTCCTCCGGCCAGGTCCGCGCCCGCCGTCCAGAGCGCAGCCAGCGCCAGGCCGCCAAGCCCAACGAAGACCAGCACCAGGGAACGCCTGCGTGCAACCACAAGAGCCAGCAATAAGGAAATGAGAGCGCCGAGTGCGGCCACCCACCATAGGGGCGCAAACGCAGCCACCCGCTCCACCAGTTGGCGGTGGGAGGGCTCCCCCAGAGAGACCAGGCTTTCCGCTGGAACATCAATCCGGATCCGGGTGGCCTCGGCGAAATGATCGCGAATGAGTCTGACCATGGGGCTGATATCAAGGACCAGTGCAGAGGTGGTGGCTGCTTCCTCTGATTGGTTCGCCGCGCCGAAGTTCAACCTGTGGCTGTTGCGCACTGTCTCTTCCCACGCCCGGGGGTAGTCGCTCCACGATTGCATTCCAGATGCAGCGCTGCGGAGTGCGTCAGCCGCCAACGATTGGATGGGCCCTGGGAGATCCACGGATGACTCGAAGGTTCCAACTGCGGCAGCGGCCAGTTTGCTTTGGAATTCCGGATCATTGCCCAGTGCACCTGCCATCCGGACAAAGCCCTCTTCTTTGACGATGTTCTGGTCAACCCACGCGGTAGGAACGGCGACGGCTGTGAGGAGTAAAGCGAGGATCACTCCCAATGCTGAAACAAAACTACGCAAGGTCATCCTCGGGGTTCGGGGGCTATGCCACCATCCTAGGTGTGTCCACATAGCAGAAAAAATGTCGGAGGCCTCGCCCAAGCTATGGATAGAGTTGGAAGGCCGGTTGGCACCACAGCCGCACCCCTGAGCGAGGACAATGACAATGCAGGTACAAACACGGCGCTTGAACCAGGCATGGACCACCCATGTCCGCTGAAGCAACGCCGGAATCGACGCTGCCTGGGACCGCTGCTGAGACCAGCCCGGACAATCCATGGCCCCTGCAGTTGCTCTCCCGCAAGCTCAAGGCACACATAGAGCGGGCGCCGGCTGCGTGGATTGAGGGTCAGGTCATCGAACTGAACCGCAGGGGCGGTAGCGCTTTTCTGACCTTGCGTGATGTGGACGCGGAGATTTCACTCCCTGCATCTGTGTGGTCAACGGTGCTTGACCGCCAGAAGATACCCCTGGAACGTGGCTCCCGCGTGGTTGCCTTGGTGAAAGCGGACTTCTGGGTGAAGACAGGACGCCTGAACATGTCCGTGAAGGACATCCGTCCGGTAGGCCTCGGCGATCTGCTGGCAAGAATTGAACGGCTGCGCCAGGCGCTGGCGGCCGAGGGCCTGTTCGCTGACTCCCGGAAGCGGAAGCTTCCTCTTCTCCCCCACCGCATCGGCCTCATTACCGGCAGGGATTCCGATGCCAAGAAGGACGTCATGCGCAACGCTGCTTTGCGTTGGCCGGCGGTGGAGTTTGACGTCCGCGAAGTGGCTGTCCAGGGCAACACCGCCGTTTCACAGATCATAGCCGCCTTGAAGAAACTGGATGCCGACCCGCACGTGGATGTGATTGTCCTCGCTCGCGGCGGCGGCGCTTTGGAAGATCTCCTGCCTTTCAGCAATGAGGACCTCATCCGTGCCGTGTCTGCGGCCACTACACCGGTTGTTAGTGCGATCGGCCATGAAGCCGACCGTCCTATCCTGGACGACGTCGCGGACCTCCGGGCGTCAACACCCACTGATGCGGCCAAACGAATCGTTCCGGATGTGGCCGAGGAACTGGCCATGGTCCGGCAGGCCAGGGACCATCTTCGCCGGAGCATTGGCCGCATGGTGGACCGGGAGACTGATCGGCTCCACGCATTGAGGTCCCGGCCCGTCCTGGCCACCCCCTCTTCGATGGTGGATGCCCGTTCCGAGGACATCCACCGCCTCCAGCGACGAACTCATTCAGCGGTCAGCACCGCGGTTCTCCGGGCCTTGGACCAGGTCCACCACCTCCGTGCGCAGGTTCGCGCCCTGTCACCCCAGAAGACGCTGGACCGGGGCTACGCCGTCGTTCAGCTCATTGGCCAGGACCAAGCGGGTCACCACGTGGTCAGCAGCCCCGAAGAAGTTCCGGACGGAACACCACTGAGCGTTCGGGTAGCTGAGGGTCGTTTCAGGGCAGTCTCGGCTGGATCGGGTCAGCTTATGGAACGCTGACAACCCTCCCAGCACCCACCTCTCACCCGAACTTGATTCGCCGGTTACACCGTCACCACCACGAAGGACCACCATGACTGAGAACAACCAGACAGCACCTACCCCGGAATCCCTTGACGGACTTAGCTATGAGGAAGCCCGCGAACAACTTGTGGCGGTGGTGGGACGCCTGGAGGCAGGCGGAGCCAGTTTGGAAGAATCGCTGGCTCTCTGGGAACGCGGCGAGGCATTGGCCAAGCGCTGCGAGGACTGGCTTGAAGGAGCCCGTCAGCGCCTGGCAACCGCCCGCGATGCAAGCAACGACGACGGCACTTCGGCACCCGGCAACCGGACCGTTTAGGACTCCTCCACGAGGGCGCGTTCCTCGGCGACGTCAAAGTCAGCCTTGGGCCAGTCCAGCTGCAGCCCACCGAGGGCATCCAACAGGAGTTGCTGCACTGCGATGCGCGCGTACCACTTCCTGTTGGCCGGCACCACGTGCCAGGGAGCAATCTCCGTGGAGGTCTTCTCGAAGGCAACGCGATAGGCGTCCATGTAGTCGTCCCAGAATGCACGCTCCGCGAGGTCACCGCGGCTGTACTTCCAATGTTTGGTGGGATCGTCGAGCCTGGCAATGAGGCGTTTCTTCTGCTCGTCCTTGCTGATGTTGAGCATGACCTTCACCACGGTGGTTCCCTGCTCGGTAAGGCGAGCCTCGAAGTCATTGATCGCGGCATACCTGCGTTCCAGCTCGGGAGCGTCAGCCCAGCCGTGGACGCGGTGGATCAGGACGTCTTCGTAGTGTGACCTGTCGAAGACCCCCACCATCCCGGCGTCGGGAACCCGCTTTTCGATCCTCCACAGGAAGTCGTGCGCCTTTTCCTCGTCAGTTGGGGCTTTGAAAGCGGACACTTGAACGCCTTGCACATCCATGGCCCCCACCACGTGGCTGACGATGCCGCCCTTGCCCGCAGTGTCCATGGCTTGGAGTATCAGCAGGAGCCGTTTCTGGCTGCCGGCCCTGCCCTCGGCAAAAAGCTTTTCCTGCAGTTCCGCCAACCGCACGTCCTGTGCCTCCAGCAGCGCCTTGCCATCCGCTTTCGCGCCTATGTAGCCGGGCGTGGATTCAGGATCCACTTCTGCCAGCGAAAACCCTGATCCCACCCTGAGGGCTTCGGCCGGACTTGTGGCGAACTCAACTGCTGCAGCCATCGGCATGCCTTTCTGCCCTGCCGCGCCTCCGTGGCGCGGCTATGGACCTCAGGCTAGTTGCCCGGGTACCTCGACAGGAAGTCCGCCATGCGGCCAATCGCTTCTTCAATGTCCTTGACGTTGGGCAAGGTCACCATTCGGAAGTGGTCCGGTCGAACCCAGTTGAAGGCACGTCCGTGGGAAACCAGGATTTTTTGTTCCTTCAGCAAATCGAGGACGAACTTCTCGTCATCCCGAATGTGGAAGACCTCCGGGTCCAACTTTGGGAACAGATAGAGGGCACCCCGAGCCTGCTGGGTGCTGACGCCGGGAATCTCGTTCAGGAGGTCGTACGCCTTATTGCGCTGCTCCAGGAGCCTGCCGCCGGGCAGGATGAGGTCGTTGATGCTTTGGTAGCCCCCCAGCGCAGTTTGGATGGCGTGCTGTGCAGGAACATTGGCGCACAACCGCATGTTGGCCAGCAGGTTGATGCCCTCAAGATAGTCCGCAGCATCCTTCTTGGGACCGGAAATGGCCATCCAGCCGGCGCGATAACCGCACACACGGTAGGCCTTGGACAATCCACTGAACGTCAGGCACAGGACGTCGTCCCCGGTGAGCCCGGCGAGATTCACATGGACGGCGTCTTCGTAGAGAATCTTCTCGTAAATCTCATCTGCGAAGAGAACCAGTCCATGTTTCTCCGCCAAAGCCACGATCTTCTTGAGGGTCTCCTCCGGGTAGACGGCTCCAGTGGGGTTGTTGGGGTTGATCACCACAATGCCCTTGGTCCGCGGCGTGATCTTGGATTCCATATCCTCAAGATCGGGTTGCCATCCGGAATCTTCGTCGCAGAGGTAGTGCACGGGACGGCCCCCGGCAAGGGCCACCGAGGCGGTCCACAGCGGGTAATCCGGAGTGGGAATCAGCACTTCGTCGCCGTCGTCCAGGAGCGCCATGAGGGACATGGTGATGAGCTCACTGACCCCGTTGCCGAGGTAGATATCGTCAACGTGGATGTTCTGGATGCCACGCGTTTGGTAGTACTGCGAGACCGCGGTCCGGGCAGAGAAAATGCCACGGGAGTCGCTGTAGCCCTGGGCATTAGGCAAGTGCCGGATCATGTCCACCAAGATGGCGTCGGGCGCTTCAAAACCAAAAGGTGCCGGGTTTCCGATATTCAGTTTGAGGATCCGATGACCCTCTGCTTCCATTTGCTGGGCGGCCTGAAGAATCGGTCCACGGATGTCGTAAAGGACATTATGAAGCTTGGTGGACTGCTTGAAATTCGCCATCCCTCAAATATGCCATAAGGGTGATGGAGTTTAGCTGAGACTTAACTCACAGAAACGACGACGGCGGTGACGGTCCCGCGCGGGCCCGTCACCGCCGTCGTACGCGGTTTTGTTCAGGTGTTACTTGACGATTCCCTTGTCCTTCAGCCAGGCTGCGGCTGCGTCCTTGGGGGCCTGCTTCTGGTCGCCACTGACTGCGCGGTTCAGGTTGATCAGGTCCTCGGTGGTGAGGATCTTGGAGACGTTGTTGAGTGCTTCCTTGGCCTTGTCCGTCATCTTGGCTTCCTTGACCAACGGCAGGACCTGCTGGGCCTTGAAGTTGTTCTTCGGATCCTCCAGGACCACAAGGTCATTATCTGCGATGGACGGAGTGGTGGTGTAAATGTCCGCCACCTGGACCTTGTCTTCGAGGAGGGCCTGGAGCGTCAGATTGCCGCCACCGTCATTGAAAGGCTGCAAACCCTTGAGCTCACAACCGTAGTTGGCCTTCAGTCCCGGGAAGCCGTAGGCGCGGGTCTCGAAAGTGGCCGGTGCAGCCATGGTGAAGTCCTTGCACACCTTCGCCAGGTCCTCGATGGACTTCAGCTGGTACTTCTCGGCGGTGGCCTTAGTGACCACCATGGCGTCCTTGGACTCGGCCTTGGCCGGCTCCAGGACTGCAAGGCCTTCCGGAAGCTTGCCTGGGAGTGCCTTGTAAACGTCGTCGGCGGAGACCTCGGTAGCTTCCGTGTCCACATAGGACAGGAGGTTGCCGGAGTAGTCCGGGACGAGGTCTATGGAGCCGTCCTGGACCGCCTTGAAGTAGATCTCGCGCGAACCGATGTTCGGCTTGGACGTTGCCGTCAGACCTGCAGCGTTGAGGGCACCAACATAGATCTCTGCGACAACCTGGCTCTCCGGGAAGTCAGCGGAGCCAACCACCAACGAGCCGCCTTCGGCGGAGCCACTGGCTGCGGAGGTGGACGGGGTGGCCAAGGGGCTGCCGCCGCACGCGCTCAAAGCGAGGGCCACGCCCAGTCCAGCGGCGAGGCCGCCGAGACCACGGCGCGTCAGGGTCATGGGGACGGGGTTTTTCATGGTGTACCTCCTTGAACGGCAGCCTCGGCGGGAGCCGCGGCTGTGAGATTGTCGGCTGCCTTCTGGCGGCCGCTTGAGTCGAGGGTGAGTCCTGGCGAAATAACGAGCCGTTGCACTCCGGCGAGGACCAGGTCCACGGCAATGGCCAGCCCCGCTATGAGCAGGGAACCACCGAGCATCCTGGGGAAATCCTGCAGGACCAGGCCATCGAATAGATACCGGCCCAGCCCGCCCAACGGTAGGTAGGCAACCACGGAGACTGTGGCAATGACCTGCAGAACGGCGGTGCGAATACCGCCGAACATCACCTGCAACCCGTTGGGTACTTCCACCCGAAACAGGATCTGAAGTTCGGTCATCCCCATGGCCCGGGCGGCGTCGACCACAGTGGCGTCAACGCTGGAAATGCCGGCATAGGTCCCGGCCAGCAGCGGCGGCACAGTGAGAATGACAAGCGCCCACACAGGAGGCATCAGGCCACTACCGGCCAGCAACGCAAAAAGGACCAGCAACCCGAGCGTGGGGAGAGCACGCAAAGCGCCCGCCACGGCAACCGCAACTACGCGGCCACGGCCGGTGTGCCCAATATAGAGGCCGATGGGTATAGCGATCGCAGCGGCGATAACCAGGACCAACGCGCTGTACTGCAGGTGCTCCAGCAAGCGGGTGGGGATTCCCCCGCTACCGGTCCAGTTTTTGGGGTTGGTCAGCCAGGCGATGGTTTCGGCAAAGATGTTCATGCAGACGCTCCCGGGTCCGGGCGTACTGCCGCGACGGGCTTGGCAGCCCCGGTCTTGGGCTCAGTTACCAGGGCGTTGGTGTCCGGACGCGGCGACTTTCCACCAACTGCCCTGGTCCACGGGGTCAACAGCCGCTCCAAGACCACCAGCACTGCATCCATCAACAGCGCAAGCACCAGGATGGCGATGATGCCCACCACCACTTCGGTAATGAAGGTGCGCTGCAAGCCATCCGTAAAAAGGACCCCCAGGTTGCCCACCCCCAGCAGTGCCGCCACGCTCACCAGGGAGATATTGCTGACCGAAACCACACGGAGACCTGCGAACAGCACTGGCAGGGACAGCGGAAGGTCCACCTGGAAGAAGCGTGCCAAGGGTTTGAAACCCATGGCCACCGCAGCGTTCCGGAGGTCGTCGTCCACGGAGTCGAAGGCATCCATCGCAGCACGCACCAGCAGGGCCACCGCATAGATTGTGAGCGCCACCACCACATTCAGGGGATCCAGGATCCGCGTGCCCAGGATAGTGGGAAGAATAATGAACAGGGCCAGTGATGGAATGGTGTAGAGCAGCGACGTCGCTGTTGCCACTACTGACCTGAGCGTGCTGTTACGTCTGGCCAACTGGGCCAGGGGAACCGAAATCAGCAGGCCAAGGATCATGGGGATGACGGCCAGGACAATGTGCTGACCGGCCAGCCCCAGGACCATGCCACTGTTGGCAAGGAACCACTCCATCAGGTGGCATCCTCCCTGTGGTGGCGGACTTCTTCGATCAGTGCCAGGACTTCCGGGCCCTTCAGGACTCCGGCCACCCGGCCGTCGTCGTCTACCGCAACGCCAAGGCCGGACGGCGACGACAACGCCGCGTCCAGCGCCCGCCGCAAAGTGTCTCCCTTGCGAAAGAGTGACCCTCCGGGGATCAGTCCGGCGCCGTCGCGCGGCGAGGACCAGCCCAGTGGCCTCGAAGCGTCATCGACCACCAATGCCCACTCCCCCGATTGGCGTCCCGCGTGGTGGCCGTCGGAGGGACTCACCATGGTCACCGGGTGCAAGGTCACGGCATCTGCGGCGTTGAAGGCCAAGTGCCGGAAACCGCGGTCACGTCCCACGAAGGAGGCAACGAAGTCGTTGGCGGGTGCGCGCAGAATCTCTTCCGGCGCCGAGTACTGTGCGAGCTTTCCCCCGACGGCGAAAACAGCCACTTTGTCACCAAGAACGGTTGCCTCGTCGATGTCGTGGGTGACGAACACGATGGTCTTGGCCAGCTCCCGCTGAAGTCGAAGAAGTTCCTGCTGAAGTTCGTCACGGACCACAGGATCCACGGCACTGAAGGGCTCGTCCATCAGCAGTACCGGCGGATCAGCAGCGAGCGCCCGGGCAACCCCCACACGCTGCTGCTGACCACCCGAAAGTTGCGACGGATACCGTTTGCCCAGAACGGAAGCCAACCCGACGACGTCGAGCAGTTCCGCAGCGCGTTTCCTGGCCGCCGCTTTGGGAACGCCGTTGAGCCGCGGAACCGTAGCGATGTTGTCCAGTACGGAACGGTGCGGCAGCAGGCCTGATGACTGCATCACGTAACCCATGGAACGACGAAGCTGGGCTGCGGGAACCCGCGAGACATCTTCCCCGGCAACGGTGATGGTTCCGCTGGTGGGCTCCACCATCCGGTTGATCATGCGCAGGGAGGTTGTCTTGCCGCAGCCCGAGGGGCCGACGAACACAGTAATAGCGCCCTTGTCGATGGACATGGTGAGGGCATCCACCGCCGGTTGCCCGCCTTGGTATTGCTTGGTGACGCTCTTGAACTCAATCATGGCTTCGGCCATACCCGGGCTTACCTATCTGTGGAGGAGAACATCGGTAGAGCCTGATGATCATATGCACTCTTATTACTTGGCTGCAAAGCAATCTTCACCCAGCGTAGCCAGCACCACCGACGATGTCAGCGCCGCCACGAGTTCCGTAATGAATCGGCAATGTTCAGCGTTTCCGTCGTTTGCCGCCTTTTCCGGCCCGCTCCTCAGCTTGATCGTGCCTGTACCGCTCAGCGGCGCGCTGGCCCCGGTCAGCCGACATCACCTTCTGGTGCCATTCACGCTGGTAGGCGCGGCGTGCGGCCGCATCGTGTTTTCTGGCCAAGGCTGCCAATTCGCGTTGCAGCTTGAGGTAACTGGCCCAACGCCGGTGATCAAGGGTTTCCTCCGCGAGCGCCTCCTGAACCGCACATCCCGGCTCTGCTTGATGCGCGCAGTCCGTAAAGCGGCATTTGGAGAAAAGTTCCTCCAGATCGCCGAACATTTCCTCCATGCCCTCATCGGCGTCGAAGAGCCCGAAGCCACGGACTCCCGGGGTATCCATGAGTACGGCGCCACCGGCTAGAGGCACCAGCTCCCGCGAGGTGGTGGTGTGCTTGCCTTTGCCGTCACCGGCTCGGACGGAACCTGTCTGTTGGATGTCACGCCCGGCGAGGGCGTTAATGAGTGTTGACTTACCGGCGCCGGAAGGACCCAGTAATACCAACGTGGCACCTTGGGGTATGTGCTGCATCAGTTCCTCCAGGCCGTCGCCCTGCTCCGCGGAGGTAGTGACAACGTCCACGCCGGCGGCCTGCAGGATAACCTCCCCTACAACGTCGTCCGCAAGGTGGGCGAGGTCTGCTTTGGTGATGACCACCAGCGGCGTGGCACCGGAATCCCATGCCGCCACCAGCGTCCGCTCGAGCCGGTTATGGGTCAGCGGACGATCCACGGGGACCACAACGGCAACAATGTCAATGTTGCTGCCCAGGATTTGTTCCTCCGAGGAGGCCTCAAAGGCACGCTTACGGCTTAGAGCGGAATGGCGGGGCAGGACCTCGACGACGGCCGCCTCACCGGCGTTGTTGTGGCCGAGCCAGACCCAGTCCCCTGTGGCCGGCACAAGGCCGTGGTGTGGATACGGCAGATGCAGGAGGCCTTCTGCCGAGGCTACAAGGACCCGGTTCCGATCCAAGCGGACTACGCGGCCGGGGACGGCCGTTTCCTGGCCGTCAGGAGCGGCATGGGCACGGAACAGGTCCGCGGTTTTGTCTGTGAAGCCGTACTCCACAGGCCCCTGCATTTGTTCTGACGTGGTGCTGAAAAATGGTTCGCTTGAAGAAGCGTAAGTGTTCAATGAAATGCCTCTGATGAGGCCCGGCCGCCTAGTTTTGGCAGGCTGACGCCGGGACAGGAATGGTGGGCTGATGACGGCGCGCCGCACCTGAGTGCGGGGCGCGCAAGGTCTCGGCAATCATCAAATCCACCTCCTTGGCATCCGCGCCGGCAACTGGTGAGCCGGCAACGATGTATAGCGTAGCCAAGGCGAAGTGCTCTTGGCTAGGCTTTAGCTCAGTTTTCCGTTGGCAGGACGCTCCCGGTGTAGGCGGAGTGCTGTATCCACCAAGGAGACGCGGTTGAGTTTCTGTACGTCCTCCAGCGGGATCCATGCTGCGTGGGTGGTGCTGCCATCCACTTCGTGTGTCAGTTCGCCGCCCACGACTGTGGCCTCGTAGACCAGCCTGAGGGCTTGAAAATCCTTCACCGAACCGTCGGGGCGGATCTCGCCCGGCCAGTGTCCGACATCGATACCCAGCATTCGTTCAATCCTGGCTTCGTATCCGGTTTCCTCAAAGACCTCACGCCTGCAACCATCCACAGGATGTTCTGCCAGATCCAAGCCGCCGCCCGGCAATGTCCAACCTTCTTTGCCGTCCTGCTTCCAATACGCCAGCAGGATCTTCCCTTCATGGATCATCACGGCGTAAGCGGCTGGGCGGGTATCGAACTGCAGGGTCATGGTGTCAGCATAAATCCTTGCGTCGAACGCTAGGGAAATTCGGCGGCCTCGATGGGGCTTGCTTCTTCGGAACCAAGGTCCGGCGCCTCACGAAGTTCGACGACGGTCCCCGGCTTCACGAGTTCAAGCACCTTGATGCTGTTGCGGCCTTCTTTTAGCAACGGAGCGGGTGCGTAGAGGGTCACCTGTGGGCCCTTCTCCCAGTACCTGCCCAGCAGGAACCCGTTGAGCCAAACGAAGCCCTTCCCGGAATCCGGCAATGCGATATAGGTGTCGGCCGGCTCGTCCACCTCGAAGTCGGCTCCTGCCAAGCTTTCAAGGTCTTCAAGCTTCCAGTCGGCGAGCGCCACGGGGGTCTGTGTCCAGTGGAAGGTGTAGCGCTGGTTGACCAGAACGCCGCCCAGAATTCCTTTGCCGTGACCCGTCAGGGGGCCGTAATTGATGCGGCCCAGGTTCTCTACGAGGATCTCCAGCTTGGCGGCGACGCCTGTGCCCGTAACGGCGAGACCCTCCGCTCCTGTGACGTCATCAAGGACCCCGGCGAAGGTGCCGTCCACCCACACGTAGGCACGGTCGTTAAGCCCTGTGATCTTCAACCGGCTCTCTGTGGGAGCATCGGCGCGCCCGGGAAGGATGGCTTCGGAGGCGTAGAGGACCATGCCGGTGTCGAGTCCCAGCTGCTCGAAGCCCAGTGGCTTGACACTGGTTATCGGCGTTCCGGCGGAGCGCGCCAACTCCAACAGGTCCAGGCCATCGCTCAGAGGCAAGGACTGGGCGGGCAGTACGGGAGCGTCAGCCAGCAATTCAGCGGGCAGCTCGGGCAGCTCTTCGATTCCCTGGGCGCGGAAGAACTCTTTGCGGAAGGCATGGAACTTGGCCGTCAGTGCGCCGTTCTCTGCGATGGGCGCGTCCGAGTCGTAGCTGGTGACCGTCGGCTGCAGCATGGTGCCATCGTGGTTACTTCCGGAGCTGAGGCCGAAGTTGGTCCCGCCATGGGCCATGTAGACGCAGATCGATCCGCCAAGGTCCAGCATCTTGCGCGCTTCAACAGCAGCTTCATCGGCATCCCGGCGGTGATGGTGTTCACCCCAGTGATCGAACCAGCCTCCCCAGAACTCCACGTTGAAGAAGGGTTCGCCGGGCCGGCGTCGCTGCCATGTGGCCATCGCTACGTCGCCCCGGCTTCCCAGCGTCGCCGTCGCCCAGGTGCCTTCCACCGCGCCGCCGTCGAGGAAGTAGTCCGTGCCGCCGTCGGCGGTGAAAAGGAGCTCAGTGATGCCGCGGTCCTCCAGTGCGCGCCGGTTCCAGCGAATGTACTCGTGGTCATCGCCGTAGCTGCCGTACTCATTCTCGATTTGTACCGCCACCACCGGGCCACCCGCGGACGCCTGCCGTGAGGCGACGATGGGAAGCAAGTGATCGAACCATTCCTCGATGGCAGCGGTAAACACCGGGTCCATGCAGCGCAGGCCGATGCCGGGGATGCCGGTCAGCCAGGCGGGGAAGCCGCCGTTGTCCCATTCGGCGCAGATATAGGGGCCGGGGCGGACGATGACATCCAGCCCTTCCTCGGCGGCGAGGTCGATGAACCGGCCCAGGTCTCGCCAGTCGCTAAAGTCGGGCGCCTCATCGCGCTTAGGCTGGTGGAAGTTCCAAGCAACGTACGTGTCCACCGTGTTGGCGCCCATCGCTTTGAGCCGACGCAACCGGTCCTGCCACAGGGCCGGGTGAACACGGAAGTAGTGGATGGCTCCGGCGAGGATGCGATACGGTTCACCCGAACGGTAAAGGACAGCGTCACGGTAGCTCAGGAGGGCGTTGTTCACGTGCAACAGATTAGCTCAATTTCCAACATTTATGCACAGGCGATGATCACATGACCAATCTTGATACTTCCCCCGCCCAAGAAGTCTGCCCCGCGGCTCCGGAAGGTCAAGGTCCCTGCGTTCAACTGTGGCCCGAGCGCGAGGTTCCTTTGGGTGGAGTGCGCGCCATGAACGTGATGCGGACACTGCCCCAGCGGGGACTGCCCACCGTAGGTGCGTGGTGCTTCCTGGACAGCTTCGGTCCGGATCGGGTGGCCATGAGCGTACTCCCCCACCCGCACTGCGGGCTTCAAACCGTCACCTGGCCCATGGAAGGCTCGGTCCGGCACCGCGACAGCGTGGGTAGCGATGTTGTAGTCCAGCCCGGTGAGCTGAACATCATGACAGCAGGCCATGGCATCTCCCACTCCGAGTTCTCTGTCCTTACAGCCGGGCCCCAGGGCGGCTCCGCTGCGTTGGTGGAAGAAATTCCCATGTCCCGCGGACTCCAACTGTGGGTGGCGCTACCGGACGAGCACCGGCACCGGGCGCCGTCCTTTGAACAAGTGAAGAATCTGCCGGTGGCAGTAGGCGATGGGTTCAGGGCCACCGTTATGGTGGGAGAGTTTGCCGGTCACCGTTCCCCCGCCACCATGTTCAGCCCCATAGTTGGAGCGGACATCACCGGAACAGGCTCCCTTGAACTGCCGTTACGGCCGGACTTCGAGCACGCAGTGTTGGTCCTTGACGGCCACCTCTTGATCGATGGTGAGGACATTGAAGCGGGCCCCCTGGCCTACCTGGGAGCCGGAAGGTCCAGCCTTTTTGTGGAAGCGCAGCCGGACACCCGCTTCATGCTCCTCGGCGGCGAACCGTTCGGTGAAGACCTGCTCATGTGGTGGAACTTTGTAGGCAGGACGCACGAAGAAGTGGAGAAGGCCCGTGAGGAATGGGAAGCCGAAGGGCTGCTCGACGACGATGCTGCCGCCAGCTCACGCTTCGGTTTCGTTCCCGGCCATGGCCCTGACGCAGGTCCGGAAGCCGGCCGCATTCCGGCCCCGCCCCTGCCGGGTGTAAAGCTGCGTCCACGAACCCGCGGCTGAGATTTTGTACAGCTAATGCCCTAAAGAGGCCCCTTTGAGGTCATTAGGTGTACAAAAACTTCGCTAGGGTCGCTGCTCCGCTACAAGCCGCGGGACACCAAACACGGGGTCCTGCTGGAGGATGCGCACATCAGTGATACCGCCCTCGGCCAGCTTGGCCTTGAATGCTTCCTGAAGCCGGGGGACGTTCATGCCGAGTCCGCTGCCGAGGATCACCGGACCGTCGAGGCCGAGTTGACGGACGGCTTGTTCGGCAAGGTCAGCCAGGTCACCACCCGCCTGATCCACCAATGCCCGGCAGGTTTCATCACCGGCATCGGCGGTTTCCACCACCAACCGGGCCTGCTGGGCCCAATAGCGACGGCCCGTGTCCGGGGAGTGGAACAATGCGATCAGCTTGCCCGGCTCGTCCACACCGACGGATTCCAACAATGCCCGGCTGAGCCGATCAGGCTCCAGGCCCTGGTTCATCCGGCGCAGGCTGTGCCGGACAGCTTCCCGTCCAAGCCAGTAACCGCTACCTTCATCCCCAAGGAGGTAGCCCCAGCCGCCAGCCCGGGCTTCCTCACCGGCGTCGTTCCGTCCCCACGCGGCCGAGCCGGTGCCGGCGATGACCGCAACGCCCGTGCTCGCTCCCCCTGCTGCCAGCAACAGGCGCGAATCGTGCACCACAGTGATGCGCGCGCCCGGCGCATGCGGTGCAATCAGATCAGCCAGCGCCTGGGCGTCTTGGTCGGTATCGATACCGCCGGCACCGGCGTACACCTGATCGACATGGCCGCCACCGATCTTCCCGAACAGCTCAGCCAGGTTGGCTGCGGCTTGCTCCCGGCTGACGTTCTGGACGTTGGAACTGCCTGCATTCTCATCACGGACCGGCGTACCGTTTTCGAACCGAACGCCGCGGGTCTTTGTGCCGCCAATGTCGAGCCCTATGACGGTGCCGCTCACGGCTTCCGGGCGGGCGTGGGAATGCTGGCCAGAGTCAGGATTGTTCACCGTGAAAGACTAGCTTGGAGCGTCCGGAGGAGAAACCGCACATGTCCGAATCGTTGTTTGGAACACCGTTTATTGCAGCTCCCATGGCTGGGGGAACGTCCACACCGGCGTTGGTGAAGGCAGTTCATGAGGGTGGTGGGCTGGGTTTCATCGCAGCCGGATACAAGACCCCCGAAGCCATGACGGCCGAAATCGCTGCCACGCGGGCCCTCAACGTTCCGTTTGGCATGAATGTGTTCGTACCGGATGCAAGTCAGCTCCCTCCAACTCCTCAAGCCCAGGCAAGCCTGGAGGCGTACCGTGCCGCATTGGAAACCGAGGCAGCCCGCTACGGTGTATTGATTCCGCCCCTTCGGCTCAATGACGACGACTCATGGCAGGACAAGATCGACGCCCTGCTGGCCGACCCGGTGGAGTTTGTAAGCTTCGCGTTTGGCCTCCCGGGAAAGCCGGTGGTCCGGGCCCTGCAAAAAGCCGGCAGCCGGGTCATCTCCAGTGTCACCAGTGTGGAGGAAGCTCTAGCTGCGGCAGAGGAAGGCCCTGATGCCATCGCCGTGCAACATAGCTCCGCGGGGGGACACGCGGCAGCCTTTCTGCCTGGCGGCCGGGAACCATTAGCCCGTACGACGGCGGAACTGGTCGCCCAGGTGCATGCCGCCGTCGGGCTTCCGCTCATTGCGGCAGGCGCCATCATGGACAGTTCCGCGCTGCGTGAAGTGCTGGCAGAGGGTGCGGAGGCCGCGCAGGTGGGTACCGCTTTGGTGCGCACCGAGGAGAGCGGTGCACGGAAGCCGCATAAGGACGCGCTGGGCGATCCGGCATTTACGGAGACGGCAATGACGCGGGCTTTCACGGGACGATGGGCCCGTTCCCTGGTTAACGACTTCGTCCGGGACCACCGGGACGCGCCGGAAGGCTATCCCGCGATCCACCATCTCACCAGCCCTGTCCGGAGTGCAGCATCTGCTGCCGAAGATCCTCATCGCCTCAACCTATGGGCCGGGACCGGCTGGCAGCAGGCCAGAGGAGGATCCGCGACGGACGTGGTCAGGGAGTTCCTGAACGGGCTCTGACGAGTTCGGCGAGCAACTCCCCGCCCTCATTGACCACGAGTTCGCGGAACAGCTTGACGGCGTCCGGCTCAAAGCTTCGCTCCCGCCAGGCAAGACCAATCTGCCGGAAGGCCAGGTCCGATTCGATGGCTACTTCCACGAGCCCGAGTTCGGCCTTCGGAAGGAACTGCCCTGTCCCGGCCCCGGGGCCTGCCGGGGGCAGGATGCTGAACCCCAGCCCGGCGGAGACCAGGCCACGGGCCGAGGTGGACTCCTGGACTTCAAAGGCAATCCGCGGACGAAAGCCGGCTTCCCGCAGCAGCGCCTCCCCAAGCGCCCGCAGGCCCACTCCCTCGGGCAGGGTGATGTAGGGATCGTGCCGGAGCTCGGAGAGGTGCACGCTGCTCCGCTCCGCCAAGGGATGCCTGTAGTGCAGCACGGCTCTCAAGGGTTCCCGGTAAAGCGGCATGGCGTGAATGCCCCGCCCCTCCGGGACGATGGGTGCTGTCAAAGCGAAGTCCATGTCCCCGTTGGCCAGTTGCGTCAGGCAATCGTCGCGAGGACCCTGCCAGAGTTCGAAAACAGTGTGTGGGTGGCGGCCGCGGAAGGCGCTGATGAGCAGGGGAAGTGTCGCTTCACCGAAGGTGTGTTGGAAAGAGACCCCGATGCGCCCCCGGACCACGTCCGATTCGTGCCGTACCCTGTCCAACCCGGCCTGGAAATCCTGCAGTGCTGCCTCGATGTAGGGCAACAGGGTCCTGGCTGCAGGGGTCAGCCGGATGCCCCGGCCGTCCCGGATCAGCAGGTCCATACCCACTATGGCGCTTGCCCTGGCCACAGCCCGGCTCACAGTTGACTGTGGAACGCCGAGGATCTCCGCGGTTTCAGTCATGTGTTCCGTGCGGCCAAGTTCGGCAAGGACGGGCAACAGGGGCAGAAGCTGGACGAGTTGCTGATGATTCGGCTCCACAGCATTCCTTTGCCATTCACGATTGATGCGTCAATGCATTGATCCTAGTAGACCTATGCATTGGAACGGGGAGTGTGCTCCCTCCTAATCTGGCCCAGTGAGCAAAACAACCTCCGTGACCAGCACCGTAGCCTGGGACGGGCATGCGAAGGGATCCCGTGGTTACAGCCGCGTATTGGCCGCGTTGGCCCTCGCCGGCGTTGCGACCTTCGCCCAGTTGTATTCCACCCAGGCCGTGCTTCCCCTCATGGCGGCTGAGCTGCAGATCACGGCCTCCGAAGCCGCCTTGAGCATTTCCCTCGCCACCGTAGGCCTGGCCGCCACCGTGCTTCCGTGGTCATTCCTGGCCGACAGGATTGGGCGGGTCCGCGCCATGACCTTGGGAATCGCCACCGCCACGCTGTTGGGTCTGGTGGTGCCACTGGCCCCCACAGTGCCTGTGTTGCTGGGACTGCGCACCTTGGAAGGCATGGCCTTGGGCGGCATCCCCGCAATCGCCATCGCGTATCTCAACGAGGAAGTCACCAAGGTCCACACGGCGCTGGCAGCCGGCACCTACGTTGCCGGAACTACACTCGGCGGATTGGCCGGACGCTTGGTGGCCGGGCCCGTTGGAGAACTCTGGGGATGGCGTGCCGCAGCCCTGGCGGTATCCCTGTTGGCCACGGTCTCAGCTGTCCTGTTCCTGGTGCTTGTTCCGAAGCAACGCAGGTTCAGCCCCACCCCTGCTTTGGGATTTCGCGGAGCTCTCCGGACCCTGGGTGGGCACTCAAGCAATCCCAAGCTGCTGTCCCTCTACTTGCAGGCGTTCCTGCTCATGGGTGGCTTCGTGGCCGTCTATAACTACCTCGGATTCCGTTTGCATGCAGAACCGTTTGGGCTTCCCGCCACCGTTGTCAGCCTCATCTTCCTGGCGTATTTGTCCGGGACGGTCAGTTCACGCTGGGCTGCGGGTCTGACCACCAGGTTTGGCCGGCGGAACGTTCTGGTGGCCGGTATCGCCATCATGTCGGCAGGTTTGTCCATGACGTTGGTGGAGAACCTGGTAGCCACCTTGGCCGGGCTGGTGATCTTCACCGGTGGCTTCTTCGCCGCCCATAGCGTCGGCTCAGGGTGGACCGGGGCCATCGCCACAACAGGCAGGGCGCAAGCAGCGTCCTTATACAACCTGTCCTATTACCTGGGTTCCAGCGTCATTGGCTGGGCGGGCGGTCTTGCCTTTCAGGCTTTTGGCTGGCCGGCTTTGGCGTTGAGCGTGATCGCACTGTCTTGCACGACGGCGGCCGTCACTTTGATTGTTCACCGCCCACCGCGCCACTCCCGCTGATTCAAGGCGGTCTGCCCCTACAATCGGAGGCATGACACAGGTCACGAAAAACCGGGAGCTGTCGTCACCGGAGCGTTTGCAGGCGTTTACGGATGCCGTGGTGGCGATTGCATTGACGTTGTTGATCTTGCCGCTCATGGAGAGCGTGGGTGAACTGGCGGACCATGACGGCACTACGGCTGAGTGGTTGGCGGAGGAACAATACGCCCTTCTCGGTTTTGCCCTGAGTTTCATCCTCATCGCCGTTTTTTGGGTTCACCACCACAAGATCTTCCACAGCGTCAAGCGTGTAGACGCGGGCTTGCTGTGGTTGACGGTTGGATGGATGTTCACCATTGTGGTGATGCCCGTAGCGACGTCACTATCCACCCAGATGGAGTCTGATTGGGCACAGCCACTGGTCTATATAGGAACCTTATTCGCCACCAGCCTGATGCTTCTTATGGCCCGCATCTACCTCCGGTCCCACCCTGACCTCCACCAGATGTCTGACGACGACGCTGTTATGGGCATTCGAGCCAGTTTCATCGTTTCCGGGCTCTTCCTGGCGGCCCTGGTCCTGTCCGTCGTTATCCCCGGCGCGGGAAATTGGCCCCTGCTGTTGATGCTCCTGAGCGAGCCGCTCCAACGCTTGGACCGGCGACGTGGCGCCCGCTCGTCCCTGAAACGATAGTCACCTGAAGAATTGACGGCCTAAGATGAATGAAAGGCAATTTCAGGAGGATCCGTGAGCAACCCCACGAAGAATGTTCGGTCAAGCCCGGGCAGCGCAGAGCCGCTGGACGCGATCGACGAACGGATTCTCGCAGCGTTGGTGGACGACGCCCGCATCTCCAATAAGCAATTGGCTGAACTTGTGGGGATCGCCCCCTCCACGGCCCTGATGCGCACCAGGGCACTCTCCGAACGCGGAATCATTGAAGGCTTCGAAGCAGTCTTGAGCCTGCCGGCCATCGGCCGCTCTGTTCAGGCCCTCATCGCTGTACGCCTGCGCGCCCATGACCGTGACCAGATTGACCGCTTCACGGCGCGGGTCCCCAAGCTCCCGGCGGTCATTTCCACGTTCCACACCACCGGCTCAGTGGACTATCTCCTCCACATAGCCGTCGCCAACACAGATGACCTCCGCAACTGGCTCCTGGACAACCTCGCCACTGATCCCGTGGTCGGCCACACCGAAACCACCATGGTCTTCCAGCACATTCCCGGCAACCGCGGACCGCTACCCGAATAAACCTCAGGAACCCGAAGAACCTCGAGGAGACAGGGCGCTACGGCGAGACACTGAACTCCGCAGGGACACTGCCGCGAGGATCATGGCTGCCACACCGCACAGAGCAGTGAAAACTACGACGGCGGTCTGCAGGCCGAGTGCGGTGACTGCCAGTCCCAGCCCAATCACCGGAACAGCACTGCCCAGGTAGGTGATGACGTAGACGGTGCTGATCACCTGGGCGTGACGCGCTGCTTCGACCTTTCCGGCCACCTCGTTGAAAACCTGCCGGAAGGCAATCCCTTGGCCTACCCCGGCAGTTATGCTGGCAGCCACCAGCAGCCAAGGGCTGGACCACGCCGCCGCGGCTCCCACCAGAACCACCGAGACCCCCAGCACGCCAAGGGACACAGGAACAACCAAGCTTCCACGGGCACCCAGCAGCTGGCTCAGGGCCGAGGCACCCAAAGTGACACCGGCAAGCAGCCCGATCAGGGGCCTTGAATCGGCGTGGACCACGCTGGCGAAGTATCCGGGTGCCAACGAAAGGCAGAACCCGAATACCGCGAAGCTGAGGAACCCCGTTGCCGCAGCCATCCAGAACGCTCCGCGGGCATCCCGGGAGATGGACGGCTTCCGGGGAGCCAGGACCTTGAGGGGTTTGGGGCCTTCCGCCGGAGCGATCGCAGGCCTGGCCTTCAGGAGCCACAGGGGAATGAGGGCAGCAATCAACACCGCCGAATGGACGTAGTACGGGGTGCGGGTGGGGTCCGGCAAGAGCGACAAGAGGCCACCGATGGCGGGGCCTGCCGCTACACCTCCGGCTGAGGACAGCAGTGTAAAACGGGAGGCCCAGTCAGGTCGCTGGGGAAGCAGTTCGCGCAGCGCCGCGGAGCTGGCTCCCGTAGCAAGTCCCACGGCCACGCCCTGCAGCGCCCTGCCAAGGCACAACCAGACCAGCGAGTCCGCATTGGCGAAGATGATCCCGCCTGCCAAACCGACAAGGACAGCCAGGACCAGCGCCGCCCTCCGCCCTATGTGGTCTGACCAGTGGCCGGCCACCATGAGGACAGCTACCAGGGCAAGGACGTAGCTCGAGAAAGCGACAGTGACGCCCAGCGATGACATTCCGAGCCTGGCTTGGAGCAAGGGATACAAGGGCGTAGCGAGGTTGGCGCCAACCAGCAGCGTAAAGATCACAACCCCTGCCAGGACCAGCCTGGCGGTAGTGGAGGCATCCCATCCCCAGCGCGCGGCTGTGGCCGGGCGCATGCGGAGTTCGCTCAAGACAGTCATTTCATTGCCTTCGGGCTCGGTGGCCGGGCTGTTGATCTCCTTGTGGGAAGCGCAGTCCGGCCAAGTATTGATGGCAACAGAATGCAATGGCACTGACCTCGAAGAGCTATGGAGATGCAAGAATTGAGCAAAATACTCAAAGTACTGCGAGCCAAATGAGCTGGAGTGAACATTTGAACACCCTTGACCCCATGGACCTGAAGATCCTCCTGGAACTCATCAAGGATCCACGCATCCAGATCGCCGAGTTGAGCGAGGAACTGGGCATAGCGCGTAACACTGCTCAAAGCCGGGTCAAGCGCCTTCTCCGGTCCGGGGTGCTTCATGCAGCCGGACGGGAAGTAGACCTCGAAAAGGTGGGGTACGACGTCGTCGCCTTTGTGACCATTGAAGTCACCCACCGGGAACTCGACGGCGTTATTGGCGCCTTGCGCCTGATCCCCCAAGTGTTGGAGGTCCACGAAATTTCCGGTCGCGGCGACCTGTGGTGCCGGGTGGTGGCAACGGACACCCACAACCTGCAGTCTGCATTGCGCTCGGTGCTTCGCACTAAGGGAGTCATCAGAACCGAAACGGTGCTTGCTCTGCACACCCATATCCCGTACCGCACGGAGCCATTGATCGGCAGGATGGCGGCAACGCCAACACGGCCCCGGCAAGAGGGCCGGAGCGCCGGCTCGGAGGGCTAAACGGACTAGGCTTTTAGGCATGGATTGGCTCTCACACATTTCCCAGATCAACTGGCTCGCCGTACTTCTGGCTTTCGTTTCATCCATGGTGATCGGCTTTGTCTGGTACATGCCGGCCGTTCTGGGCCGCAGGTGGATGCAGGCAATCGGTAAGACCGAAGACGACCTCAAGAACATCGAAGGCGGAGCGGGCATCTGGGTTCCCATGATGGTGGCAGCGGCCGTGACCAGCATTCTCCTGGCCGTCCTCATCAGCGCCCTGGATCTCAATACTTTTGTTGCGGGCGGTTTCCTTGCCCTCATCCTTGCCTTGGTATTCCGTGCCGGGGGCCACGTCATTCACAACGGGTTCGCTGGCCGCCCCACCGCAGTAACCGTCATTGATTCCGGCCACGACCTCTTGGCAATGACCGTTGCGGGCGCCATCATCGGTGCCATGCAGTAGCGTTCAACCAGTGACCATTATCGACAACGCCGTATATGTAGACGGCGTGCGCACTGCCACCCCTCATAACCTTGAACAGACGTTTGAGACGCTCTCCGAACATGGGGGCATGGCTTGGATTGGGCTGTACCGTCCCACCAAGGATGAGATGGCCGCCGTCGCTCACGAGTTCGGGCTTCACCACCTCGCCGTGGAGGACGCCGTATCGGCGCACCAACGGCCCAAACTGGAGCGCTACGACCACAACCTGTTCACCGTCCTACGGCCGGCCCGGTACCTGGACGAAACCGAGACGGTGGAATTCGGCGAGCTCCATGTCTTCACCGGACCAAACTTTGTGGTGACCATCCGCCATGCCGAAACCGGTGGCGTGGCTCGAGTGCGCAAACGGCTTGAGGAGCGCCCCGATCTCCTTCGCCATGGCCCCGAGGCTGTGCTGTACGCCCTCCTGGACCAAGTGGTGGATGATTACGCTCCCGTGGTCGCAGGCCTGGAAAACGACATCGACGAGATCGAAGACCAGCTCTTCAGCGGCGACAGCGCTGTTTCACGTCGTATCTATGAGCTGGCCCGTGAAGTGATCCAGTTCCAGCGTGCCATCCACCCCCTGCCGGACATGATGGTGCTCCTGGAAAAGGGCTTCGAAAAGTACGGCGTTGACATCGAGCTCCAGCGCTCCCTCCGTGATGTGGAGGACCACGTCCAACGGGTGATCTCAAGGGCCAACTCGTTCAGGGACCTCCTCCAGAATGCGCTCACCCTTGATGGGACGCTAACGGCCAACCGCCAAAACGAGGCAAGCGCCGCCCAAAACGAGCAGGTCAAGAAGATCTCATCCTGGGCGGCCATCTTGTTTGCGCCGTCCTTCGTAGCCGGCGTCTACGGAATGAACTTCGACCATATGCCCGAACTCCACTGGGACTTCGGTTATCCCCTGGCGGTAGGGCTGATGTTTGGCGCAGCCCTCCTCATGTACGCCATCTTCAAACGCAAAGGTTGGCTGTGACGCCTTCCTTGGGACGTCCTCAAAGTCAACGCGACATTGCCAGGACTTTACTCGAGGGCATGGCACACGACGCCGGGCAGTCCGGTTTTGCCTTTGAACCCAGCCAGCGGCAAGCAGCTGAGCGGTTGGCGACCTTTGGCGCCCAGGTGACAGGCCGCCGTCGGGCGCTTCCCCGAAAGCCGCCACGAAGCTTCCCGACTCTTGCGGACCGCCGCGCAGCGTCGCGTCTCCCTCGTGGTGACATCCAACTACGCCCCGGACGATTTGCTGCCCAATCCCCTATGGCATGACCATTTCCTGCCCACCATTGAAGCCATCAAGGACATGATGGACGTGGTGGAGATCAACGGCAGCACGGACTTTCGGCGCTATCCAGCCACTGGAACCCGCCCTGCCAGGGAGACCGGGGCATTTCGATCCGGACGCATCATTACCCCGGTACGCGCGGACAATTGGGCCGCCTCGGACTTTTCCGGCCGCCGCCAGCCCGGGGACGTGTTGTGCAACCGACAACCCAGCCGATAGTGGTCAAGAACTCCGACCCGGACCTTCTATGGGTTGGTTTTGCGGAACTGTGCGGTGGCTTGACCTCGACGTCGGACTTTCTGGTCCTGGCCGAAACATTCAGGACGTGGGTCATCGACGACGTCCCTTCGCCAGCGGTAGGTGACGCTGCGTCCGCGCCGGCCTGGCAGCGCTTCAGCAACGTGGTGGATGTGCTCTACGACCAGGACATCACCCTCTTCCTGATCGGCAACGGCCCCCTCGACTGGGACATCGAGCCTAACGGCAACGCTCTACCCGTGGATCTCGCGCGCATCGCCAGCCGGTTATCCCCGCTGAGCCGATCCCATCCGGACCAGGCCTTGGAACGCGAAGAGGCCGCCGGAAGGTAAGGTTCCAACGGCCTCCTGTAGTAAATACCCCGAGGCTGGCAGCTAAATGACGCCGCCGGCCGCGGAGGGAGCACTGGCGTCGTGACCGCCGTCGCCAACGGTTTCGCGGGCTACATAATTCTCGATGTCGAAGAGGTTCTCGGCGCGCTCGGTGATGTTCAGCAGCGTGGTCATGGAGGCAACTTCCTCAACCTGCTCCTTCAGGAACCACAGCATGAACTGCTCACCCAAGGCATCGCCCTCTGAACGGGCAACACGGAACATCTCCTCGATGTTGCGGGTGACTTCCTTTTCCTGCTCCAAGGCGAGCGCAATGGGCTCCTTGGCGTTGGCGAAGTTATTGCGAACCGGGGCGATGCCCGGAATCTCCACGTGGACGTTGCGGTCCAGCATGTACTGGACCATCATCATGGCGTGGTTGCGCTCTTCCAGGGACTGGCGATAAAAGTGGCGGGCCAACTGTGGCAAGTCTTCGCCATCAAAATACACAGCCACGGCGATGTATTGCTGGGAGGCCGCAAACTCATTGGCAACCTGGGCGGACAACAGCTCATTGAAAGTCTTCTTAGCCATGGCTCGATCCTACAGCCGGGGCATGACACTTTTATTGGTGAGGTTGGCCACTACTCAAGGCAGCAGAAGGCTGATCCCAACACCGGCCGCAGCAGAGATAACGCTCGCCACCATGGATCCCAATCCATTGATGAGCGCCAAACCCACCCTTCCACTCTGTACCAGTCTGATGGTCTCCAGACTCGCCGTGCTGAAGGTCGTGTACCCGCCCAGGAAGCCCGTCCCCAGTATTAGCAACAGGGACTCCGGCGCCTGGCCCCGCATTACCAGTCCGGCAAGGAACCCGAGAACAAACGAGCCCGTGACATTTATCAGGATGGTTCCCCAGGGAAGTGCAGTCCTGAGGCGCTGGCGGATCAATCCGTCCACCATAAACCTGACCGCTGCACCGACTCCGCCAGCAAGGGCGAGAAGTATCACCGTCACGGCACACGCCCGGTAACGCGACGGTGATGCCAGGCACCCAACCAGATGCCGGCAGTAGTGGCAGCGGCCCCGCCGAACAAGCTCGCTGCGAGGTACCCGGCAGCCTCCGGGGCCGCATCCGCTCTGAATAAGTGGATGGCATCCAAAGCCAGTGTGCTGTACGTCGTAAACGCGCCCAGGAACCCCGTACCCAAGGCGAGGCGCACAACCCGGCGGCTGCCGACGTCGGGCCCCCTGCGCGAGAGTCCTTCCAGCAGGGCCCCCAGGGCCAAGGCACCTGAGAGGTTGATGACCAAGGTAGGCAGCGGCCAGGCATCCGGCGCTGGGATCACCAGTCCAAGGCTGTACCGGGCGAGCGTTCCGAACACGCCGCCTGCCGCCACGATGCCGATGAAACCCCAGTGAAGGTGAACTGGCTTGCTTGCCTCAGTCCTCGTCATCGTCGTCCGGGACCCGGGGGTTCACGGGCACCACAAGGACCGGCACGTCCTGCCGATGAAACAGATGCCGGGCCACGGAACCAGCCGTCAGTTCCTTGATCGCGGCCGTCAGCTTATGCTCACGGGTGCCCACCACAATCATGGAGGCGCCGATGCTCCTGGCCTCGCGGGCCAAGGCGTGCGCTGGTTCCCCTGCAAGCGGGACAATGGACCACTCAACGTCTTGATCAGCCAAGAGTTGGGCAATGGTGGTCGCTAGTGATTCCGGGATCCCTTGGGCTCCATCAACGGTATCGGGGTCGATGGGCGCTGCCGGCCCTCCGGTGGTCCCATCGACTGGATACACCGTGACGTCGGCATACGCGCAAACAAGTGGCAGGCCCGCACGGGCGGCAAACCGTGCTGCCTGCTCCAGGACTGCGGGCTGCTGCCCGGGCATCACGCCTACCAGGATGGGTCCGGACATCTTGCCGGAGGCCTCGGGATGGGGTGTAGGGGTCTCAGTCACAGCGCAATTCTACGACGACGGAGTCGTCTCACAGATTGCCGCGGCCGGGCCACAGACCATAGAGCAGCGGAACCGCCGACGCGATCATCACCACGTTGCCAAGTACGAGGTCGTCAGCTCTCATCACCGATCCAGCCACCAGGAGGGCTGCAAAGATCACGGCAGCTACTGCTCGCCGCGCCAGGATAATAAGCCGGGACATTTGTCGTTCCAGACGGCGGTTGGATACTTGGAGTGTTCCGTCTTCGAACCGGGTAACCAGCCCATCCAGCCGTTTCGGCAATCGCAAGGCGACCGCCGCGGCCTCGAATGCCTGCCCTGCGACGTCAGTTACCAGATTGCCGCGCTCATCCCGCAGCAGTTGCGCAGCGTAGGGTTCCACCGAGTCCCACAAGTTGAACCGGGCATCCAGCGAACTACATACACCCGACGTCAGTGACATGGCGCGGATGATGAGCAGGAAATTCTCCGGCAGCTGAAACGGAAGCGACCTGATGACGCTGCCGAACTCCGTCCCAAAATCTCGAAATTCCCGTTGGTCCACTTCTCGAAGTTCGGCAAAGCCCATGCCGCCAAAGCGTGCGAAGAGCTGCGTCATGGCCCGCTCCAGCTCGGCCGTGTCAGCCGAAGGCATGAGAACGCCAACATCGCTGATGGCAGCCACGAGCCCCCTTCCATCCCGCGAAGCAGCCGCAATCAGGAGCTTGCGCAATCCGCTTCTGGTCTTCGCAGGAACCTCCCCCATCATGCCGAAGTCGATGAACGTCAGCTTCCATGGATGTTCCACTGACCCGGAATCGGGTGTGACAAAGATGTTGCCGGGGTGTGGATCGGCGTGAAAGAAGCCCTTGGTGAACAATTGGTCAAACATCACTGACGCGAAAACGGGGGCAACCTCCGCCGGGTCAATCCCCGCCATACGAAGCGACTCTGCGTCCGTGATCTTGATGGCTGTGACGTCTTCCAGGGTGAGCACCCGGCGTGTAGTCCGTTCCCAAACCACCCCCGGCACGGTCACCCTGCCATCGGCGGCGAAATCAGCTGCAAAGCGCTCTGAATTTGCGGCCTCATTAAGGTAATCGATCTCCTCAAGGCTGGTCTGCGCAAACTCCTTGATCAGAGCAGGAACATCGGCGCGGTTTGAGACGAGGCGGATGCGGCTAAGCCAGCCTCCCACCCGTCGCAGAGCGGCAAGATCGACGTCCACGATCTTGTCGATGCCCGGCCTTTGTACCTTGAAAACCACGCTGCTTAGGCCAGTATCCTCGGCATTGCCCGCGAGCAGCTTCGCCCGGTGCGCCTGCCCCAAGGATGCCGCGGCTATGGGCGACTCCTCTATCGAAGCGAACACTGATTCCAAGGGCGCCCCCAGCTCCGCCTCGGCAAGGGCCCTGATGGCGGGGAAGGGAACCGGCGGCACTTCGTCCTGAAGGCCCTCCAGTTCAGCCGTAATCTCAGGCGGTAGAACATCCAGCCGGGAGGACATGAACTGGCCTACCTTGATCATTAGCCCACCAAGCTCCACGGCGAGGCCATGGAATCGCCGGGCAAAGCGTTGCATCCTCCGCGAACGGCTGCGTTCAGTCAGTTTTCGCAGGCCCACACGAGGAAGGAACAGCTCAAACCACCAGGTCACCAGCAAATGCCATGCAGCAAACCTGAGGATTCGACGATAGCGGGCACGGGCTTCCCCGGCCATGGGATCTGTCCGGTCGCGTCGAAGCGACGTCACTCCCTTCAGTCCCGGGCGAGGATCGAATACAGCCGACGACGAGCCTCTTCCAGCACCGTCACGGCCTCTTGCACCTGTTTGGGGGTTCCTGTCCGCCCTACTTGCGCAGCAGCCTGGGCAAGCTCCACCCCCGCTTTGGGCAATGCCGCGAAACCTGAGGTGCTGCCTGTGGATTCCCAAGGCGCTGCCGTTTCGGCGCTTGCGACATCTTCGCGGCCCGCCTCAGTGAGGGAGTATATTTTGCGGCCATTGGATTCCTCAGTGCTGACGAAACCCTCATCTGCCAGCAGTTGCAAGGTGGGGTACACCGAGCCGGCGCTTGGCTTCCAGCTTCCGCCACTGCGCTCTTCGATTTCACGGATGATCTGATAACCGTGCATGGGTCGTTCAGCGAGGAGGGCCAGAATGGCTGTCCTCAACTCACCCCGTCCAGCACGGGTTCCGGAGCGCTTTTCAAACCGCGACCTGAACTCCTCCACGGCCTGCCACATGCCGTCAAGGTTGTTACCCATAAATCCGCTTGCAGGGAATGAATTGTGCATCAAGCTCACCTCGGTTGGTCGTGAACGATACTGAACGATACTTAACGATATACATGCTGGATGCGCGAAACAATGGCTGCCTGGCAGGCTAACGCACCCTTCGTGTTCGTCATCCTTAGTTGATGATTTCGCCGCGTTCGTCCGCAACGATCGCCGCCAGTCGTACCCGCCACTCCTGCAGCGCCTCAGGAGTTAGGCGAGTCCACCCGTCAACTTCACCGATAACTTTGAGGGGGGCGCTGCTGCGATAAGACCGGGTGGGGTTGCCAGGAAATTTCTTGTCCGTCACATTCGGGTCGTCCTCGAAAGCTCCGGTTGGCTCAACGGCATAGACGCGCGGTTCGCCATCGCCGGCAGCGAGCTCGGCAGCCAGCCCCGCGCCATCCCGAAGAGCTGTGAAGTAGATGTGATTCATCACGACTTCAGGACGATAGTTGGATCTGAAGCCGGGACTCAGGAGATCGCCCGTCGTGAGGTCGGCCTTCGTCCCGTGATAAAAGGGACCCTCGTCAAGCGGTTGATTCATCAGCGGTTGACTCACACCTACAGCCTACTTCCACGGGCAACAGTATCGGAGTTCCAGTCTGGACCTGTGCGGGAGTCTTGAGGTTTTCCTGAGGAAGTGTTGCGGGTATGCAGGATTTGTTCTTGATTCTGGCCCGGCACAGTAGTTCTTGTCAGCCACACAGGCTGGAAACGAACGGCCGGCCGGTCTCACGGTGGCCTCCCGAAAGGAAACTGATTCCCATGGCCATCAGCCTCAAGACCACCTCCGGCAAGATCCTCGCTTCCGTCGCACTGGTCGGCACCGCAGCCGCCGTCGCCGGCATGGGCACCTACGGCGCGTTCACCTCTTCGACCTCCGCCTCCCAAGCCGTCACCGCAGGAACGGTCACCATCGCCCTGGGCGCACCCGGCCCGGCGAACACCCTTAACGTCCCGGTCGCTGGACTGCTGCCCGGCGACAAGGTCGAAAAACTCGTCACCTTGGCCAACACCGGCAACTCGGACCTGAACAACGTCACCCTCACCACCAACGCCGGCACCACCGCATCCCTGCTCACCACGGACGTGACCAACGGCCTGCAGCTGACCATCGAAAACTGCTCCGTGGCCTGGACCGGCGCCGCAGCCCCCTATAACTGCACCGGGACCAAGACCACCGTCCTGGCCTCCGGACCGGTCATCGCAGCGAACAAGGTCCTGAACAACCTCACCTCGCTGACCTCGGCCAAGACCGACAACCTCAAAGTCACCACCGCGTTCCCCACCACCGCGAACAACGACTTCCAAGGCGCCACCTCCACCATCGCCTTCGCCTTCACCGGCACCCAACGCACCGAAACCACCAAGTAAAGCCAGAGGGAGCCAAAGGCTCCCACCCAAGGCCCCGGGGGCCGGCCCGTTTGCCCTTCAGGCCGGTCCCCGGTCCATATCCTGAGCAAGTCTTGAGGGCATTGCACACCAACCCTTGAGCCTGTCCAGAGACACTAAAAGCACAACGAACACCTGAAAGGAACGCCAGGCATGAGCGCACTGAGCACCATCTCCACCCCCGCCGTCCACGGCCGGCGTTCAGCCGCAAAGTCCGTAACCGCCGCCGAGACCGCCGCTGTGAAGCAGCCCGCAGCGGCCCCTACAACTGCTGCCAGCGCCGCTGGCACTTCGGGCCGGTTCCGTCGGATTGCCGGCAAAGTGGTCAAGGGCATCGGCGTGGGCATGCTGATCCTAGGCGCGTTGGTGTTCCTGTTCCTGGCGATCGGGCCACGGATCCTGGGCTACCAAACCTCCACCATGCTCACCGGTTCCATGGCCCCGCTGATCAACCCGGGCGACGTCGTGGTCACCGTCCCCACCCCCACCACCGACGTCAAAGTAGGCGACATCATCACCTACCACATCCCCGTCGAAGACCAGCGCGTGGAAACCCACCGCATCACCGAGATCACCACCACCGCCGACGGCGGCATCGCAGTCCAGACCAAAGGCGACGCCAACAACGGCCTCGACCCCTGGATCGCCACCCTCCAAGGCAAAACCGTGGACAAGCACGTAGCCACCATCCCCTACGTTGGCAACGCCATCCGGGCCCTGCGCGAACCCATCGTCATGAACACCCTCATGTACGGCGCACCCGCCATCCTCGTCATCGGAATGCTCGCCTCCATCTGGACCAAAAACCCGGACAACACAGCCCCGCAAGTAACAGTAGGAGCCGGGGATGAAAGCGCCGCGTAGCGCTGCCGCCGGCGACTGGGACTTGAGCCGAATCCAGTCACTAGCCGACGAGCTTGGAAACCCGAGGCCGGCATTGCGGTTCTTGGCGAAGTACCTTTCAATGCTCCCCCAACGGGTGGAAAGGATCGTTCATGCTGTGGATGAGGGCGACGCATCAGAGACCACAACGGCACTCCTCAGCCTGAAGATCAGTTCAGCCATGGTGGGCGCCTTGGAAACAGAGCACCAGTGCCGGGCGATGGAATCAATGATCCGTGAAAATCATTTCGACGACGCCGCCCAAGCACTCCCGGCGCTGAGGCAAACAACGGACCGCTGCCTTGCATCACGGTCCAACCTCATTCGCGCAGCGCATGTTTCGCTCAGCCGGCATGGTGGATACTTCCGCACTTGAACGATTGAGTGCAATAAAATCTGTGGAGCTAAGGAGATTCGAACTCCTGACCTCTTCGATGCGAACGAAGCGCTCTACCAACTGAGCTATAGCCCCTGGACCGAGAGCCTCAACTGCCCGGCCAGTGTCCCTAGGCTACAAACTTTCCCTGCGCTTTTCCAACCACCACACGAACGTCTCCTGGCCTTGCACCTGTGGTCGATTCCAGGACTTAGGCGCGGCGACGCTGCAGGACATCGTCCAAGTTGCTCAGGGCGCTGTGGTTCTTAGCAGTGGCCACTACAGCAACTGCTGCCTCGGCCTGCTCAACGTTCTGCTTCAGCACAGGCTTGCCAACGGGCTTTGGTGCCTCGGGCAGGTCCAAGGGCTCTGGAGCTGGGCGCTGTGCTTTCGCAGCGGCCACGTACGTTGGCTTGGGGACCTCAACCGGCTGCCAGCTGGCCCCTTTGGAGTCGTTGGCAACTTGAGCGGATTTATCGCCTGCGGCAACTGCCACAGCAAGCGCTGCCTCACGCAATTCCTTGGCTGACAATCGCGCAGCTTCACGGCTAGAGGCTTCGGCGTCGAAAACCGTGGTTTCCTTCGCTGCGACAAGCGGCTCCTTGGGCAAGTACCGGGCAGGTGTGGGGATGGGTGAGGCCTGAGCCGCACGGCGAGCCCGCCGTTCACGAAGGTCCCGCAAGGCGAGCTTACGCAAGGTAACGACAGCCAGCACAGCGCCAATGAGGGAAACCAGCGGCAACCACACAGAACCGATGCCGAGAATTCTGAGAACCCCTGACACCGCGGCCGTAACTAACAGGGCCAGGCCTGCCAAGGCGAGCGTGAGCCGGGCGTAACGGATAGTGAACGGCGTAGGGGGCGCCTTCCGGAGCGAGGACTCCGCCGCTGGGGAGTCCTGGGGCGACGCCGGTGCTTTGCTGTGCATGGTCTCCATCGGTTTCTCCTGCTGAGGTGCCAAAGTCAGTACCACCCCTGCCTGCGTTTCGTCTGGTTCGTCATCAAAAGCCCCTGCTGGAACAGTGGCCGTTTGGACTTGTTGGCGCCTGTTCCGCAAAACATAGGGCGCCACCCAGACCATCCACAGCGCGACAGTGACCACGAGTATCACTGAGCTGCTGAGAGGGAAGTCCACATTCAAAACCGTAGAAGCAAATCGCCGGGTGCGGCGGCATTGCGGCCGGTGTGTCGTGGGCGAGTCCGCAAATGACTGGAGATATGAGCGAAATGGCCGATGACCTGCCCGTTTATCCTCTCAGCCACCTGCGCAGGAGTCCTTCCGGCACCTCCTCGGCCGTCAACGCAAAAGAGCGGTGATCAGCCCATTCGCCGTTGATGTGCAGGTAGCGTTCCCGGTAACCTTCATCGCGGAATCCGAGCTTCTCCACAACCCTCAAACTCGGAGAGTTCTCTGGACGGATGTTGATTTCCATACGGTGCAAGCCCAGCACCCGGAAGCAGTGGTCGGTTGCCATGGCAACCGCCGTTGGAGCGATGCCGCGCCCGGCCCGGTCTTTATCAACCCAGTATCCAAGGGTGGCCATCATGGCCGATCCCCACACGATGGATGAGACCGTCAACTGGCCGACGATTTGCGGCTCGCGAAAACCGGCCGTTCTCTCAACTATGAGAAACGGCAAAGCGGTTGACTGACGGGCCTGCTCATTCAAGGACCCCACCATTTGACGGTAGCTGGGCAGGCGCCCACCCGGAGCCGGGTTGGACGCCTCCCACGGCGCCAGCCACTCGCTGTTCCGCGAACGGACTTCGGACCATTCCCGCTTGTCGCGGTATCGAATGGGCCGGAGCAGCAGGTCTCCGCTTTCCAGCGTTACCGGCCAGATCGCAGAGCCATACATCATTTGTCTATTTGGGAAGTGTGGCGGTGAAGTTGGGCAGCCACTCGCGAAGCTCAGGACCGAGGTCTTCGCGTTCGCAGGCAAGCTCGATGCAGGCCTTGAGGTAGCTGAGCTTGTCGCCGGTGTCGTAACGACGGCCACGGAACACAACGCCGTAGACGCCGTAACCTTCACCTTCGCCGGCAGCAAGCACCTCAAGGGCATCGGTCAACTGGATTTCTCCGCCGCGACCGGGAGCCGTCTTCTCCAAGACGTCGAACACGGCCGGGTGCAGCACGTAACGTCCAATCACGGCAAGGTTGGAGGGCGCCTCTTCCGGAGAAGGCTTTTCGACGAGTTGCTTGATGCGCACGTAGCCATCTTCACCGTTGTCCTCAACATCGGCGCAACCATAGGCGCTGATCTTGGAAGGCTCTACCTCGATGAGTGCAACAACGGAACCACCGGTCTTCTGCTGAACAGCAATCATTTCGCTCAGCAGGTCTTCACGGGCATCGATCAGGTCATCGCCGAGCAGAACGGCGAAGGGCTCGTACCCAACGTGCTGCTTTGCACGAAGGACAGCATGACCGAGGCCGTTAGGGTCGCCCTGGCGGACGTAGTGGATATCACCGAGGTTGGTGGCGGACTGAATGGCTTCAAGCTTGGCGGTGTCGCCCTTTTCAGCAAGCGTGGCCTCAAGAGCCGGCACACGGTCAAAGTGGTCTTCGAGTGCCCGCTTGCTGCGCCCTGTAATCATCAGGACGTCATGCAGGCCCACCTTGACCGCTTCTTCGACGACATACTGGATGGCAGGCTTGTCCACCACGGGCAGCATTTCCTTTGGCATCGCCTTGGTGGCGGGCAGGAAGCGGGTGCCAAGGCCTGCTGCGGGAATGACGGCCTTGCGGACAGCGTTGTTTTCTAGAGTCACCGGACTAATGTAACGGACGGAACACACCAACGGCTAAACCCCTCGCCGCGTCGTTAGCACATTTGGTTTTCCGCAGTGGATAACCTCTGCAGCTCAACCGGCGCGCGACAACCACCCGAACGGACAGAGATGGCATCGAAGGAAGACATTCGCAGCAGTCGGCGGCTGCACAGGCGGGCCCTCAGTCCTGAACACCTGGCTCGCGCTGGAGAGTCCCTTGCACAGCATGGCACGGCCTGGGCGGCCAAGGTCTCCCCCGGCGCTTCCTCGACCTTTGCCGTGTACCTGGGCGTCGCTTTCGAGCCGCCCACCATCCCTTTGATCACAGCCCTGCACAAGGCCGGGCACCGGGTGCTACTGCCCGTCTGCGAGCCGGGGCGGCTTTTGAGCTGGGTGTATTGGACACCTGACACAGCATTTGTCCGGTCCACCTTTGCGCCGATAGACGAGCCGGAGGGTGAGCGGCTGGAGAGCTCGGTAGTTGCCGGTACCGCGGGGATCTTCATGCCCGCGACGGCGGTGGACCGGGACGGCAACCGGATCGGCCAGGGAGGCGGCTATTACGACAGGCTCCTCCAAGGCCTGGATGCTTCCGGCGGCAGGCCGCCCACCATCGCCGTAGTGTTCGACGACGATTTGTTACCTTCGGGGTCCATTCCCGCCGAGGCCTTTGATCGCCCCGTGCGTCAAGTGCTGACACCGTCCGGAGTGGTTGAACTCGGCGACGACGCCGAGCAGCGCTGATGGTGGCCGGCTTATCAAGTGAGGCCGGAACTACCGCGGGTACGCCCTGCGGCGACCGATGATAGAATTAGCACTCAGGCCCTGTGACTGCTAAGGCGGACTATCTCCACCGACGCTGCCCAGGACCTGAACTTTGTCCTAAAGGAGGAACTCAGTGCCCACATACGCATACGCTTGCAAAGACTGTGACCATGCCTTCGACATCGTCCAGTCCTTCTCTGACAGCTCCTTGACGGAGTGCCCCGAATGCAAAGGCGCCCTGCGGAAGAAGTTCAACAGCGTAGGCGTCGTTTTCAAGGGCTCCGGGTTTTACCGGACTGATTCCCGGGATGCCAAGGGCAGCACTGTTTCAGCGGCGCCTGCTGCTTCTACACCCGCGCCTTCAGCAGCACCGGCAACTGCAGCGGCAACCAACTAACTGGTTTTCCACATAGGGCACCCGGGCGCTGTTTGCGGCCCGGGAAGCTGGCTACCGTGGCGGCATGCCACATATGTCACGCAGCGCCCTCCTCGCCCGTGCTGAACGCTCATCGCGAGCCGCCGGTACTTGGCCGCCCATCAGCCCTTCGCGCTCCCTGCAACCGCATTCCCGCTCCCGGACCAGTTCACGGTTCAACCGCGGTCGTCCAGGAGGGCGCTCAGGTCAGCGCGGGCGCCGGACGGGATTTGGTTCCTGGATTGCACGTAACCGCCGCTTGGCAGTAGCGCTGCTGTTATGCGTGGCTGCCGGCATCGCAGTCCAGGAACTCACCCCTGCGTCTGAGCAACAGGTGAGCGTCCTCGTGGCAGCCCGGGACCTTCCAACGGGGACCCACCTCACCGCAGCGGACTTCACCACTGTTGAGGTACCACCCAATCTCGCGAGCAGCGGAGCTTTGGACAGCGTCGGCGCCCTTGTTGGCCGCCAACTTGCGTCCCCTCTGGGTAAGGGACAGATCCCTTCGGAGACGAGTCTGCTGGGACCCGGCCTTCTGATAGGCGCACCCGTGGGATCGGCAGCTGTCCCCCTCCGGATGGCCGATCCTTCGTCCATCCAGCTACTCTCCCCCGGTCAGCTGGTATCAGTGGTCCTCACGGCAGCGGGGTCCTATGACGAATCACGGCAAAGCCAGGTCCTCGCAGGACCTGTACCCGTACTCTGGACGTCAGCCCAGGGCGGCAAGCCCGGTGAATGGCTGGGTACAGGTGACACCGACGGTCTGGTGGTGGTGGCGGCTGATCCTCAACAAGCAGAAAAGCTTGCCGGCGCATCAACGCAAGGCAAGCTTTTCTTTGTTTTGGTTAGCCCCTAGCGGGCTTCTCAACGATCATTGTCCGCTCAGCCCCAGTGCGGGGGTTTCTGTTCCTTGAGCCACTGCTCATGGTCGTAGTTGGAGTCATCGCCCCACCGCCGGGGATCATCCTCAGCGGCCTTGGTGGGCAGAATCCCGCTCGGGCCGGTCTTGGCTGCCGGGGACTTCGGTTCCCCGGCCGCTTCCGTAGGACCACCGGTGTTCTCGCCGGTTTCCTCCGTAGCGCGGTCCTCGCCGCCTGTTTCCTGATCCATCAGTGGTGCTTCTTTCGAATTCTCTGCTTCATGGACGTCGTGTTGAGGTTCTTCACCCTCAGCATGCTCAACGGAATCTCCGGCCAACAGAGGCTGGTCAGTTACCGAGGTCAATTCTTCCTCAGGGGCGTGAAGGAAACCACTGTGGGTGGAGGCAGACTGTGCAAGGTGATTCTCAAGGCCCAAGTAGGAGCCTATCCGGTCCGCGCAGGACGAAGGATCGGTGAAGACCTCGATCGTCCAGAGCGACATATAGCGCCATCCCATGCGCTCCAACAGTTGCGGCCGCAGGCGGCTCCGTTCACGGACGCTCATCCGCCGGTAGCGTTCAGTACCATCGGATTCGATGGCAACGGGGGTGGGGATTTCAGCACCCTCCCGGCCAATGGTGTGGACGGGGTCCGCAGCCGCCGCTATATCCAGCACGCCGTCGTAGAGATGCCATACCCTGGCTCCGCGGGCGCGCAAACGGTCGCCCAGATCGGCCACCAACGGATCTTCACCTAAAGCCTGCTCACTGGCGACAGCGCGGGAGGCGGGCGTTCCGAGGTTGCTGTTGCCGGAGAGCTCCCGGTCCAGGAGTTCGTAGAAGTCCACAGCACCATGGGCCAGGCGATCAAGGTCGAGATCCTCGGGCCGGAAGCACGTCAGGACGTGCATGGAGCGCCGGGCACGTGTCATTGCCAGGGCGAAACGGTTACGCCCGCCCTCGGCGGACAACGGACCGAAGGAATGGAGCGCACGGCCATGCGGTGTGCGGCCATAGCCCAGTGAGAAGATCACATGGTCGCGTACAAGGCCCTGTGCGCGCTCAAGGTCCACCACACGGAAAGACTCGGGGCCGGCTCCGAAGAAGCTGGACAGCAGGGGGTGGTTGGGCAATTGCAGCCTGATGGCTTCGCCAATCCTGGCAGCATGGCGCAGGCTCGCCGTCACCACGGCGAGTGATGTACGGGGCCGGAGCCTTGCGTGTTCGAACACAAGATCCACAACGCGGTTGACCTCCGCGGTGACGGACTCAACGCCCTCATGGTCCGCCCCGGGCAGCCCGGTGCCGTCCGGTATGTACTCTACGTGGATCGAACGGTCCAAGCCGGTGACCGAGTTGCCGTCGGGCAAACGACGCAGGCCACCGTCGTAGTAGTTTTTGCTCAACTGGAGGATCAGGTCCTCGTCCACCGCACGGTAGACCCAGTTCAGCTGCCAGGTGGGAAGGACCCTGGCCAATGCCTTGAAGGCACTGTCCACATTCTCGTGGCTGGCTACCCCGGCCACAGGCGGCTCCACGGCGACGCTGAACGTGCGCGCATGGGCAATTTTCGCGTCGCCGAAGGCAACTACCTGGCGTGCCCGGGCGATGGCCGGGAGAACAGCCTGCAATGAAGTGGATTCGGCGTCGATGATCACCACGGCATCGAATTTTTGCTCGGCCGGGAGCACCCCGGTGAGCAAGTAAGGACTGACGGACCATACCGGCACCAGCAGGGGTACCAGGTCCGGGGCCTGGGCGCTCAGGGCGGGCAGCGTCACCCGGCCATCCTTCAACAGGGCGCGGAGTAGCTCCGCCTGCCTGGGATGTTCAAGGAGACCCTGACGCCATTTCTGGGCCAGCTGCCAACGGAGGCGAGCGGCGCCACTGGCAATGTGGGCTTGGTCCGCAAGGCGGTATTCAGCTTCGAGGCGGCGCAGTGAATCACCGTCGGACATGGCGAGGTAATCATCACCGCTGATCATCGCCTCCAGCGCGGACTGCCACCAAGCCAGATCCAGTTCGGCGGCTACAGAAGACGCCGGGACTTCCCGGGCAGCAAGATCCGCCAGCAGTTCACCGAGCCCGTGCTCGCGCATTTCCTCGATAAGGAGCGTCCGCTCAGGAAGCGTCTCCAACGTGGCTGTGTCTGCAACGAGCCGCTCCAACCGTTCCATGAGTTGGGCATACCGCGTCCCGTGCAGGGCTCCACCATCGGAGGTGTACTTGAGCGCATCACCCAGGCGGCGCAGCTCGCCATCGAGTTCCCGGTAGAGTGCACCGAGATCGGCAAGGCCGGAAGGAACAGCCGGGTGCCGCTGGGTTGTTGCATACCCTGCCCACAGAGCACGCTGCTCCTGGACCAGCGCTAAGGAGCTGTGAAGGTCCGCAATGTGAACACCGGGCCGCACGTATTCCTTAGCTACCCGACGCAGGCGGGAGCGCTGCATGGAGGGCATCTCAAGGTTGCGCTCACGGCGCCAGGCAGAGGTGGCAGTGGCGGAGATGAGATCGTGCACCGGCCGGTCAAAGATATCTGGGGTGAACTTATCCAGGCTCTCGCGTACGGCAATGAGCAGTTCCAGCTGAGCGCCCCATTCGGTGAAAGTTTCACCTAGGCGAATCTCGGCGTGATCGGAAAGCTGCTTCATGCGATCCCGCAGGACCGGAAGTTTCTCCTCGGCCGAGCGGGCAAGCTGCTGTGCTTCCTCGGTCTCCTTGCGGGTCACCAAACGGGCGCCATACCAGGGGCTCGAGGTGGAGGACCGGCTGAAGCTGCCAAGCTCGGCGGCCCGACGCAATCGGCCAGCGAGCTCTTCACGGTCCTTGATATTGTCCAGGACACTTCGCTTCAAGCGCACCGTAGTGGAGGGTGCAGGGTGAATTGAGGTCAATTCGGCAAGTGACTGCATTGCCTGGTACGGCGAGCAACCCCACCGCTCACGGACGTTATGCAGGGAGGCTACATGGTCCATCAGTGCATGTCGGTGGCTGGTAAGTGTCTGGTGAAGGTTGCCCAGCTGTGGCTCAAGCGCTTTCTCATTGCGCATGATGGCTCTGACCAACTGGCCTTTGAGTTGCTGAGGAGTGGTTCCATTACCGGGCCGGAAGAGCATCGACTCCAGGCCCAGAGATTCAAGGTGGCCGGAAAGTCCTGCAAGGCTGGTCTGCCTGTCCCCCACCACCAGAACGGACTTGCCCTCGCTGACCAACGCACCTATTGCGTTGATTGCTGTTTGCGTTTGGCCGCTTCCTGGCGGGGTGCTGACAACAAGCGAGTCCCCGGCACGAACGGCATCAACTACATACTGCTGATCCGTATCAGCGTCGAGCAGGAGAAGCTCATCGGCCGGATCCCGAAGGTCCAGGCTTGGGAACCGGCCTGCCTTGATCGGATCTGGTTCAATGTCTCCGCCGTTGGCGGCAGTCGAGAGTGCTGCAACCGTGGGGTTGTTCATGTTGATCCATGGATCATCCAGGTTGCCGGAGAGATCAGCCAGCGTAGTGACCAGCAGGTTAAACTCCACCTCTGCGCCATGAATCGGCTGAATCAGCGTGGTTAACCGATCCAGGACAGGCTGGGGATCGAGCCGCGCAGTGTTGTAGGCCATGCGCGCTACAGCGTTAACGTCAAAGACGATGCCATGAACTGTCTTCAGATGGCGCACCAGGGCAGGGTTCATTCGCGCCTGTTCGGTGAGCTGAAGCTCAAAGTCGTCCTCGCCAGGCCTGACCGTGAGGACGATGGAAGTAAGCATCACGGGGGCAGAAACGCGTTGGGGCTTGCCGCCGACGGCAGAGGTCCATACGACGGTCCCGGCGGACAAGTACCCGGCCTCGATGCCGCGGTCGTTGCTGAGCTCGAAGATCTTGGACCGGATGTTGCGGGCCGCCCTGGCTGCTACCAGGTACTGTTGACGATCCCTGATGAGCGTGGAAAGCCGTGTTCGTCGGCCTGCAAGCAACTGCGCCAGCCCGGACGGGTGGGCGTTGCTGAGATCGATGGCGCCTTCAGGCGTCTTGACGAAGCGCAGCATGGTGTCGGCCCCGGTGACGGGTTTGAGACCAGACAGCCATTTGCGGAGCTCTTCGGAGCCCTCTTCCTGGCCTTGACCTACTGACACGACTTCTGCCTTCTTTTCTGTACTAGCTTTAGACGCCTTGGACCATACCGGCATACTTTCGAGGGTAGCGGGAATCCGCGGACAGCTCGCTCCGCAACGCTGTTCCACTGCGAAATTCGCCGTCATTTCACAGCCGAGGGCAATGAGTGGGGCAAAGAAGCATCCCGGCTTCAAACAAAGTGGCCGGCCTCCCAGAGGAAGCCGGCCACTCAATGTGCTATTCCCACTCGATGGTTCCCGGTGGCTTGCTGGTGACGTCCAGCACCACGCGGTTGACTCCATCCACCTCGTTGGTAATTCTGTTGGAGATCCGGGCAAGCAGGTCATACGGCAACCGCGACCAGTCTGCCGTCATGGCGTCCTCGGAAGACACCGGACGCAACACAATCGGGTGACCGTAGGTGCGGCCATCGCCCTGGACACCAACGCTGCGAACATCAGCCAGGAGAACTACCGGCATCTGCCAGACGTCGTTATCCAAGCCTGCGGCCGTGAGTTCCGCACGTGCAATGGCATCAGCCTTACGCAGTAGATCCAGGCGCTCCTTGGTCACTTCGCCCACAATGCGGATTCCCAAGCCGGGGCCCGGGAACGGCTGGCGGCCGACGATCTCCTGCGGCAGGCCAAGCTGTGCACCCACAGCGCGGACTTCGTCCTTGAACAGGGCTCGCAGCGGCTCAACGAGTTCGAACTGAAGATCTTCGGGGAGTCCGCCCACGTTGTGGTGGCTCTTGATGTTTGCAGCACCTTCGCCGCCGCCTGATTCCACGACGTCCGGGTAAAGCGTTCCTTGGACGAGGAACTTGATCTTTTCACCCTCGGCAGCGGCCTGGGCAATGATGGACCGTTCCGCTTCTTCGAAGGCACGAATGAACTCGCGGCCAATGATCTTGCGCTTGGTCTCAGGATCGCTGACGCCTGCCAATGCCGACTGGAAACGTTCCTGCTCGTTGGCAACGTAAAGGTTGACGCCGGTGGCGGCCACGAAGTCGCGTTCAACCTGCTCGGCTTCGCCTTCACGCAGAAGGCCATGGTCAACGAAGACACACGTCAGCTGGTCACCAACAGCGCGCTGGACCAGAGCAGCGGCTACGGCGGAATCGACGCCGCCGGAAAGGCCACAGATAACCTTGGAGTCCCCGATCTGCTGGCGGATCCGGTCCACCTGCTCTTCGAGGATGTTGCCCGTTGTCCAGTTGGGGCTCAAGCCCGCGCCCTTGAACAGGAAGTTTTCCAGGACGTGCTGTCCAAGAACGGAGTGCTTCACTTCGGGGTGCCACTGCACACCGTAGAGGCGCTTCTCATCATTGGCGAAGGCAGCCACCGGAGCTCCGGCCGTAGTTGCCAGCACCTCGAAGCCCTCCGGAGCCTCATGAACGGAGTCTCCGTGGCTCATCCATGTGTTCTGGGAGGACGGGACGCCGTCGAGGATGGAGCGTGCATCACCCACAAGAAGGGCTTCGGTAGCTCCGTATTCCCGCAAACCAGTCTGGGCCACCTTGCCGCCCAAGGCATTTGCCATGGCCTGGAATCCGTAGCAGATGCCGAATACCGGAACGCCGGCCTCGAAGAGGTCGGCACCCACGAAGGGCGCGCCCTCCGCGTAAACACTGGAGGGCCCTCCGGAGAGAATGATGGCTGCCGGGTTCTTGGCCAGAAGCTGCTCGGTGGTGAAGGTATGCGGAACAATTTCCGAATACACATTCGCTTCGCGGACGCGGCGGGCAATCAGCTGCGCGTACTGGGCACCGTAGTCAACAACCAGCACCGGCTTCTGGGAAGTTTGGGGTGCGGTGGGAGTAGTCACCAGACAAGACTACTTTGCCGAGCCGTCCCGGTGCACGTTGGCAGAGGCGTCAGAGGACCAAAACGGCCCCGCCGTTAGGCATCTCACACCGGGACGCCGTGAGGTGCTAGTAGCGCTTGGACGCCTGCGGATTGGCTGCGAGTTCCGCTTCAACCTGCGCGTGGAATTTCTTCTCCACGAAGAAGGACAGCAAGGGGATGACTCCACCAAGTGCCAAAAGGATCATTTTGGAGAACGGCCAGCGCATGAGCGACCACAAGCGGAAGTTGGAGACCAGGTAAACCACGTACATCCAACCGTGCACAATCAGAATCGAGGTGGAAATGTTGAAGCCGCCAATGACGCCCTTGGGTTCGGATTCAGCGAAACCGAAGCCAAACGGCTGGCCCGTCACTGCGTTCGTGCCGCCCGCGAAGAGCGAGACGCCAAAGCCGTAACGGGCAATCAATTCAGCGCACAGCAGGAGAAGCATGGCACCCGTGAGGTAGGCCATGACCTTGTAGAACTTCAACGCCGAACGAATTTGCGCTTCCGTCCCGCCGAAACGCCGCTTCCTGGGCTTGGGTCCGGACTGTTCGGGCTGGATAGCCGGTTTTGGCTCAATCATTGCTGCACCTTTTGTTCTGGCTCTGGGTTTGTAGGTTCTGTAGTTGCCTCGGGGTGGCCTGCCTGGTCCAAGTCGTCATCGGCGAATTCGTCGTCGAATTCGTCCTCTTCCAAGTCCCGCCGGTAGTCGTCCTTCACCAGGCGCCACCAGATGAAGATCGAGAAACCGGCAAAGACAACCCATTCCACCGCATAGAAGAGGTTCAGCCAGTTGACCTGCTCCGCAGGAGGCTGGGGAGGAATGTTCAGTGCCTTGACGTCATCTCCGAGGGGAATTTGCGCGCCTCCGGCCACCTCCGTGGTAGCTGCGATAAAGCCCTGGTAGCTGGAAACTTCCCATTTATTGATGAGTTCCGCCGTTGAGACTGCGGACGCGCGGTCCGGGCCGGCGTCGACGTTTGGAAGCGGCGCTTCGGACGGGATGAGGCGGCCCGTCACGGTGATGGTTCCCGACGGCGGCGGGCCGGCTTGGGCGGCATCCGCCACCCACCCGCGGGCTACCGGAATCCACGTCTTGGGTGAGGCACCAGCGCCCTTGAGCGTGGGGGCGTCATTGACGGCAAAGGCGGAGACGATCCAGAAGCCCTTTTGGTTGTTGTAGAGGCGGCCTTCAACCAGGACCTGCTTGCTGGGATCGTAGGCACCCGTGGCCGTGACCATCTGGTCCGAAACCGAGCCGGGAAAGAACTGGCCCGGTTGGAGGACGTCCACCAGGGGTTTCACTTCTTCGATGCTGGACGGTGCCGGGGGCTCATGCTGGGCGGACCGGCTGAGCTGCCATTGGCTGAGCAGCACAAACACCCCGGACAACAGAAGCGCAAAGATCAGTCCTGCGATCCAGCGGGGTTTCAACGCGGTTTTCAACACCCCTTAACCGTACTTCGTCCGGCTGTAGAACAACGAAACGCCCTAGTGGTCGAAGAACACCAGGCTGGAGTTGATGAGCTCGGAGATGACTTCGGGGTCATGCGCCCGCCGGAGGGACTCGCGGAAGGACTCCTTGGACAGGGAGCGGGCCAGCGTGGCCAGAACCTCGAGGTGGTCGGAGAAGGAACTGGCAGGCGTGGCGATCAGGAGGATCAGGGTTGCCGGACCGTCGGTGGCTCCGAAGTCCAAGGCATGGCCAAATTTGGTTACCCCTACGGCTATGGAGATCCTGTCCACGAATTCGCTGCGGGCATGCGGCAGACCGATGCCGCCCGGAAGGCCGGTGGCAAGCTGGTGCTCCCGTGAATGTACTTGCTCCAAGAAGCCCTCAAGGTTGGTAATCCTGCCGGCTGCATAGAGCCTGTGAGCCAGTTGCGCCGCGGCATCGATCTTGTCTTGGGCAACAAGTTCAAGAATGACCGTATCCGGGGTTGTCAGTTCCGCATCGTACCGGTCAAGTGGTTCAGCCAAGTTGTGTTCCCTCCGTGTGGCCTGCAGGCCTCAATTCCTTGAGCTGGTCAGCGGAGGGGAACGATGTCATCCACTCCCATGCGCGCAGCATCAGCCGATTCGTCGTCGGGTTGCTGCTGACTAAGCCGTTCAGCTTCCACTCGCGCCAGGTAGTGCTTGATTTCGCTTTCGCGCTGAGTCTCGCTCCAGCCAAGGATTTCTCCCATCAGCTTAGCTACTACGGGCGCGGCAGACACACCCCGGTCCCATGCTTCGATGGAGATGCGGGTGCGGCGGGTCAAGACGTCGTCAACGTGCCGTGCGCCCTCGTGGGTTGCTGCATAGACGACTTCGGCAGCCAAGTAGTCATCCGCACCGGGAAGAGGCTCCCCCAATTCGGGTCGGCCGGCGATGATTTCCAGAACTTCGGGGGTCATGGAGCCAAAACGGTTGAGCAGGTGCTCCACCCGCGCCACATGCACTCCCGCCTGTTCCGCCAACCTGCCGCGCCGGTTCCATGCGGCTTTGAATCCCTCAGCGCCGAGCAGCGGAATGGTTTCGGTGCAGCTGGATGGAACACGTTCATCCATGGCCCTTGTTGCCTCGTCCACGGCATCTTTGGCCATGACCCGGTAGGTTGTGTATTTCCCCCCGGCTACCACCACGAGTCCGGGCACTGGATGCGCCACTACGTGCTCGCGGGACAACTTGGCGGTGGAGTCATTGTCCCCGGCCAGCAACGGGCGGAGGCCTGCGTAAACGCCTTCCACGTCCTCACGGGTCAGCGGGCGCTTGAGGACCTTGTTGACATGTTCCAGCACATAATCGATGTCCTTGCTGGAAGCTGCCGGGTGGGCTTTGTCCAGCGTCCAATCCGTATCAGTAGTGCCGATAATCCAGTGCCGACCCCAAGGGATCACAAAGAGCACTGATTTCTCCGTGCGAAGAATCAGCCCGACGGTGGACTGGAACCGGTCGCGCGGCACCACAAGGTGGATTCCCTTGGACGCGCGGACCTTGAGCTGGCCACGGTCGGTCACCATAGCCTGCGTTTCGTCAGTCCAGACGCCAGTGGCGTTGACCACTTGCTTGGCCCGTATCTCGAAGACGCTACCGTCCTCCTGGTTTTCCACCTTGGCCCCAACAACGCGTTCCCCTTCACGGAGGAAGTCCACCACACGTACGCGATTCGCTGCGTGGGCTCCATAGTGTGCCGCAGTCCTTACGACGTTGACCACCAGACGCGCATCGTCTACCTGTGCGTCGTAATAGCGGATGGAACCTACGAAGGCATCTTCCTTGAGGCTGGGAGCCGCGCGGAGGGTTCCACGCCGGAACAGGTGCTTATGCATGGGGACGCCCCGGCTGTTGCCGGACGTCAAACCCAGAGTGTCATAGAGCATAATCCCAGCACCCACATACGGGCGCTCCCAGATACGGCGGGTCAGTGGGTACAGAAAAGGTACTGGGCGCACCAGGTGCGGTGCGATGCGCTGTATCAGCAGCCCCCGCTCTTGGAGCGCTTCCTGGACGAGGCCAAAATCCAGCATCTCCAAATACCGCAGTCCGCCGTGAATGAGCTTTGAGGATCGGGACGACGTGCCGGACGACCAGTCCCTTGCCTCCACGATGCCTACGGTGAGGCCACGCGTCACGGCATCCAAAGCCGCACCGGCGCCCACCACACCGCCCCCGACAATCAGGATGTCGAGCTCTTTGCCCGCCTGGGCGGTGGACTTCAAGACTTCGATTGATGCGGCGCGGGATTCCGGGCTTAGTGCTCCCGGTGAATTCACCTGTGGACCGCCTGCGACATTGCTCATCGGACCCCTCCTCAAACGCAACAGCTTGGTAGTCCCCTACCCTACTTGCTGCTCGCCGCCTTGGGCAGGGGCTCCCGGAGGCTTAGCCGAGATACGGCGAGACGACGACGTCCACCCGCTGGAACTCTTTCAGGTCGGAGTAGCCGGTGGTCGCCATCGAGCGGCGCAGGGCGCCAATCAGGTTGGACGTTCCATCGGTATGGTGGCCTGGTCCGAACAGGACCTCCTCAAGCGGGCCCACGGTGCCCACGTTGACGCGGTCACCACGCGGAGACTCGAGGTGGTGGGCTTCCGGACCCCAGTGCCAGCCACGGCCAGGGGCCTCTTCGGCGCGGGCAAGGGCGCTTCCGAGCATTACGGCATCCGCACCCATGGCGATTGCCTTGACGATGTCGCCGGAGCTACCCATGCCGCCGTCGGCAATGACGTGGACGTACCGTCCGCCGGACTCGTCCATGTAGTCGCGGCGGGCGGCAGCGACGTCGGAGATAGCGGAAGCCATGGGTGAATGTATACCCAACGCACGGCGGGTGGTGCTTGTGGCGCCGCCTCCAAATCCGACCAAGACGCCGGCAGCACCTGTTCGCATCAAGTGAAGGGCAGGGGTATATCCGGCTGCACCGCCAACGATGACGGGAACATCAAGTTCGTAAATGAACTGCTTGAGGTTGAGCGGTTCGTGGTTCTTGGAGACATGCTCGGCTGAGACGGTGGTGCCACGAATAACAAAGATGTCGACGCCGGCAGCCACCACAGTCTTGTAGTGCTCCTGGGTGCGCTGCGGCGTGAGGGAACCGGCTACGGTCACGCCCGCGGCGCGGATCTCAGCCAGGCGGGAGCTGATGAGTTCCGGCTGCACGGGAGCCTGGTACAAGTCCTGCATGCGCCGGGTGACGGCTGGGCTACTGGTCTCGTCCGCCAGGGCGGCGATCTCGTCGAGCACCTTCTGCGGGTCTTCGTAGCGGGTCCACAGTCCTTCAAGGTCCAGGACACCCAGCCCGCCCAAGCGCCCCAAGGCGATGGCGGACTCAGGTGACATCACCGAGTCCATGGGCGCGGCGATGACGGGCATGTCGAACTTGTAGGCGTCGATCTGCCACGAAACCGAGACGTCCTTCGGATCACGCGTCCGTCGGTTGGGAACGATCGCGATGTCATCCAGGGAGTAGGCACGACGCCCACGCTTGCCACGGCCAATCTCAATCTCATAAGTCACGGCTCTTACTTTACTGGACCCCTCCCGGAACCCCGATTCGAGGAATCGTGTGTGTCCCCGGCAACGGGAGCATCCCCGCGCGTGCCGGGCCTCTGCCATGGGCAGGGCTGCCCATGGCAGAGGCCCGGACGCATCCGATAGCCTGCGAAACCATACGCACATCTTGCAAGGGGGAACCATGGCGCCTGGGTTATACGGAGCCGACATTGAACAGCTCAACTCGCTATCCCAACAAATGGGACAAGCGGGAAGCCGGCTCCAGAACCAGGAACTCCAGGTCAATGGCCTGATCTCGGGCGTTGCGTGGAAGGGAGCCGACGGCGAGCGCTTTCGCCGCGAATGGAACAGCACCCTGCGGCCTATGTTGCACAGGGCCTCCCGTTCCTTGGATGACGCCTCCAGAATGCTGCGCGCCCAGGCTGATGAACAGCAAAAGGCCAGCACCCAGGGCGGGTCCTCCAGCGGAGGGTCTACGGAGGCCAACAGCCCGCAGGCTCCCGGCGGCACTGTCAACGACGACACCGCGACCACTGGGTGGGAGGGGCTGTTGGGCGTCACCGGCAGCCAGGGTTGGTGGGCCGGCAACGCCCTCGTCACCGCCAGCGGTTTGGCGACGGACTCAATTCTTACCCAGATGGCCAAGGGCGGGTTGGTCACGGAACTGACCCGGTGGCCTTGGCTCAGTGCCCAGTACGGCCAGGCGGCAGGCGCCGGGTATGTCAGGGGCACCCAACTGCTCAACGGCAGTTCAATGCTCGGGCGGTTGTCGGGGGCCTTGGGCTTTGTCACCGGCGGAATTCAGGTCTACCAGGGTATCCAGACGGGTCATCCCGGAATGGCGGTGGACGGCGGAATCTCCGCCGCGTTGGCCGTGGGTAGCTTTTTTCCGGTGGTTGGCCCTGCCTGCGCCATCGCTGGCATCGCCTGGGGTGGCTTAGGCCTCCTGGCGACGAACATGGGCTACGACTCCGCGTCCTCCATGATCGCTGATGGCGCAGAACATGTCTGGGAAGGAGCACAGGACGCCGCCGGAGCAATAGCCGACGGCGCAAAGAAGGTCTGGGGATGGCTTACATGATCGCGCCACTTCCTACACTGGACAGAGCAACCCATAACAGAAGGCAGAAATGACCACCCAGACAGAAGAAACCCAGGCATTGCTCATCACCGAACACGAGCTCATCGCCCTCATTGCGCTGGCCGGCACCGACGGCGCACTGAAATGCCAGACCCTCTTCCGCCTCGATCACGCCGCCGGGTCGCCGCTGGAACAGGCCGGTGTTGCCACGCTGTTGGAACGTGGGTTGATGAAGATCGAAAACGACGCACTCCTGCCGGTTGGGCCGGCCGCCACCGTTACGGCTGTCCTGGCGGATGCCACGGCATGGCTGGAAACAGCCCTGGTCACCCCGGCCTCGGAACACGTTTCCTTCATGTTCGGCGCCGAGCAGGGTGCCCTGTTGCTCAATCTGAGCAAGTACGGCGTTCACGAGCTGCACCCCATTACGGGCTCCGAAGGTATGGTCACCACCGCAGTGCAGATGGCTGACTATTACCTGAATCAGGCGCCGGACGGCTTTCCCGCGGCCGCAACTACCCGCCGGCACTTCAACGACGGAACCTCCCGAGCGGTGCACGTCAAAGCTGAGGCCGACGGTTCCCTGTCAATCGCTGCGGGCGAAGGCGAAAATCTCGACTCTACGGCCCTAACGCGTGATCAACTCGACGCACGGGTCCGCGCAGGCTTGGAGCGATAGCCCCGGTGAGCTACCAGTCAGGTCCTGCACCGCTTTACCACTCAGACCGTTCCCTTGACTATTGGCTTTCCCCGGAGCTCTCGGCCATCACCCCGACGAATGCGCGTTCCCGCCTGCGTGAGCTCGCCAGCGCCCGGGGAGCTTACATGGGCGCGTGGGCTGCGGGAATCGGAGTGGGCGGGTTCCTTGTCCTCCTGGGTGTCGTCCTAGCTGTTCGGTTCGGCACCCCGGTAACGCTGGCTGCCCTCGGCATTCCCGGCGCAGCCCTCGCCGTCCTGTGCGGAATCTACTTCGCGCGGGTTAGGAACCGGTTGCCACGGACAGACCGGGCGCTGGTCAATCGTGGTCCTGGAAACCTGCGCGGTGCATTCTCTTTTGTGGCGTTCGTCCTGCTCGTCTTCACGGGACTGTTTGCTTTCACGGCCAAACCGTCCACCTGGCAGGATCCTGCCGCGCTGCTGACACTGGTTACGGTTCTTGCCTTCATGGTGTCGCTCCTGGTGGTTGGGATCATCGTCCCGGCCACCATCGCGGGCCGTTCGAGGGAGTCGCTTCGCCGCAAGGCTGCAACTGATCCCCACTTCCGGGCGCTTCTGGAGCAGGACCTCGCCACGTGGCGTGATCCCTACGGCAACGCAGGATACGGCCCGCTCTAAGCCTCAGGGTGTGTTCTGAGTGCTCTCATCCACGGAGAGCTGGGATTCGAACATCCGGAAATACCGGCCCCGCAACGCTACGAGTTCCTTGTGTGTCCCTTGCTCAGCAACGCGCCCATCCTCCAGCATGTACACGATGTCCGCCTTCTCGATGGTGGCCAAGCGGTGGCTGATGGCAATGATGGTGCTGCTCCGGTCCGCGAAGAGCCTGGTGAAGATGCGGTGCTCCGCCAGGGCATCAATGGCAGATGTGGGCTCGTCCATGACCATGAACGAGGCATCCCGGTAGAAGTTCCGGGCCATCGCCAGCCTCTGCCATTGGCCACCTGAAAGCCCGCTTCCCTTCCGTCCCCTGGGGTCCTCCATCCAGTTACTGACGTGGTTCTCCAGACCGTTGGGCAACTTGTTGATGAACTCCATGGCTTCGGCGTCCGAGGCCGCCCGCCGGATGCGGGTGTCGTCACGGGGCTGGTCAACATCTCCCAGGTAGATGTTCTCCGCAGCGGTAGCGAATTCGTATTTCAGGAACTCCTGGCTCAAAACCGCGAGGTGCCGGTGCCAGCTGGTGACGTCAATCGTGGTGAGGTCCACGCCGTCCAGAAGGACCTGGCCGGAATCGGGCCGGTATAAACCAGCCAGGATGCGGATCAGCGTGGACTTGCCGGCACCGTTCTCCCCCACAATGGCGATGTGCTGGCCGGCCTTGATGGTCATGGATATGCCCTTGATGACCTCAATGTCGCTCCCGGTGTAACTGAACCGGATGTCCCGCAGTTCCACCGTGGTTGGCGACTTCGGGAGCGGTTCCTCTTCTCCGCTGGGAACGGGAAGTGCCATGAAAAGCTCGTAGTCTTTGAGGTTGGCCAGGTCCTCATCAATGGAACTCAGCGACGAGACGAGGCTATTGGCCGTGGACAGGGCACGGCTCACAATCTGCTGCACGTAAAGGAACTGCCCCACCGGTTGCGCCCTCGCGATGATCTGCCCCACCACCCAGACCAAGGACACAACCTCGGCGCCGTATTGAAGGGCATCAGCGGCCAGCTGCTTGGGGATGTAGCGCTTTTGGAAATCCAGGCGCCTGCGTTCGTCAGCGTCGCGAAGCCTGGACCTCAGGTCCATGAGATACCCAACGATCCCGTAAAGCCGCATCTCTGCGATGTGCTGGGGCCGGAGGAGGTTCTGTTCGATCATGCGGCGTTGCCGCCGCGAATCCACCTGCGTATTCCAGTGCGCAATCTGCTCGCGGGACAGTTTGAACTGCAGGTAGACGCTGGGCACGATGGCAACCAGCACAATGACCGCGATCCACCAGCTGACAAGCAACAAAGCACCAATGGCCAGGACCACTGAGACGAACTGGGTGAAGATAGCTGCGATACGGTCCAGCACGCGGGCGTAAGAATCGGAGAACCTTTTGGCGCGGTCGTAAAGATCCACTGTTTCTTTGTCGTCATAGCGCCAGAACTCCAACGCCAGAAACCGCTGGTACATCATGTCCCCCACGATCGCACCGACTTTGAAGCTCATCAGCTGCTGGATGTACCGGTCCACGCTGTTGAAGGCTCCCCAGAACAAGCCCAGCGCCGCCGTGATGATGACGTACAGGATGGCCCGTGGACCGGCGTCGGGGTCTCCCGCATAACCTGCTGCCAGCGCGGTGGTGGTGAGGGCCGCGAAATACGTGGTGACCAGCGGAAGGGTGGCCGAAATCAAGGACCCTGCCACCTTCATGATGACCGCACCAGGTGAGGCTTTGAAACTCACCTTGAGGACCTGCCCGACGGCGCGTGCATAAGGACGCAGGGCCAACTTGCGGGGCGGCGTCTTGCCCGGTGGGAAGGCATTTAGCCTGATCGACTCCGGGTGCCGCGGTTGCGCGGGCTTTTCTGACATGTGCCCAGCCTATTCTTCGGGACCGACAATTCTGCCGCGTCATGTTAAACAGTTGTTCCCCGTGGAAACTTCCACGGGGAACAACTGTTGATGCAGGTGATGGATCAGCGGGAACCGTAGTTGGGTGCCTCAACAGTCATCTGGATGTCATGCGGGTGGGACTCTTTGAGTCCTGCCGGGGTGATACGGACGAACTTGCCGCGTGCTTTCAGTTCCGGGATGGTGGGGGCGCCGGTGTAGAACATGGTCTGGCGGAGGCCACCAACCAGCTGGTAAGCAACCGAAGCCAGCGGACCACGGTAGGCCACACGGCCCTCGATGCCTTCCGGGATGAGCTTGTCGTCGCCGGAAACGTCCGCTTGGAAGTAGCGGTCCTTGGAGTAGGAGGTGTTCTTGCCGCGGGACTGCATGGCTCCCAGCGAACCCATGCCGCGGTAGCTCTTAAACTGCTTGCCGTTGACAAAAATCAGGTCACCCGGGGATTCCTCGCAACCGGCCAGAAGCGAGCCCAGCATGACGGTGTCTGCGCCGGCAACCAGCGCTTTGCCAATGTCGCCCGAGTACTGGAGGCCGCCGTCGGCGATCAGCGGAACTCCTGCCGGGATCGCGGCCTTGGCAGATTCGTAGATAGCGGTGATCTGCGGCACGCCAACACCGGCAACAACGCGGGTGGTGCAGATGGATCCGGGACCCACGCCCACCTTGATGCCGTCAGCGCCGGCGTCGATGAGTGCCTGGGCACCTTCCCGGGTGGCAGCCTGGCCGCCGATGATGTCCACGTGCGCAGCAATGGGATCGGACTTCAGGCGGCGGATCATGTCCAGCACGCCCTGGGAGTGTCCGTTGGCTGTATCAACGAACAGTGCGTCCACGCCGGCGTCGATGAGCTTCATGGCGCGTTCCCAGCCGTCACCGAAGAAGCCGATTGCGGCACCCACGCGGAGGCGGCCTTCGTCATCCTTGGTGGCCAACGGGTACTGTTCGGCCTTGGTGAAGTCCTTGGTGGTGATCAGGCCCATCAGGCGGCCTTGCTCGTCAACCAGCGGGAGCTTCTCGATCTTGTTGGTGGCCAGCTTGTGCGAGGCTTCTTCACGGCTGATGCCCACATGACCGGTGATGAGGGGCATCTTGGTCATGGCGTCGCTGACGCTACGCAGCGGAAATTCCGATTCCGGGATGAAGCGGGTATCGCGGTTGGTGACAATGCCCAGGAGGCGTCCGTCCGTGTCCACCACGGGAAGGCCGGACACGCGGTAGCGGGAACACAGCTCGTCCAGTTCCTGCAGCGTTGCCTGCGGGCCAATGGTCAGCGGGTTGGTGATCATGCCGGATTCACTGCGCTTGACGCGGTCAACGTGCTCGGCCTGGTCATCGATGGAAAGGTTGCGGTGAACCACGCCCAAACCACCTTGGCGGGCCATGGCAATGGCCATGCGCGACTCGGTCACCGTGTCCATTGCTGCTGAAAGCAAGGGCGTCTGGACGGAGATGCGCCTGGAAATGCGTGACGAGGTGTCTGCGTCGGACGGGATGACGTCCGTGTGGCCGGGCAGCAACAGGACGTCGTCGTAGGTCAGGCCAACAAAGCCAAAGGGATCGTGTTCGGGCTGGGTCATGAGTGTGCGCCTCTTACCTGGGTTTCCGGGGGCTTAACTGGTAGGGGTTGCAACTGATGACCAGCCCGTCATTACGGGACTGGCCTGTGCATGAGGTACCTGTGCAGAAGTTGCCTGCGCAGAAGGTATTGGATAAATACTAGAACCTCCGCGCCTATCGCCATATTCCGCGACGCCCGACTGTGAGCAATCGCACTGGCGGCAGGCCGGCGTCGTGCGTTTAAAACCGCCGGACAGCGAACCTAGCTGGCGGACCAGCCGGTAGCGGCGAGCAGCCGCTCCTCAAACATTGGAATCATGGTCTGCACGTAGGTCTTGGAAAGATGGTTGTCGTCCTTGTAGACGTAGACGTTCCCCACAACAGCCGGGCATGTCCCTTGCTCGCAGATGAAGTCGCTCATGTCCATGAGATGGAGCCCTTCCACCTTGCCGACGTAGTCATCCAAGGGTGAGGACGCCGCCAGGGATTCTTCAAGCGGAACGTTGCAGTCGGGAGAATCCTTGCCTTTTTTTTGGACGCACTCAGGCATGTTAAAGCTGAATCGCGGGTTGTCCCGGACACCCACCACATCAATTCCCAGGTCCGTGAACGGCTTGATGCCTTCAAGGTAACCGGGGACTTCAGTCTCGAAAGGCGCGTCAACGTGCGTCAGCGATGCCACCGTAAACACGGCGTCGGGTTTGTGTTCCAGAACGTAAGCAGAACTCGCCTTATTGAAGTCGTTACAGAACTCCGGGCGTTCCGGCGATTGCGCGCCAAACCGGCACCCACCCTTGAGCAGCGTGACCACTTCCCAGCCGTGCTGCTTGGCAATCGGGCCAAGTGCGGCCATGTACTGCTGGGAGTGGGAGTCACCCAACACCACAATTCGTTTGGTGACCACCTCGGGTTCCTCATTCTGCAGGCATCCCTCCAACACGGGGTCGGTGGGCACATTGTCCCCCGTGCACGCGCCGTCTACGTTGGCCCATTCGTCCTTCATGGCCGCCGGTGCCGGGATGATCAGGGCTTCTTCGCTCGGCTTACCTGCGTAATCCGGGGCCAGCGCTGCGGCGCCGGGCGTCAGTTCGTGAGGCTGATCGGCAATCGCTGCCGCTTCCGCGGTGATGGCGCTTTGCCAGGCGGTGACAGGTAGCGCCAGCAGCGCACCGCAGGCAGCAATCACGACGGCGGCCCGCCAGGACCGCACGTCCGGCCACTTCCAGCTGCGCAAGGGAAGTTCGACGAACCTCGTGGTGGCTACCGCGAGGAGAAGGGAAACCGCCATGATTCCCAAGCCCTGGAGGAGGCTCGGCTGCTTGGTGCCGGAGGCCAGAAGGAAGAACACCAACACCGGCCAGTGCCAAAGGTACAGGGCATACGAGTTGTCCCCCAGCACCACCAGCGGGCGCGAACTCAGGAGACGGTCTGCGCCGAAGCGGCTTCCGCTGTGGCCGGCGACGATCACGGCCGCGGCTGCAAGGGTTGGCCAGAGAGCCACAAAACCCGGGAAGGAACGATCCACGGGGAGCACCAGCCCGCACGCTAGCATCGCAGCAATACCGCCCCAGCCCAGGACGACACGGAGGCAGCGTCCCGGTTTCAGATAGGGAATCGCCAAGGCAAGCAGGGAACCCAGGGCGAACTCCCACAGACGGGCACGGGTATCAAAGTACGCGTATGCCTGGTTGGTGGCGGTCTGCTCCACGGAGAACACGAGCGATGCCAGAAAGACCGCACCGAAGGCGATGAACAGCAGTTGCCTGTGGCCCACGGCCTTCCGCTGCGGGAACCGCCTGGCCAGCAGCGGCTGGGCAAGGCCGACCCCGGCGAAAATCAAAGGCCACAGAATAAACACCTGGCCTTGGACGGATAACGACCAAAAATGTTGGAGCGGGCTGGCGTCCACGTGCTGCTGGGCGTAGTAGTCAACCGCGAAAGCGGCAAGCTGCCAGTTTTGGCGATACATCAGCGATGCCCACGCCTCGGTGAGGACATCCGGCCACCTGCTTTGCGGGATCAATGCCCAGGTGCCGACGAGGATCGCCAGCAGGACAACGACGACAGCGGGCAGCAGACGCTTGAACACGTGCAGCCAGTGCCGCACAAGCCTTAGTGGCGCGCGGCTTTCGAGCTTGCGCGTGAAGGATAACGTCAGAAGGAAAGCCGAAATCAGCAGGAAGACGTCCACGCCGCCGGAGACTTTGCCGAGCCAGATATGGTAAGCCGCGACCATCAGCACAGCCAGTGCACGCAGCCCTTGGACTTCGGGCCGGAAGCCTGGTTTGGCCCGGGTCGCGGGCTTTTCTGCGGGAGTGGCCGGTGCGGCGGCCTTCTTCTCCATCATCGCTGCCACCCTGTCGCGGTAAACCACCTTTCATCCAACATGCCTGCCATGCTCTTGACGTAGGTTTTGGTCAGGTGGTTGTCATCCAGGTAGACGAACGTATTACCGATGATCGGCGGGCAATAGAGTCCTTGGCACATCAGGTCGGACATATCCAGCAAGGAAAGGTTCTGGTACTTGCCAGTCACCGCATCAAAGGGGCTGGGTTCGGCCAGGACGTCAGCTTTGAGCGGGCGGCAATCCGGGCTGTCCACCCCCTTGGAAAGGGTGCAATCCGTCAGGCTGTAGGTAAACCGCGGATTGTCACGCACCGCCACTACGTGGATGCCCAGCCCCGTGACCTCGGGAATGAGGTCCTCGAATCCGTGCGTCAGTCTTTCATCAGGCAAGGAGGAAACAGCCGCCGTACCCACCATGAAGAGGGCGTCCGGCGCCTGTTCCCGGATATGGCTGCGCACTTCACTGTTGAACTTGTTGCAGCCCGGCTCGGACTCGGGATCTTCAGTCATAAAGGGGCAGGCCCCGTACAGCAAGGAGTAGAGGCGCCAATGGTGCTGCTCCGCCAGCACTTCCATGGCAGCAAGCCATTGCTGGGAGTGGGAGTTGCCTACAACAAGGACCGTCTTGGTGGCATCATCTCCCACGCCGTTCTGCTTGCAGTTGTCCTGCAGCAGCCGTGATTCGGGTTTCGTGTCACCGGAGCATCCGTTGGGCAGATTGGCCCAGTCACGCCCAATCCTTTCAGCGGTGGGTTGAGTGAGCGCATTCGGAGCTGCTTCATTGACGTACCCGGGCAGGAGGGCCTTCGCGCCGGGGTTATCAAAGACCATCCGCGCCTCCGCAGCTTGCTGGTCCAGGTCCAAGCGGTATTGGAATGCCATCAGGGGTGCGGACACCACGGCCAGGCAGGCCACGATCGCGATGACCGAGCGGCGCCTCTTTACCTCGGGCCATTTCCATTCGCGGAACGGCTTCTCCACGAATTTGGTGGTGAGGAAAGCCAGGATGAGCGACAACGCCACGATTGCCGTACCGGACAGCCAGCCAGCGTGATCCTTTCCGCTCCAGGCCAAAGCAATCACCAGGATGGGCCAGTGCCAGAGGTAGAGCGCGTACGAATTGTCACCGAGCCGTACCAGGAATTTGGAACTCAGTATCCGGTCCACACCGAAACGGCTTCCGGTCTGTCCGGCCGCAATAACGGCCACCGCAGCCAGTGTTGGCCACAATGCGACGAATCCGGGGAAGGCCGTTTGTACTTGCAGCAGGATGCCGCACGTGAGCATCGCCACCACACCAACCCAGCCCATGACAATACGGACAGGTTTGGAAAAGTTCAGGGCGGGAAGAATCAACGCCACCAACGTGCCCAGGGCGAACTCCCACAAACGGGCAAAGGTATCGAAGTATGCCACTGCCTGATTGCTGGCCGTGAAAATGATGGAGTAGACAAACGAGACCAGGAAGATGATGGCAAAGATGTACACCAACGTGGCCCGGTATCGCAGGGCGAAGCGTCGGCACACCAGCGCTGCAGTGGCGAAAATGACGGGCCACAGAATGAATACCTGACCCTGGATGGACAGCGACCAGAAGTGCTGCACAGGGCTGGCCATGCTGTGGTCAGTGGCGTAATAGTCCACGGCCAGATCCTGCAGCAGCCTGTTTTCGAAGTAGAACAGCGACGCCCAGGTTTGCTGGACAATCTCGAACCATCGCGTGGCCGGCAGGAAAATAAAGGTTGCTGCCAGAGTTGACACAAGAACCACGACGACGGCGGGCAGCAGACGCCTGAACAAGTGCAGCCAGTGCCGCACGAGGTCCATGGGACGGCCTTGTTTGTACCGGCCCGTGAACTGGAGAGTCATAAGGAATGCGGAGATCAAAAGGAAGACATCAACGCCGCCGGAGACCCTGCCGATCCAGATGTGGTAGCTCACCACCATAAGGACAGCCAAGGACCGAAGGCCTTGGATTTCGGGTCGGAATTTGGATTTCGCAACGGGTCCGGAAGCCCGCCTACCGTGGTGGGCAGGGGCTGGAATCGTTGGCGTCGTCACGGTAGGCAGTTCCTCAAAGCTGTGGCACAAAGCATCAATATTACGCGTTTTCAGTCACGCAACCCATGTGGGAGAGTGTTCCCGGCCGCCATTCGATGCCCCATCAGCACAGGTCCAGCCATACATTCTGCCACCCAAACCTGTGCGTGACCTGTGCTGATACTCCTGGCGCTCCTCACCCTTGACGCCCGGCACAACCCACTACGACGTGAGCTATTACACGTTGACGAGGCCGCTGGAACGCGGCGCCGTGACCCGCCCGGCGAGGTATCGGGCGTCCCGGCAGGCACCGGGCAGCGTTGCCGAGGCTGCCGCGAACAGGAACTCCTGGCCAAGGAAATACAGGCCCGGGACGCTGTCTGCCACTCCCCTGGTCTGCTGTGGTTCCCCGTGACTGTCGAATGCCGGCAGGTTCACCCATGAGTAATCCTCGTGATAGCCAGTGCACCATATGACGTTCGCGGCCTCCACCTGCGTCCCATCTTCCAGTACCGGGAGTCCGTCCTGCATACCAGCTAACCTGGGATGGAGGCGGACACCGGCAGCGGCCAGGTCCTTGCTCTTGGTGCGGATCAGCGGGGCCGCCATGGATTTGAACTTGGGAGCCGCTTTTCGTCCCATGGGGGTATTGAGGTTGAGCACGTAAAGGCCCAGGAAGCGGACTACCGGCAGGGCAAAACGCGCAGCTGCACGGCCATGCCGCATAGGCATCTCGGCGCTGGGCTTGCCAGCAAGAAGTGTGGGCCGGGAGCGGGCAACTTCAAGGGCAATCTCCGCACCGGAATTGCCCAGGCCCACCACCAGGACAGGGCCTTCCTTTAACTGACCGGGGTTTTTGTAATCCTGAGAGTGCAGCTGAAGGATGCTCCGATCCAGTTCGCCCGCGAAGGCAGGAACTTTGGGGATACGGTGACCGCCTGTGGCGATGACCACATTCCTGCTTCTCCATTCGCGGTCTCCCGACCGGAGCACGAAAGCCTCACCCTCAGAGCTGATGTCGTCCACGCGTACGCCGGGAACGTAAGGCAGTTCAAAGCGGCGCACATAATCTTCCAGGTAGTCAGCCAGCTGATCCTTGGTGGGAAATGCCAAGGGGTCGCCGGGGAAAGGTGCGCCGGGAAGGCCGTCATACTTGGCCGGAGTGAAGAGGCGCAGGGAGTCCCAGCGTTGACGCCAAGCATCCCCTGGCCTCTGGTGCTGGTCCAGGATGAGGAAGTTCCTGCCCTGCCTTGCCAACCAGTACCCGAGCGCGAGCCCGGACTGGCCGCCACCCACAATGACGGTGTCAACTTCTGGATTGTGGTGAACGGACATCATCGTCTCCTATCTCGCTTGCAGTGGATCACTGATCTTTGCTGTGACCTGATAGGAGCCACGCTATGAGCGCGGCGCCTGGGTCCGCATCGGTCAAGTGAGCCACTCATTTCCAGCGGGATGGGTATTTCTGACCACTCGCAGTGGTTTTCAGCGAATCAGGCCGTGCTCAAAGGCGTAGCCGGTCGCGGCCGCTCTGGACGGCACCGCGAGTTTGGAAAGAATGTTGCTCACATGCCTGGCCACTGTCTTTTCACTGAGGTAAAGCTCCCGGGCGATGGTTCGGTTGGAGTGCCCATCGGCCACCAGCCGGAGCACTTCCACCTCGCGGTCAGTCAGCGGTGAGCTGCCTTTGTTCTTCTCGCCGGTGAGTTCCAGGACCTCTGCTACTGCCGGCATCGCCCCAAGATCTGCCAACTCGGCTTTGGCAGCCTCGAACTCCATGGCGGCAGAATCGGGATCGCCCAACAGGGCACACGCACGCGCCGCAAGTACCCTGCACCGGGCGGCCTGATAGGGAGCTTCGAGGCTGTACCAGATCCGCCACGCCCTTCTCGCCTCACGAAGCGCGGCCTGGGGCTCGGCTTCGACCAACAGCACCTGGGCAGCGGCATAGGCAACCAGGGCCATCTCCAATGGACGGCTGCCCTGCTGAAGAGGCTCGGACAGTTCGTCCAGCGCGAGCCTGGCAGCAGCCGCGTCGCCAGCGGCAAGTTCAACCTCGACGACGGCAGGCAGCAAGCGACGTCGATTGGCTGGGTCGGCCCCTGCCATCGCCCGCCGCATGGTGGCCTGTGCCTGGGCCGTTTTGTGCTCGGCCAGCTCAAGCAGCGCGATGCCGGGAACAGGTTCGAATCCGGTCCCGGCAGCTATGGCGTAGGCTTTCCCCGCTTCCTCCAGGAAACCTTGCAGGCGAAGTACTTCGCCCTGTTGATACCAGGATCCAAACGTGGCATCCGGGTCGCCCTTCCGCACCCTGCCTTCGGCGGCCCGCGCCACCGACAGGGCCTCTTCCCACGCTCCGTGAAGTATCAACAGTTCGGCACGGTAAGCCTGGCATTGTCCACTGAACATCACCATGTCCGGGCGATCCCCGCACCAGCGTTCCAAGGCCGCAGTCCACTCGTGGGCGCGGCGCACATCGTTGGAAAGACGACAACTGCCCAAGACTGCACAGTAGATGATCCCTGCGGGGATGGGAGAGACCTCACCTGAGGTGACAGAGACCATCACTTCATCCAAAAGCTGCAAACCTTCTTCCACGTGCCCGAGGGAAACGCGGGTGGTGCCGACACCGAGCCGGCCCAAGGCCTGGAGGTCTTTGTCGTGGAAGGAGGTTCCCAGCTCCAAGGCTTTGGCGAACAGACCGTGTCCAGCTGCCGGGGCTCCACTGCGCAACAAACCGAGGGCCGCTGGAATCATGAGGTATCCCTCGGCTGCACAGGGACCTGACATACCTTCCAGCACGTGCTTGGCACGGGACAACCACCCGTTTCCACGGGCCGGCTCTCCCATGTCCATCAGGAACATAACCAGCCAGGCCGCACACCTCGCGGCATTGTCAGTGTCTCCCATGGTCAGGAATTCGTCGTGCGCTCGGGTCAGGTACTCAATGCTTTGGCTATTCAAGCCAAGCAGCATCGCCACAGATGCCGCCAATTCGATGTCCGGCGGAGGTAGTCCGCCCTCTGAATCGGCGCGGGTGAGGCACTCAAGCGCATCGCGCCAACGGCGCTCGTGGAAGGCCGAGCGTCCCAAATCCAAGTCTGTGTCCGGAACTGTCATGGCTCACCTTGCGACCGGGAACAGACCGAATGACGCACCCAAGCCGCCCTAGTAGCGTCAGGTTACCGCCGCCGTCGTACGCTCACAATAGCCGCCCCGCGGAAAGCCGCAGACAACAAAAGCCCCGGTCAACGTGACCGGGGCTTCTGTTAAACCAGGCCGTTAGTGCTGGTGGCCTGCGTGTGCGTCTTCTTCCTCAGCCGGCTTTTCGGCAACCAGGGTCTCGGTGGTGAGAACCAGAGCAGCGATGGAAGCGGCGTTGCGGAGAGCCGAACGGGTGACCTTCACGGGGTCGATCACGCCAGCGGCGATCAGGTCCTCGTACTCGCCGGACTTGGCGTTGAAGCCGTGGTTTGCTTCCAGCTCGGAAACCTTGGCAACAACAACGAAGCCGTCGAAGCCAGCGTTCTGGGCGATCCAGCGCAGCGGCTGGACCAGGGCGCGGCGGACGATGCCCACAGCAGCTGCTGCGTCACCCTCCAGCGCCTTGACGGCCGGGGACTCGTCCAGTGCCTTGAGGGCGTGGATGAGAGCGGAACCGCCACCGGAAACGATGCCTTCTTCGAGGGCTGCACGCGTGGAGGAAACAGCGTCCTCGATGCGGTGCTTCTTTTCCTTCAGCTCAACCTCGGTGGCTGCGCCAACCTTAATCACGCCGATGCCTCCGGCCAGCTTGGCCAGGCGTTCCTGCAGCTTTTCCTTGTCCCAGTCGGAGTCCGTCCGGGTAAGCTCGGCGCGCAGCTGTGCAACGCGGTCAGCGACGTCCTCAGCCGTACCGGCACCATCAACAATGGTGGTGTTGTCCTTGGTGACTGTGATGCGGCGTGCGGTACCGAGTACCTCGAGGCCAACGGTGTCCAGGCTCAGGCCAAGGTCCGGGGAAACAACCTGGGCGCCCGTCAGCGTGGCGATGTCCTGGAGCATGGCCTTGCGGCGGTCGCCGAAGCCCGGAGCCTTGACGGCAACAACGTTGAGCGTGCCGCGGATGCGGTTGACGATCAGCGTGGACAGGGCTTCGCCTTCAATGTCTTCAGCAATGATGAAGAGCGGCTTGTTTGCCTGCAGGGCCTTCTCCAGCAGCGGCAGGAAGTCCTGCAGCGAGGAAATCTTGCCCTGGTTGATCAGGATGAGGGCGTCCTCGAGGACGGCTTCCTGGCGCTCAGCGTCGGTGACGAAGTACGGGGACAGGTAGCCCTTGTCGAACTGCATGCCCTCGGTGAGGACCAGTTCGGTCTGGGTGGTGGAGGATTCTTCAATGGTGATGACACCATCCTTGCCAACCTTGCCGAACGCTTCGGCCAGCAGTTCGCCAACCTCGTCGCTCTGTGCGGAGATGGCTGCGACGCTGGCAACCTGGGTGCCTTCGACTTCGCGGGCATTCTCCAAGAGGCGGGCGGCTACTGCTTCAACGGAAACCTCGATGCCGCGCTTGATCTCGCCCGGAGCGGCGCCGGCAGCCACGTTGCGCAGGCCTTCCTTGACCAGGGCCTGTGCCAGCACGGTGGCCGTGGTGGTGCCGTCGCCGGCAACATCGTTGGTCTTGGTGGCTACTTCCTTGGCCAGCTGTGCGCCAAGGTTCTCGTAGGGGTCATCAAGCTCAACTTCACGGGCGATGGTTACGCCATCGTTGGTGATGGTGGGTGCGCCCCACTTCTTGTCCAGCACGACGTTGCGGCCGCGCGGACCAAGCGTCACCTTGACAGTGTTGGCGAGCTTGTCGATACCGGCCTCAAGAGACCGGCGGGCAGCATCGTTAAAAGCAAGCTGCTTTGCCATGGTTGTGTCCTTTCAAGACAGAAAACCCGCACCGCTGGCGGCTGGAATCATTCCAACTCGACGGCGGTGCGGGGCTCCGGGAAGTTACTTTACGACGATCGCAAGGACGTCGCGGGCGGACAGAACGAGGTACTCGTTGCCGCCGGTCTTGACTTCGGTTCCACCGTACTTGGAGTAGATGACGACGTCGCCAACAGCTACGTCAACCGGTACGCGGTTTCCGTTGTCATCGAAGCGGCCGGGGCCGATTGCAACAACTTCGCCTTCCTGCGGCTTCTCCTGTGCGGAGTCCGGAATGACCAGGCCGGAAGCGGTGGTCTGCTCTGCTTCGAGCGGGCGAACAACAATACGATCCTCAAGAGGCTTAATCGAGACCGACACTCGGACTCTCCTTTTCATGAGCTGATTCATGGACTAAGAACTAGGGTGCCTGGGCGTTCAACCGTCGTCGCGGTGCCGGAGAACGCTTGGCGTAGTTAGCACCCTCCGGGGGAGAGTGCTAACAAGACTCTATGTAAGCGTTAGCACTCGGTCAAGGTGAGTGCCAGCATTTCGTCATGGGTGAACGTCCCTTACCTGCCCGTCAGGTCGTCCAGATCGTAGTCTTCGCCGTCGTCATCCTCATCCAGCGGAGCATTGCCGCGGTTCAGGTACAGCACCACGGCGGCGGCTATAGCCACGATGCCGGAGATCACCAGCGTGATAATTCCACCGGTCCGGGCGCCGCTGTAAAGTTCGCGGATGCCGCGCGCTTCATCGGTGGCGTCATTGACGCTCTTGCCGGCCACCGAGTAAGTAGCCGCATTGAAGGAATCCAACGCGAAGATAATGATCAGCAGGCCGATGCAGACCACCGCGATCACGACCCCCGCTATCAGGGCGGGGCGCGCAATCTTCGTCAGGGTGGAGGGGTGCGGTGCTGCGTTGTCTTCCATGAAAACAACCCTATCCGGCTGATTCGCCGGTCACGCTGTCAAGCGCCGCGCCGTTAGGCTTGATTCCATGCCTCACGCACCTCAGGAACAGATCGCACCCTTGCTGACTACTGAAGGATGGGAACTTCTTGCCTCACTGGGACCCTATCGGGAGGCCGATTCCTTCAGCGTCAACGCAGACCTCCGCAAAGCGGGTCACTCCCCGGAGCTGGTAGCTGCGGTCCTCACGCAATCCAGGCTGCGGACGCGCGCAGAGGCAAAGTTCGGCGAGTTTGCCCGGCAGATGCTCTTTACCCAAGCCGGCTTGGAGCAGGCAACGCGATTGAACGTCGCAGCCCGTCACGCCGAGCGCTTTGCGAAGGCCGGCATCTCGCACGTTGCAGACCTGGGCTGCGGCCTTGGCGCCGACTCCATGGCGATGGCGTCAATGGACATTTCCGTGACCGCGGTTGAGATGGATGAAACCACCGCCGCCTGCGCCACCATCAATCTCATGCCCTTCCCGCATGCCACCGTGGTGCACTCCGACGCAACAACCGTGGAATTGGACGGGGTGGACGGCGTATGGCTGGATCCCGCCCGGCGAACCACGTCCACCTCCGGAACCAAACGGATCTGGGACCCTGAAGCCTTCTCTCCCCCGTTGTCCTTCGTGGAACGCCTGGCGGCTACCGGCCGCGCCATCGGCGTCAAGATGGGTCCCGGCATCCCGCATGAGTCCGTGCCTTCAGGCTGCGAAGCCCAGTGGGTTTCGGTAGGCGGCGACGTCACCGAAGTGACCCTGTGGTTCAACGCAGTGTCCCGCCCCGGCGTGCGTCGCGCCGCGCTGGTGATTGGCGGCCAAGGCGCCGCTGAGATCACCAGCGGCACGGATTTCGACGGCGGCCCGGTAGCCGCCGTCGGGCCTGTAGAAGGTTTCCTCTACGAACCCGATGGTGCGGTGATCCGCGCAGGACTGGTGGCCGACGTCGCCGAACGGCTGGGCGGGCACCTGGTGGACGAGCACATTGCCTACATCTGCGCGCCTGCGCTGCACGACACTCCCTTCGCCCGTGCCTACAAGGTTCTTGAGGTGATGCCCTATAACGTCAAGGCCCTCAAGGCCTGGGTCAAGGCCAACGGAATCACTGTGCTGGACATCAAAAAGCGCGGCACGGCTGTCACTCCCGAGGAACTCCGGAAGCAGTTGCTGCCCGCCAAACCGGATAAGTCCCTTAGGACGAAAACAGCCACCCTGGTCCTCACCAGGATCGGCGAGGAGAGAGTGGCTGTTGTGGTGGAACCGGTGACGGGCTAGCAGTCAGCGGCACCCGGCAGTCAGCGACGTGAAAACTCCGAGGCTTCGCGGACCTGCTCAGGGCTAGGGCGCACGCCGGTGTAGAGGACAAATTGTTCCTCGGCTTGGATGGCAATAACTTCAGCGCCTGTGATCACCTTCTTGTCCGCTTTCCGGGCAGCACTGATAAGTGGCGTCTCGGACGGCAAAGCCACGACGTCAAACACTACTTGCGCCGCGGCAATCGTGGCGTCGTCGAAGGACTGCGCTGTTTCGTCCGCACCTGCCATTCCCAACGGCGTGACGTTGATGATGAGATCAGCTGTGGAGCCGTTGACGTCATCCTGCCAGGCGAAGCCGTAAAGATCTGCCAGTGCACGGCCGGTGTCCTCGTTGCGGGCCACGATGGTGACGGCGGTGAACCCGGCGTCCCGAAGTGCTGCGGCTACGGCCTTGGCCATACCGCCTGCACCGCGGAGGAGCACGCTGTGGCTGCTGGGAACCTGGTGGTCCTTTAGCAGCCGGGCAATGGCGATGTAGTCCGTGTTGTAGGCAGTCAGCACGCCATTGTCGTTGACGATGGTGTTCACCGAATCAATGGCCTTGGCCGACGGATCCATCACGTCAACCAACGGGATGACGGCTTCCTTGTACGGCATGGAAACCGCGGCGCCCCGGATCGGGAGGCCGCGGATGCCAGCCACTGCAAGGGTGATGTCCGCAGGGGCGAATGCTTTGTAGACAAAGTTCAGGCCGAGCAGATCGTACAAATAATTGTGGAACCGGGTGCCGATATTGCTGGGCCGGGCCGCAAGCGAAATGCACAGGGACATGTCTTTGTTCAGGATTGGCATTCCCCCATTAAACACGCCCCTTTATCACCGACGTGCGGTTAGCCCTGCCGCGCCTTCATCCGCGGGTTGTTCTTGTTGATGACGAAGGTACGCCCGCGCCTGCGCACAATCTGGGCGCCGGGGATCTTCTTGAGGGCACGCAGCGAATTCCTGACCTTCATGGTGTTTCTCCTTTGGTTGGGTGTTTGTTTTAAAGGGCGTCGCTGAGTTCCAGGGGGTCGTCCCACACGCCGAAATCCTGCTGCATTTCAGCTTGGGTGAGTTGGCAACCGTCCAGGAGCCCGCGAAATTCCGGGGCGTCGATGTCCTCCGAAAGGCCAGTGATCGCCAGCACAGTTCCACGGTCGCCGCGGCTGGGGTGCCAGTCCAGGACAGAGTCGACGTCGGCACCCGCCTTTCCGGGGTGCGCCTGGCCAGGTTCGGCCGAGTCCGCCAGCCATTTCCCGGTACTTTCGAGCCAGACCCTTGGCCCAATACCTTGGACGGCGATCCGTGTCTTGGGCGCTGATGCGATCCAGAGGCGGCCTCGCAGCCAGTGCGTTCCGGCGGCCAGTTGGGGCAGGGCTTCGCGGAAGCGTCCCGGATGCAGCGGCCGACCCACTTTGTGGAGCACCGTCCGGTAGGACCCACCCCCATCGCTGACGGGCACACGCACGACGCCGGGACGGTTGCGTGCCGCCGCTTCAGCGTCGTCGAAGCATCCCGGCCTGTAGGCGTCAGCGGCGCCAATGACGCCTGCGTGGGACGCCAACTGGCCAAGCAACTGGACACCCAACTGCCACTGCGAAGTGCCTTCGCGAGGTTCGCCGCTCAGCACTGCACCCAGGCCGGGGTGCACCATCACCGTATCCACCTGCCCGAACTCGCCGATCAGGAATTCTCCGCTGGTTCGCTCATCTGTGGGCATGGACGTAAACCCGGACTCGAACAGCGTGTGACGGTCCCAAATATGGTCATCCAAGTCCGCAGGGTCCAAAGCCAGTACGGCGTTGTCTATCACCGCAGGGCGGCTCAGGCCACGCCGAAGCTCGCCAACGGCCATGCCGGCCGCAACGCCGGGAGGGAGGCCCAGCACTACATGGTCGAAACCGCAGGAGGCGAGACGTTCCGCCGTCGGGACTACATCTAATCTGACAGTGCAGCTGAGGCAACCATGCTCCAGAACTGTGGTTTCGCGCTCGAACAACTGGCCGTTCCGGTATACCCGCCGCAGGACCATCGAGCCATCAAGGAGATCGTGAAGGACCACCACGGAATTGGCGTGGGTTTGGCCGAGCCGGGCCGCGGCGGACTCGCGGCATTGGGTGTCCAAGGAACTGACAACTGTGAGATGCATGCAGCAATTCTATTGAGAAGCATTCTCAATAGCAAATGACAGGGCTTTCCCCCTGCAGGACCACAGCAGAAACCTGCGTTCCGGCTGCATTAGACTTGTTCCGACCGCTGGCGGCCCCACAGCGGGGAACCGTGTCCGGCTGAGACAAGACAAATGAGGGGACTACGTGCAGATTGATTTTGCGCCATCCAGGCAATCGACACTGGGTGTGGAATGGGAGTTGGCGCTCGTCAATGCACGCACCGGGGAACTGGTATCAGTGGCCAACGACGTCCTCAAAGGCGTCGCCGCGAACCACCCCGACCTCAACGAGGACGACGAACACCCCCATATCAAGCGCGAACTGCTTCTCAATACGGTGGAACTGGTCACCGGCATCTGCGAAACAGTCAAAGACGCCAAGGAAGACCTCAGCCGCTCCCTGGCCGCCGTGCGTGAAGTCACCGATCCCATGGGCGTCGAAGTGTTCTGCGCAGGCAGCCACCCCTTCAGCCCTCCCCTGCTCCAGCCCGTCACGGACAAGGAGCGTTACGCCAAGCTCATTGAGCGGACCCAATGGTGGGGACGCCAAATGGTGATCTACGGTGTTCACGTCCACGTGGGCATCGACCGCAAGGAAAAGGTCCTTCCCATCCTGGACGGGCTGGTCAACTACTTCCCGCACTTCCAAGCCCTGTCCGCCTCAAGCCCTTACTGGGCCGGAGAAGAGACCGGCTACGCCTCCCAGCGTGCGCTCATGTTCCAGCAGCTTCCCACCGCAGGCCTCCCCTTCCAATTCGACACGTGGGAAGCGTACGAGTCCTATGTCCAGGACATGTTCACCACCGGCGTCATCGATGCGACCTCAGAAATCCGCTGGGACATCCGCCCGGTGGCCAACCTTGGGACCATCGAGATGCGCATCTGCGACGGGCTGGCCACTCTTGAAGAAGTAGGAGCCATTGCCGCGCTGACCCAGTGCCTGGTGGACGAGTTCTCCTCCATCCTTGATGCAGGCGGCAGCATCCCCACCATGCCGCCCTGGCATGTGCAGGAGAACAAATGGCGGGCCGCGCGTTACGGCATGGAAGCCATCATCATCCTCGACGCCGAAGGCAACGAGCAGCTTGTCACAGAGCACCTCACGGAGACCGTCGCGCGGCTTGAGCCCGTGGCAGCAAAGCTCGGCTGCTCCGAAGAATTGGCAGACGTCCTGAAGATCATTGAGCGTGGGGCAAGCTACCAGCGCCAGCGCCGCGTCGCCGCCGAACACAACGGTGACCTGCAGGCAGTGGTCATGGACCTCGTGCACCAAATGCGCAAAGGACCTGACGCCTAGTTCCCTGTTTGCCTGAGTCTGAATCTCAGGCGGGCACTGACACCGTGGTCACCGGCATGGAGGAATCCGGCGCGAAGGAGACTCCGCTGGGGCCGATGCCGGCCATGATCAGCTGGGCACCGAGCGCTGCAACCATGGCGCCGTTATCCGTGCACAGGTCCAGCGGCGGGACGTGGAGCTTGATTCCGGCGGAAGTACAGCGCTGCCCGGTCAGTTCCCGGAGCCGAGAGTTCGCTGCTACACCCCCACCGAGCAAGACGTCCGTGATGCCATGCTCTTTGCAAGCCAGGACTGCCTTGGAACTGATGACGTCCACCACGGCTTCCTGGAACGCTGCGGCAATGTCCGCCACGGGGACTTCTTCGCCACGGGCTTCGAACTGCTCAACGCACCGGGCCACCGCTGTTTTCAGGCCGCTGAAAGACCAGTCGTAGCGGTGCGGCCCCTTCTCCTCCGCCGTACCCATGTACTTGGGCTGAGTGAGTCCGCGCGGGAAACGGATGGACTTGGGGTTGCCCTGGCGCGCCAGTTTGTCGATTGCGGGCCCACCCGGATACCCGAGGCCAAGGATGCGGGCCACTTTGTCGTAGGCTTCGCCGGCGGCGTCGTCAATGGTTGAACCGAGAAGCTCGACGTCGTCCGTGATGCTGCGGATGCGCAGGATTTCCGTATGCCCGCCCGAGACCAGGAGGGCTCCGAGGTTCTCCGGCAGCTTGCCGGCTCCCAAGCCGGCGGCAGCACCGGCGTCGTTCTTTCCCTCAGTTCCTTGACGTCCGTTCAGGAGTCCCACGCCCACATGCGCCACCAGATGGTTGATGGCGTACAGCGGTTTTCCCGTGGCCACAGCCAGCGCCTTGGCAGCACAGACGCCTACCATGAGCGCACCTGCCAAGCCGGGACCGGATGTCACGGCAATGGCATCAATCTCGTCCAAGGTGACACCGGCTTCATGCAGCGACTCCTGCAAAGTGGGCACAAAAGCGTCCAGGTGCGCGCGCGACGCGATCTCCGGGATGACACCGCCGAAGCGGACATGCTCATCCATGGACGAGGACACGGTGTTGGTCAAGAGGGTGGTCCCCCGCACGATCCCCACGCCGGTCTCATCGCAGGAAGACTCGATGCCCAGCACCAGCGGCTGCTTGTGATCAGGACCGCTCATGCGGAAGCTCCTTCGGAAGACTGGGGTTTGTTCAACGGGAGCCGCATGATCAGGGCGTCGGTGCCGTCCCGGTAATAGCGGGGGCGGACGTGGATCTGTTCGAAGCCGAAGCGGACGTACAGCTGCTGGGCGCGGGGGTTGTCCGCCCGGACCTCCAGCAGGACGTCTGCCGCACGGCGGCGACGCGCTTCATCAATCAGTTCAGTCAGGACAGCCGAACCGATGCCCTTGCCCTCGAATTCAGGCACGACGGCGATCGTCTGGACGTCCGCGATCGGCTCAATACACATCAACCCGGCGTAGGCCACGATCTCCCCGGAAACCTCCGCCACCACGTACCGCCGCGTCTCGGGCTGGGCCAATTCGTCGAAGAACATCTGCAACGGCCAGGCATCCACGGGGAACAACCGGCGCTCCAACGTCTCCACCGCCGGGATATCAGCCTCGGTCATGTCCCGCAGGGAAACACCGGCGAGTTCCAGCTTGGGTGACAGTTTCACAGTGTCCTTCCCATCAAAGAGCACGCTTTCTGGGTCCAGGCACCTGGGCATCGGATTCGCGCAGATACAACGGTGTAGAGTCCAGCAAGGTCTGACCGGCCGTGAGCTTTGCCAAAGCGAACTGGCCCAGCGAGGCCGCGTCCGGCTGGGTCTGAGCGAAGTCAACGTCCGCAGTGAGGACATCGGCGTACAAACCTGCACCCGCCCCAAACACCGGCAAGTCCGGGAGCTCGGAGGCGAAACCCACATGAGGGCCGTCCACGAGTTCCGGAAGCTGGCCCTCAGCCAGCGCATAACGGGCCCAGTAAACCTCTTTGCGTCGGGCATCCGTGGCTATAAGGAACTCGGGTGTCGCGGCCGTTGACTCCGCAACTTCCAAGGCAATGGCGTCCAGGCTCATCAGCCCATACAACGGCTTGTTCCAAACGTAGGCGAGGGTGCGGGCCGTCGCAATGCCCGAACGGAGCCCGGTGAACGGGCCAGGCCCCACACCCGTGACGATCGCGTCAATGTCAGCGCCGGTGACACCGGCACCGGCCAAAAGCTTTGCGATCCCGGGAGCGAGGACTTCTGCGTGGCTGCGGGTATCCTCCGTGGCGAAAGATTCCACCACGGACTCCATGGCATCGTCCGAAATCAGCGCCGCACTGGCAACCGCCGACGTATCAATGGCCAGGATCAGCATTAGAGACCTTCCACAGGTGATGTAGTTTCAAGGACCTGCGGCGCTTCGGCCCAGCGGGGACCGAATCCACGGAAAACAATGGTGCGGGGCTCGTCGTCATCGGTGTCGAAGTCCATAACGTCCCCGTCCGTAGTGGGCGCAGCGGCTGCCCCGCCAACGGACCGGTGCAGGTCAACCTCCAGACGGCTGTCCGAGAGATGCTCCACCCGGTCCCTGCCCCACTCCACCACGGTGACCGCTGTATCCATGGTGTTCTCAAGATCGATGTCGTCGATCTCCGCTGTCGAGTCCAGCCGGTAAGCATCAACATGGACCAGGTCCGGACCACCGGGCCTGGGGCCATCCGGGAGATTTGGGTGGATCCGTACCAGGACAAACGTTGGCGAAATGATGCCTGCACGCACCCCCAGGCCTTCGCCAAGTCCCTGGGTGAACGTGGTCTTGCCCGCACCCAGCTCGCCTGTCAGGACCAGGAGATCCCCGGCCTCAAGCACCCCGCCCACAGCTGCTGCGAGCGCGTGCGTCTGTTCCGCCGTCGTGACTGTGAGCGTGCGCTCCCACTGGGCGTCGCTCACAGCGTTGCCGTTTCAGCTGCGTCGTTGAGGGCAGCGGGTGACTCCGGCGTGGCGGGCATTTCGTTGACGTAGCTGCGAGGGACCCGGGGGCTGATGCGCGTCACGATTTCGTAGTTGTTGGTTCCTGCTGCGGCCGCCCAATCATCGGCGGTGGGGCCACCGTCTGCTCCATTACCAAACATGACAGCCTCGGCACCCTTGAGGCCTGTCGCCTCCTCCGGGGACAGAGGTCCGAGGTCGATGACCATCTGATCCATGGCGATCCTGCCAACAACCGGATACGTCGTGCCGTTTACCCGTACAGGACCCCCGGTGGCGACCCTGGGGACGCCGTCCGCATAGCCCAGCGGCACCAGGCCCAGCGTGCTTTCCTCGCTGGTCCGGTAATTGAGTCCGTAAGAGACGCCTTGGCCTTCGGGTACCTTTTTGCAGTTGGACAGGAGAGTCCGGACAGTCATGGCGGGATGCAGGCCCAATTCGGCAGATGTGGCCCCTTCGAAGGGCGAGAGTCCGTACACACCGAGGCCTACGCGGACAAGGTCGAAGTGAGAGTCGGGTCGGGACAAAGCCGCCGGCGTGTTGGCTATATGCCGGACCTCGGTGTCAACGCCGGCGTCCTCGGCCATGGCGATTGCCTCGCGGAAGACGGCCAGTTGATGGTCCGTTTCCGGGCGTTGCGGCTCGTCTGCAACGGCCAGGTGCGAGAAGATACCCACAACCCGCAGGAGGCCCTGATCCTGGTAGTCCATGGCCTGTCCCAACAGCTGGTCCCAATCCGCAATGGTGCAGCCATTCCGGCCCAGTCCCGTGTCCACTTTGAGATGCACCCGCGCGGGTCGCTCCTGTTCCCGCGCTGCGGCGACTACCGCTTCGAGCTCCCAACCGGAGATCCCGACGTCGATGCCGGCGGCGACTGCCGCTTGGAAGTTGCTTTCGCGGGTGTGCAACCAGGCGAGGAGCGGGGCCTCGACTCCGGCGGCGCGCAAGGCGAGCGCCTCGGAAATGTGGGCGACACCCAGCCAGGCAGCTCCGGCGTCGAGGGCTGCCCGCGCCACCTGCACGGCACCGTGCCCATAGGCGTCCGCCTTCACCACAGCCATCACAGCGGCCGGGGAGGCAATGCCCACGAACTGACGAACGTTGTGCCGCACGGCGTCCAGATCGATCACGGCGGAGCGCTCCAGGACCGCTGACTTTGCTATGGAGGTCTTCGCGCCGATCCCGATTTCTGCAGCTGCTTCGTAAGTCACCCTAGAGATTCTAGTGCTGTCAGTGAACTCGGGTTAACTTCGGAGCCCGGCCATGGCTACTGCGCGTCAGACAGATGCGCGATGGTGGCCCGGGCTCGTCGTTGGGCTTCGGCCGGGATGTCCTTCACGATCGGTTCCAGGAAGGCGAAGCGCCGCAGCCATTGACTGGACTGACGCTCCTTCCGCGCGTTCGCCCGTTGCCACCAATCCGCGATGTCTCCCCATCCTGGTGCAGCCAGTGAGCCCCCCACTTCCTGGACCGCCAGGGAAGCGCAAAGGTTAGCGAACCGGAGCCGGTCCCCCAGCCTCCACCCTGCCAGGCACCCCACAATGAAGGCCGCCCCGAAACAGTCCCCGGCGCCGGTGGGATCTGAGGCTGATACGGGCAGGGACGGCACCCATTCTTCTTCCCCCGTCTCCGAGTCCACTGCCACGGCGCCTTGGGGGCCGAGGGTTACCACTGCCACTGGGACGCGGTCAGCCAGCGAATACAAGGCCGCCCACGGGTCGGTTTTGCCGGTGAACGCCATCGCTTCAGGGGCATTAGGCAAGAAGGCGTAGAAGTTAGCCAGCTGGTCAAGGCGACGCTCGGACCACTTCCCCGTAGGATCCCAGCCCACCACGCCAAAGAGCTTGGTGCCGGCATCCTTCGCGGCCAGCATCCACGGCTCCAGTTCCTCGCCTAAATCTGCGACGGCGGCGAGTGCCTTGGGTGGTTTCCCGATCAATTCCGAGGAACTGATCGGGGCGGGGTGGCCGTGTGTCACCATGGACCGGTCCTGATTCACGCACATGGATACCGTCACGGGTGAGTGCCAGCCCGAAACCCGCTGCGAGAGCGAGAGGTCAACGTGTTCCTGGCTTTCCAGGATCTGCCAGTTGTAATCGCCGTATCCGTCGTCTCCGAAGGTTGCCGCGAGGTTGGTGCGCAAGCCAAGCCGTGCGGCAGCAATGGCCTGGTTGGCTACGCCCCCGGGGCAGCTGCCCATTCCTTCGCTCCACACCTCCGTGCCGGGTTCGGGTGCGTGCGGAAGGCCGGTGAAAATGATGTCCTGGAAAACCGTTCCTGTCAGGAGGAGATCGCATTGGTGGTCCCCGTCCGACCGGACGGTAGCCAAGGGGTCGTATCGTCGCTGGGGCATAGCGTCCATGCACGGCAGACTACGCTGCACGTGCTGGGCTGCATAGACTTGCATGCCTGCATAGACTCGGACCATGCGGCTCATGATCGCCGGTGGCGGCGGATTCCGGGTTCCCCTCGTGTACCGGGCTTTGTGTGAGGGACCTTTCGCAGGTTTGGTGGACGAGCTTGTTCTCTTTGACGTGGATGAATTACGGCTCGCTGCCATTGAGGCGGTGCTTCGCGACATGCCCACGGGCGGTTCCGGGCCCGTCGTCGTTGTTTCCACGGATCTTGGGCAGGCACTCACCGGCACGGACATGGTGTTCGCGGCGATCAGACCCGGTGGTACCGCGGGGAGGATCGCGGACGAACAGATTCCCCTGAGGTTGGGGTTGCTGGGCCAGGAGACCACCGGCGCCGGCGGCATCTCCTATGCGCTGCGCTCCATCCCCCGGATGCTGGAACTCGCTGAGGCCATGCGGGAGTATTGCCCCGATGCGTGGCTCATCAACTTCACCAATCCGGCCGGCATGGTTACCGAGGCTTTGGTGCCGGTTTTGGGTAACCGGGTGATCGGCATCTGCGATTCCGCCGGAGGATTGGTCCAGCGTGCTGCCCGCGCCGCCGGGGCCCCCCTTGCTGAAGGGCACCTCGACGGCGTGGGCTACTACGGGCTGAACCACCTCGGCTGGCTTTACCGGCTGGCACCCGCTGGACGGGACCTCTTACCGGATCTGCTGTCTGATCACGGTGCACTTGAAACCATGGAGGAGGGCCGCTTGTTCGGGCAGCACACCCTCCTTCTCCTTGGCTGCCTGCCCAACGAATACCTTTATTACTACTACCAAACGTCGCAGGCCACCCAGGCCATTGGACAGCAACAGCAAACCCGCGGGGCCTCCATCCACGGCCAGCAACAGTTGCTGTACCCGTCGCTTCTCCATGCTTCACAGCCATACCGGCTGTGGGATGACGCCCGGCGCTCCCGGGAGGAAGGTTACCTGGCAGAAGCGAGGACCCACGGGGAACAGCGGGACGAGTCCGATCTCGCAGGAGGCGGATACGAACGTGTAGCGCTTTCGGCAATGCGTGCGCTGTCCGGCGGAGGTAGGGCGCAGTTGATCCTCAATGTGCCCAACTCGCCGGTGTCTCCCACTGGGCCCGCTGCCGAGGCGGCGGTGCCCGGACTGCCTGGGGACGCCGTCGTCGAGGTTCCCTGCGAGGTAACGCCCGACGGCGCGTTGCCGCTGGCCCAGGACCGGCCGGACGGGCAGTTCCTCACCCTGATGCAGCACATCAAGGAGGTGGAGCGGCTGACAATCCGCGCCGTGGTGTCCGGCGAGCGCGAGGCAGCTGTGGAAGCCTTTGCGGCACATCCCCTGGTAGGTTCGCTCGCCCTGGGCCGGCAACTGCTTGACGGATACGAGGCCGCTTTTCCTGAATTAACCCAGCTGTGGGCCTAAAGTTTTCGGTACATCACGTGCAAGCCCACGTAGCCGATTTCAGGGTGGTTGAAGGCTTCAGGCACCGTAGCCAGAATCTTGAAACCCATGGACTGCCACAACCACACGGCACGCACGTTGCTCTCCACCACGGCGTTGTACTGCATGGAACGGAAGCCTGCCGCTTTCGCTTCGCTCAGTGAGTAGGCGCACAGGGCCCTGGCAATACCTTGACCCGAGTTGTTGGCCCCCACCATGTATCCGGCGTTGGCAACATGGCTTCCACCACCGGCTTGATTGGCGTGGAACTCCCCTGTTCCCAGGATCTCGCCGCTGCCCTGGCGCACAGCAACGAAGGTCTGGCCGGGAGCTTCCTTCACCCATTTGCTCCTGGCCACCTCTTCTGTGGTGTCGCGATCCCATGTGAAGGTCTCGCCCTCGCGGATCACCGGCTGCAGGATCGACCACATTCCGGGCCAGTCCTCAGGTGTTGCTTTACGGATGTCAAAGGATTGTTCTTGGCTCACAGCGGCCACGCTAGCAGTCTTGTCCACATAGCGGAGCTTGCCCGGCTGAGGACTCAACGGCAGGAGTAATGTTTTCTGCAGCGCAAAGTTGAATTTGCTGTGATCGTGAGGAGGTCCCGGATGCCGTTGATCCGTCGTGTGGCCTTTCTGTCCCTCCATACCTCCCCCATGGAGCAGCCCGGCGCGGGAGATGCCGGCGGAATGAACGTTTACGTGCGCGCCTTGGCCATGGCACTTGCGGAGTCCGGGGTGGAGGTGGAAATCTTCACGCGATCCACCAAGGCCGGCCAGCCCGCCGTCGAGCACCCTGGCCCCGGCGTCTGCGTACACAACGTCATGGCAGGACCACGCCGCAAACTGCCCAAGGAAGAACTGCCGGCACTTCTGCACCACATGGTCGAGGAAATCGACAAAATCCGCCACCAACAGCTCCACGGCCGCTACGACGCCATCCACTCCCACTACTGGGTTTCAGGCGTGGCAGGGCTCGAGCTCTCAGAACTCTGGGGCGTCCCCCTCATCCACACCATGCACACCATGGCAAAGGTCAAAAATCTTGTCCTGGAATCCGGTGAACGGCCTGAGCCGCGGCGCCGGGAAGACGGCGAGCAACGCATTGTGGACGGCGCTTCAAGGCTGGTTGCCAATACTCCTGCCGAAGCGGAGGAATTGGTTTCACACTACGGGGCCGATCCTGACCGGATAGATGTAGCCCCGCCGGGAGTGGACCTCAAGGTGTTCACGCCCTCGTTCCGGCGAAAATCGCGTTCATTGCGGGGCGTCAGGCCGGACAGCTTCCACATCCTCTTTGCCGGCAGGATCCAGCGGCTCAAAGGTCCCCAGGTATTCGTCAAGGCGGCCGGCATACTCCGAAAACGCCGGCCGGACATTGATTTGGAAATGACCATACTGGGCTCTCTGAGCGGGGCGAAGGACTTCAACCTCCAGCACATCATTGAAGACGCTGGACTCTCCGACGTCGTTACTCACCGGCCGCCTGTAGTGGCACCGGAGCTGGCCAGCTGGTTCCGGTCAGCAGATGTGGTGGTGATGCCCTCCTTCAGCGAGTCCTTCGGTTTGGTGGCGTTGGAAGCACAGGCGTGCGGTACACCTGTGGTGGCCACCAATGTTGGTGGTCTCTCCCGCGCCATCTCCGACGGGCGAACGGGCATCCTGGTAAACGGACACGATCCTTCCGATTGGGCAGACGCCCTCGAAGATCTTTACGACGACGTCCAGACCCGCGAGGACATGGGCCGGCTCGCTGCCACCTACGCCGAGTCCTTCGGATGGCAACGCACCGCCGCCATCACGTTGGAAAGCTACCGTGAGGCTGTGGGCGGACTCTTGGTCCCGCGGCGCTGAGTCTCCGCCGGTATCTGCACCGGGGCTGATAGATTGTCGCGCACAGCGTAAACCCCCGGCAGCAGCATCCCCGCTGCGGGCAGAACCGAAGGACAAAGATGTCTGAAAACAAGGTCATGAGTGATCTTGAGATTGCCCACCACGCCACCATGCTTTCCATTGAAGAGGTGGCCGAACGCGCCGGCATTCCCGTGGATGCACTTGAGCTGTACGGGCCCTACAAGGCCAAGATCAACACGGCCAAACTGGGCCTGCCTCAGGGAAAGGCCCCCGGCAAGGTAGTGCTCGTCTCCGCCATGTCCCCCACTCCTGCCGGCGAAGGCAAGTCGACCACCACAGTGGGACTCGCGGATTCCCTGGCCCGCGCAGGCCACAACGTGATGATCGCCCTGCGTGAGCCCTCTCTCGGTCCGATTCTGGGCATGAAAGGTGGAGCCACGGGCGGTGGGTACTCCCAGGTGTTGCCCATGGATGACATCAACCTGCATTTCACGGGCGACTTCCACGCCATCACATCGGCAAACAACGCCCTCATGGCCTTAGTGGATAACCACATTTTCCAAGGCAACCACCTCGGCATCGACCCGCGCCGCATGACGTTCAAACGCGTGCTGGACATGAACGACCGCGCTCTGCGGGAAGTCATCATCGGACTCGGCGGCCCCATGCAGGGAGTGCCCAGGCAAGACGGCTTCGATATCACCGTGGCCTCGGAAATCATGGCAGTCTTCTGCCTCGCCTCAGATCTCGACGATCTTCGGGACCGGCTGGGACGCATCACCTTCGGGTACACCTACGACCGCACGCCAGTCACGGTTTCGGACCTCGGCGTCGAAGGTGCCCTCACCATGCTCTTGAAAGACGCCGTCAAGCCCAACCTCGTCCAAACCATCGCAGGGACTCCCGCGTTGGTCCATGGCGGTCCCTTCGCGAACATTGCCCACGGGTGCAATTCGTTGATCGCCACCCGCACCGCCATGCAGCTTGCCGACGTCGTGGTCACCGAAGCAGGCTTCGGCGCGGACCTTGGTGCGGAGAAGTACATGGACATCAAGGCGCGCATCGCCGACGTGGCGCCATCCGCCGTCGTAGTAGTAGCCACCATCCGCGCCCTCAAAATGCAGGGCGGAGTTGCCAAGGAGAACCTCAGCGAGCCAAACATCGAAGCCGTGGCGGCCGGCGTCGAGAATTTGAAAAGGCACGTGGGAAACGTGGCCAAGTTCGGTATTTCCCCCGTTGTGTCCATCAACAAATTCGGAACGGACAGTCCGGAGGAACTTCAGTGGCTCCTTGCCTGGTGCGCCGCGGAAGGCGTTCAGGCGGCGGTTGCCGATGTTTGGGGGCGCGGTGGCGGAGGCGACGGTGGTGATGAGCTCGCCGCCAAGGTGGCAGCCGCACTGGATGTGCCAACCGACTTCCACCACCTCTACCCGCTGGAACTCAGTGTTGAGGACAAGATCCGGACGATCGCGCAGGAGATCTACGGGGCCGACGGTGTGGAATTCTCCGTGCCGGCAATAAAACGTCTCGCCGAGATCGAGAAGAACGGCTGGTCAGAGCTCCCCGTGTGTATGGCCAAGACACAATACTCCTTCACCGACGATGCTTCCCGGCTGGGTGCGCCCAAAGGATTCCGCGTGCACGTTCGCGATCTGATTCCCAAGACCGGTGCTGGATTCATCGTTGCGCTGACCGGTGCGGTGATGACCATGCCCGGCCTTCCCAAGGAACCGGCCGCCATGCGCATGGATGTGGATGTCGACGGCAACCCTACCGGCCTCTTCTAACCCTCTCTCACTTCCCAGGCCCTACACCCCAACCCTCTCTCACTTCCTTGAGGAAAGGGATAGAGCGTTGCGCTCAGAGGCCAAGGATCTGATAGAGCGTTGCGCCCAGAGGGCAGGGATCTGATAGAGCGTTGGGTACGGCAAACGCCCCCGTATCGGAAGACGAGGGCGTTTGGCGTCGCGCGGTTTGGCGCTTGGTAAGCCGGGGTGTTTAGCGTTCGATGTCGCCGCGGATGAAGGCTTCAACCTTGTCGCGGGCGATGTCGTCGTTGAACTGCTCCGGCGGCGACTTCATGAAGTAGCTGGATGCGGAGAGCAGCGGGCCGCCGATTCCGCGGTCCAGGCCGATCTTCGCAGCGCGGATGGCGTCAATGATCACACCGGCAGAGTTCGGGGAGTCCCACACTTCGAGCTTGTATTCGAGCGAAACAGGGGCGTCTCCGAAGTTACGGCCTTCAAGGCGGACGAAGGCCCACTTGCGGTCATCGAGCCAGGCAACGTAGTCGGACGGTCCGATGTGGACGTCGTCGGCGTGCAGCTCAGCCTCAACGTTGGAGGTGACGGCCTGGGTCTTGGAGATCTTCTTGGACTCGAGGCGATCGCGCTCAAGCATGTTCTTGAAGTCCATGTTGCCGCCAACGTTCAGCTGGTACGTGCGGTCCAGGGTGACGCCGCGGTCTTCGAACAGCTTGGCCATGACACGGTGGGTGATGGTGGCACCGATCTGGCTCTTGATGTCGTCGCCCACAATCGGGACGCCGGCTTCGGTGAACTTGTCAGCCCACTCCTTGGTCCCGGCAATGAAGACGGGCAGTGCATTGACGAAGGCCACGCCTGCGTCGATGGCGCACTGGGCGTAGAACTTGGCGGCCTGGTCCGAACCGACGGGCAGATAGCAGACCATAACGTCTGCTTTGGCTTCGCGGAGCGCGGCAACGATGTCTACAGCTTCTTCCGGAGCCTCCACGATCGTCTCGCGGTAGTACTTGCCCAGACCATCGAGGGTGTGACCGCGCTGGACAGTCACGCCTGTTGCGGGAACGTCGGCGATCTTGATGGTGTTGTTTTCGCTGGCGCCGATGGCGTCAGCGAGGTCGAGCCCAACCTTCTTGCTATCGACATCGAAAGCAGCAACGAAGTGAACGTCGTTGACGTGGTACTGGCCGAACTCGACGTGCATCAGACCCGGGATCGTGGCCTTGGGGTCAGCGTCGCGATAGTACTGAACACCTTGGACCAGCGATGCGGCGCAGTTGCCTACGCCGACAATGGCAACACGAATCGGATGTGAAGACACGGAACTCCTTTTTGAGAACTAACCTCAGGTGCCAGGCGCATCCCTGACTGAGTCCAGGGCACGGCTGAGTGGCACGGCGCCATTCGGCGCACACTTGCATTGTAACCAACACAGCGGAAGCCGGTTTTGTTCCCTCCCGGCCTCCGCTGTTTATGTCAGTTGTTCAAGGCTACTTCTGAGCCCAAAGGTTGATGTCCGATTCCACAGCAAATTCGTCAATGGCCGTGAGCTCTTCGGTGGTGAACCCCAGGTTGTTGATCGCGCTGAGCGTGTCCTCAAGCTGGGCAACGCTGGAAGCACCAATCAGGGCTGAGGTCACCGGCGAGCCCTTGGGCTGATCACGCAGGATCCACGCGATGGCCATCTGGGCAAGGGTCTGCCCACGCCCTTCGGCTATGGCGTTCAAGCCCCGCACGCGGTCGAGTTTGTCTTCAGTGAGTGCAGATTCGGACAGGAACCGTTCTTTGGCGGCCCGCGAATCGGCGGGCACACCGTTGAGGTAGCGGTTGGTGAGCATCCCCTGCGCCAGCGGCGAGAAGGCGATGGAACCGGCGCCCACCTGGTCCAAGGCCTCGTACAGGTTGGGTGAGCCGTTCTCCGTCCACCGGTTCAGCATGGAGTAGCTGGGCTGGTGGATGAGAAGAGGAGTGCCGAGTTCCTTGAGGATCCGGGCGGCTTCGATCGTCTGTTCCGGCGTGTAGGAAGAGATTCCCGCGTACAGTGCCTTGCCGGACCGGACTGCATAGTCCAAAGCGCCCATGGTTTCTTCCAGTGGAGTTTCAGGATCGGGGCGGTGGCTGTAGAAGATGTCCACGTAATCCAGGCCCATGCGCTCCAGCGACTGGTCCAGGCTGGAGATCAGGTATTTGCGGGATCCCCACTCGCCATACGGGCCGGGCCACATGTAGTAACCGGCTTTGGTGGAGATGACCAGTTCGTCACGGTACGGCTTGAAGTCGTCCTTGAGGTGACGGCCGAAGTTGGTCTCCGCCGAGCCATCCGGTGGTCCGTAGTTGTTGGCGAGGTCAAAGTGGTTGACACCGAGATCGAACGCACGGCGCAGGATGGCGCGTTGTTCGTCGAATCGTTTGTCATCGCCGAAGTTGTGCCAGAGGCCCAACGAGATGGCGGGGAGTTTGAGTCCGCTGCGTCCGACGCGGCGGTAGGGCATGGTTTCGTAGCGGTTTTCCGCGGCCGAATAAGTCATACGTACCATCCTGCCACTGCAGAAACAGTGGTGACGGCGCCGTCCGCTATGTGGGCGCCGTCACCTCAATTTCTGTGGCTTACTGGACGCGCACGACGGCGGCGCTACCGCCGGGAAGGGTCAGCGTCCCGTCGTTCAGGGCTGCTTCGTCGTCGGTAGCCAGCAACACGGAGCCATTCAATGGCGTGCCCAGTGCTTCGTCCCCGAAGTTGCAGACTACCCGGATGGGGCCGCGGGAGAACTGGAGCCAGTGCTCGTCGTCGTCAAACTCAACGTGTGTCTCGCCGAAGCCGCCGTCCACCAATTCCGGAGTGTTGCGGCGCAGCTGTGCCAAATCCTTGTACAGCTGCAGCAAGCGTGCGTGCTCACCTTCACCGGCTTCGTCCCACTTGAGTTTGGAGCGCTGGAACGTCTGAGGATCCTGCGGGTCAGGAACGACCGCCGGGTCCCATCCCATACGTTCGAATTCCTTGATTCGCCCTTCTGCTGTAGCTTTGCCGAGCTCAGGTTCCGGGTGGGAGGTGAAGAACTGCCATGGAGTGGAGGCAGCAAATTCCTCACCCATGAACAGCATGGGCGTGAAGGGGGATGTCATGGTCAGCACAGCACCGATGGCCAGCTTTCCGTACGACAACGACGCAGTGAGGCGGTCCCCGGTGGCCCTGTTCCCGATTTGGTCGTGGTTCTGCAGGCAGACCACAAGCGCGGAAGGGTGGGCCATATCGCGGCGGATCGGGCGGCCGTGGTGCCTGCCCCGGAAGCTGGAGTAGCTGCCGTCGTGAAGGAATCCGTGCTCCAGGACCTTCGCCAGGACTGCGAGCGAGTCAAAGTCCGCGTAGTAGCCGGTGGTTTCCCCGCTGAGGTTGACGTGGACGGCGTGATGGAAGTCGTCGCTCCACTGGCCTTCCAAGCCGTAGCCGTTGTCTTGCCGCGGGTAGATGAGCCGCGGGTTGTTCAAATCCGATTCCGCAATCAGCGTCCTGGGGATTCCGGTGGCTGCCTCCACCTCGTCTCCCAGCGCGCCGAATTCCTCAAGGATGTGCACGGCACGCTCATCACGCAACGCGTGCACGGCATCGAGGCGGAGTCCGTCCACGTGGTAATCCCGGAGCCACATCTCTGCGTTCTCCAGGATGTATCGACGAACATCGTCCGAGCCGGGGCCGTCAAGGTTCACGGAGTCACCCCAGGTGTTGCCCTCCCCCGATTTCAGGTAGGGGCCGAACTTGGGCAGGTAGTTGCCGCTTGGACCGAGGTGGTTGTAGACGACGTCCTGAATAACGCCCAAGCCCGCGGCATGCGCTGCATCCACAAAGCGTTGGTAGGCGGCGGGGCCACCATACGGCTGGTGCACGGCGTACCAAAGGACGCCGTCATAACCCCAGTTGTGAACACCATTGAATCCGTTGACCGGGAGTAGCTCTACGAAGTCGACGCCAAGGTCCACCAAATACTTCAGTTTCTCGGCTGCGGCATCCAGCGTGCCTTCCGCGGTGAAGGTGCCGAGGTGTAGCTCATAGATGACCGAACCCTTGAGGCTCCGGCCTTTCCATTCGCTGTCCTTCCACTCATGGGCGGAAGGATCGAAGGTCGCTGACAGACCATGGACCCCGTCCGGCTGCCTCCGCGAGCGCGGATCGGGAAACGGTCCCTCGCCGTCCACGATGTAGCCGTACCGCACGTCGTCGCCATCCTGGGCCACTGCGTCAGCAGGCGCCCGCCACCAACCGGCTGCGGCGCCGTCGTGATGCCTCTCCATGGAGTACTCGTGGCCTCCGGCGAGCAACTGAACCGAATCCGCATTCGGAGCCCAGACGTCGTAAAGATTCTTTCCAGCAGCGTGCTCCAGCATCATGCTCCCCTGTACGTGTTTCAAGCGTGCTTTGCAATGACGGTGTTGACGGTGCGATCACCGCTATTCGGTGACCGCACCGTCCGAAAATCAGTCCGTAGGGACCAACAAAGCCACCGGGTAATGCTCCAGCAAGGTGGCCAGAGGGACGGCGCCTGCCCCGTAGCTGGCCCCCGTAAGTTCGTCCCGGCAGGCCACCGTCAATTCAATGGCCGTGTCCCGCCAGCCGCCTTCACTGGCCAGCCGCTTGGGCAGGCGGGTGGCAACGGTGAGAGCTCCACGATGTTCGGCTCCCCGGTCGAAGGCCACCACGTGTCCCGCAGCGGCGCCTTGGGCAGCCACCGGGAGGTAGCCGGCGAACAGTTCCGGCCTGTCGCGCCGTAGCCTCAGGGCACGCGAGGTCACCAGCAGTTTGGCGGCTTCATCGGTGAATGCGGGCTTGGCGCCGCCGTCCAACTCTTCCAGGGCTGCGATCCGAGCCTTGAAGTCCACGGGACGCCGGTTGTCGGGGTCGGTCAGCGAACCGTCCCTGAATTCAGTGCCTTGGTAGACGTCCGGAACGCCGGGCATGGTCAGCTGGATCAACTTGGCGGACAACGAGTTGGATGTTCCATACGGTTCGAGCTCGTTGACGAAGTTCGTCAGGGCGGCTGCAACCTCCGGAACATCGAAGACGGCGTCGACGGCGGCCGCCAACTGGCGTTCGAAATCCTGGTTGGGATCGGTCCAGTTGGTGGAATTGCCGGCTTCCCGTGCCGCTTTCAAGGCGTAGGACTGCAACCGTTGGCGATCTGCCGGCCACGCGCCTGCGATGGATTGCCAGACCAAGGCCGAGAGGGGCCCATCGGGGATGGGCGCGAGCTCATGGACGATTCCGAGGAAGAGCTCCCATTCCGGTACGGCCTCGGAGATCACCGAGATCCTTGCCCTCGCATCCTCGCTCCGTTTGGTGTCGTGGGTGCTCAGCGTTGTCATGGACAGCGGCAAGAGCTGCTGCCTCCGGGCCATGCGTTCGTGGAAGACATTGCCGGGAATGGAGAACTCCGTGGGATCCGCACCCACTTCCGTCAGTGACCCTAGACGGGTGTACCGGAAAAATGCGGTGTCCTCCACACCCTTGGCCATCACCATGCCGGACGTCTGTTGGAAACGCCGGGCCAGCAGGCTGGACTCATCCAGCAAGAGCGGCTGAAGCCCGCTAAGGACAGCGGCCAGGTCAGGGCGCTGCTTGGCGGCGTTCTCCACGGACTCGATCAGCGTTTTCCCACCATAGGGCAGATACGTCCTGTAGATGGGGAAACAGCAGATGACTTCAGCCAAGGCATCGGCTACCTTCGCGAACGGCAGCTCCAAGGATTCAGGCACAAGGCGGGCCAGCCTCAGGACTTCCGATCGCAGGATGCCGTCGGCGATCCGGCGCTTGGTCGCATGGATCATGGAGTGGTAGTCCGCGGGAGCATCTGCATTCCGGAGTCGGGCATCGAGGGAGTTCAGGTACTCCTCAGCCGCCGGGTCCACGAAAAGGCGGTCGACGTCGGCCAAGGCGTCGTATCCCGTGGTCCCTTCGCACTCGAAGGTATCCGGCAATTGCTCCCCCGGTTCCAGGATCTTCTCCACCAGAAGGTAGGAGCCACCAGTAGCTTCGCGCAACCTTGCGAGGTAGCCCTCGGGGTCGGCCAGACCATCGGGGTGGTCGATCCTCAGCCCGTCCACCAGTCCTTCACGGAACCAGCGGACGATCTCTGCGTGGGACTCGTCAAAGACCCATGGAACTTCGACTCGTAAGCCGGCCAAGGTGTTCACCGCGAAGAAGCGGCGGTAGTTCAGATCGGCGTCGGCGCGGCGCCAGCCAACCAACTCGTAGTGCTGCCGTTCGTGGACCTCACGCGGGTTGTCCCCGGCCGTGTACGTCCCCTCTGCCAAGGGGAAACTGTGATCGTAGTAACGCAGTTCGTCGTCCACTATTTTCAGTTCATCAAGGTCGTCATCACTTCCCAGGACCGGGATGCGGATCTTCCCCCCGCCAAAGTCCCAGTCGACGTCGAAAGCCTCGGCGTACTTTGAACCCTGGCCTTCCTTGAGCAGCTGCCACCACCAGGCGTTTTGCTTCGGCGAAGCGACACCCATGTGATTGGGGACGATGTCGGCAAGAACGCCCAGGCCTTTGTCTTTGGCAGCACGGGACAACGCGGCTAGTCCTTCGGAGCCTCCGCGGGAGGGGTCGACGGTGGAGGGATCGGTCACGTCATAGCCGTGATCGGAACCCTTTTCCGCTGTCAGGATGGGTGAAACATAGACCCAATCAATTCCCAGGGATTGCAGGTATCCGGTGAGCTCCGCCGCATCCTGCAGGGTGAAGCTCGGCCGGATCTGGAGTCGATACGTGGAGACAGGCGTCCTCATGATCCAGGCTCCTTCGTTTCATCTGCCTTTTCGTCGTCCTCCGGGGCTGAGCCTTTGTAATCGAAAGGCAAGGACGTCACTGCCGGGGCGGTAATGGATGCCGTCTCCGGAGTGCTCGTTTGCGTCAAAGCTGCGAGGGAAGCTGCCACCGAGTGATCGGGTTCAATTTCCGGGGTGCTGTGGGCACGGAGTACCACCAGCGACTTGCCGCCTACCATCAGGATCTGGTCCGGCTTGACCACGCCCGCTTCGGCGCCTTCCCCGGCGGTGTCGATCATGACGTCCCAGGCCGGCGCGTACTCGTCGGAAGGAATCCGGAAGCCTACCTCGTCCTGGTCCGCGTTGAAGTACAAGAGGAAGTTGACGTCCGTGATGCGTCGGCCCTGGGTGTCCAGGCCGTGGATGCCATCGCCGTTGAGGAACACACCAACGGAGCGCCCCAAAGCTTCGTCCCAGTCGGACGGAGACATGGTGCTGGCGTCGGCATCGAGCCATACGATGTCCGGGAGCCGTTCGCCTTCACCACGAAGCACGGGACGGCCATCGAAGAAGCGGCTGCGGCGCAGGCTGGGGTGTTTGGCACGGAGCGCGCTGACCGCGGCAGTGAACTCGATCAGCGGCTGGTCCACGTTCTCCCAGTTGATCCAGGTGAGTTCGGAATCCTGGCAGTAACCGTTGTTGTTGCCGTTTTGCGTCCTGCCCAGTTCGTCGCCGTGCAGCAGCATGGGGACGCCCTGGGACAGGAACAGCGAGGCAATGAAGTTACGCTGCTGGCGGGCCCTGAGGCCAAGGACGGTGGGATCGTCCGTGGGTCCTTCTGCGCCGCAGTTCCAGGAACGGTTGTGGGACTCGCCGTCGTTGTTGTCTTCGCCGTTGGCCTCATTGTGTTTCTCGTTGTAGGACACAAGGTCGGCCAGCGTGAAGCCATCGTGCGCGGTGACGAAGTTAATGGACGCCACGGGTCGACGGCCAGAGTGCTCGTAGAGGTCCGCCGATCCGGTCAGACGTGAAGCGAACTCGCCAAGGGTGGAAGGTTCGCCGCGCCAGAAGTCACGGACCGTGTCGCGGTATTGGCCGTTCCATTCTGTCCACTGAGGCGGGAAGTTGCCCACTTGGTACCCACCGGGCCCAACGTCCCACGGCTCAGCGATGAGCTTCACCTGAGAGACTACCGGGTCCTGCTGGATGAGTTCGAAGAAGGTGGAGAGTTTGTCCACGTCGTAGAACTCACGTGCCAGCGTTGAGGCGAGGTCGAACCGGAATCCGTCCACGTGCATCTCGGTCACCCAGTAGCGCAGGGAGTCCATGAGCAGTTGGAGGGAGTGGGGGCTGCGGACGTTAAGCGAGTTGCCCGTGCCGGTGTAATCCATGTAGTACTTCTGGTCGTCTTCCACCAGGCGGTAGTACGCGGAGTTGTCGATGCCCTTGAAGGATAGTGTGGGTCCGAGGTGGTTTCCCTCGGCTGTGTGGTTGTACACGACGTCGAGGATGACCTCGATGCCAGCCGTATGCAGCGCCCGCACCATGGCTTTGAAGTCCTGGACCTGCTGTCCGGTGTCTCCCTTGGAGCTGTAGCTGTTGTGGGGTGCGAAGAACCCGATGGTGTTATAGCCCCAGTAGTTGTTCAGGCCCTTGTCCTGCAGGATGCCATCGTTGACGAACTGGTGCACCGGCATGAGTTCGATCGCCGTGATGCCCAGCTTCTGCAGGTGGGAAATAACCGCCGGATGCGCGACGCCGGCGTAGGTGCCGCGCTGCTCTTCGGGCACCTCGGGGTGCATCTGGGTAAGGCCCTTGACGTGTGCCTCATAGATCACGGACTTGTGATACGGAATGCGCAGGAGTTTGTCGCCGTCCCAGTCAAAGAAGGGGTTGATGACAACGCCCAGCATCATGTGCGGCGCAGAGTCCTCATCATTTCGCGAATCTGGGTCACCCATGTTGTATGAGAACAGGGACGGGTCCCAGTCAATCTGCCGGTGGATGGCCTTCGCGTAAGGATCCAGCAGCAGCTTATTGGGGTTGAAGCGTTGGCCGGCGTCAGGGTCGTAGGGACCGTGCACCCTGTAGCCGTACTTTTGCCCCGGTTGGACCTGCGGCAGATAACAGTGCCAAACGTAACCATCTACTTCGGTAACTTCTACGCGGACTTCCCCGCCGTCGTCGTCGAAGAGACACAATTCCACTTTTTCGGCCTTCTCGCTAAACAGCGCGAAGTTGGTGCCGGTGCCGTCAAACGTGGCACCTAGCGGATAAGCCGATCCAGGCCAGACTTCCATGCGTTCTCCTCTTGATGATGCGAACAACTGTTGCAAGCCTACTCAAGCCCCCAGACACCGACAGCAACCTTAGGGTATTGTTCGGTCGTATTCCGCGTTGAGCGAACCAATGACGCGCGGAACCGCATTCATGACGGCCGAGGCTGTAATGGGACCTTCGTCAAGATGAGCGGATGCAAGGGCTCCGGCTCGCCCGTGGACGCTGGCAGCAACGGCTGCCAGAGCAGCCCAGCGGTCGGCGGGATCCAAGCCCAACGCGGCATATGCGCCGTCGTCGTGCCGTACCATCTCCGCAGACTGTGCCAGCAAGGCTCCCAGCACGCCCGCCAAGACATCGCCGCTGCCCGCGGTTGCCATCCACGCGGTGCCTTCGGATTGACTGAAAACAACGCCCGACGGCGACGCCACCAGTGTGGTGGCACCCTTCAGGAGCACTGTGGCGCCGGTTTGTTGGGCGGCCTGCCGCACATAGTGCAGGGTACGGGATTCGACGTCGTCGCGGGTTACCTCTATTTCGCCAGTCGAAGGAAGCGAGTTCAACAACGCAGCCAGCTCTCCGGCGTGAGGTGTCAGGATCCAGTGGGCCGGGCAGCGTTCCGGCAGGAGGCTCAAAGCTCCGGCATCTACAACCACGGGCAAATCGTTGGAGAGGGCCGACGCACCGGCGTCCCTTGCCCGTTGCAGCTGCTCCTCGCCGTCCACCCCGGATCCCAGCAGCCACGCTTGGACGCGGCCGGGGTTGTCGGCCTCCCAAAGGGCTTCCGGGGTTCGCGCGAGCACCAGCTGCGCCGCGTCCCGGGGCCCGTTGTAGCGCACCATTCCCGCCCCCGAGAGGGCGGCAGCGTGGACACTCAGGACAGCAGCTCCGGCAAAGCGCGCGGAACCGGCGACTACGCCCAACACGCCCCGCGAATATTTGTGGGCGCGCCGGCCAGGATGGGGCAGCAAGGATCCAAGGTCCGAGGCAGTGAGGCGTCGAAGCTCAGGGCGGTAGCATTCCAAAGAATTCTCAATGCCGATGGGGATCAGCTCCACGCGCCCGGCACACCCTTCACCCGGGTCAGTCATCAGCCCGGCCTTGATGCCGCCAAACGTCACGGTCACGTCCGCACCAAGCACCGGCCAATGCACTTCGCCGGTGTTGGCGTCCAGTCCACTGGGAAGGTCGCAGGCCACTACCAACCGTGGACGCAACTCTTGAAGCGAAGCCACCAGTTCGGCAGAGGCGTCCCGCAGCCCACCGCGCGCACCGGTCCCGAGCAGGGCATCAATAATGACGTCATGGCCCGCGCACAGGACGGCCAGCTCTTCCGCGTTAGCGGCTTCCAACGTCACAACAGTTCCGCCGGCGGCGACTAAAGCAGCCAGCGCCTCCGGGTGTACTTCAGCGGCGGCGAGTACCGCCGTCGCTCGGACACCGCGGCGGGCAAGGAAAGCTGCAGCGAACATGCCGTCGCCACCGTTATTACCCTTCCCAACCAGCACTGCAACACTCGCCCCTGCAAGCTTCCGCTTGCTTTTGACCTCGCGAGCCACAACGTGGGCCAACCCGTAGGCGGCCCGTCGCATAAGAACAGCGCCCTCACCGGAGTCCATGAGCGGTTTTTCCGCATCCCTGATCTGTTGTCCGGTGAAGGCGCTGATCATTGCTTGTGAAGTCCCTTTAGCCTTCGGCGAGGACAGTAGCCGTAGCTATGCCGCCGTCGTGGCTCATGGACAAGTGCCAGCGCTTGACGCCCTTGGCCTCGGCAACGGCAAGCACCGTTCCCTTGACCTGGACGGTGGGTCCATTCTCATCGAGGCCGATCCAGCAATCCTGCCAGTTCATGCCTGCCGGAGCGCCCAGCACTTTGGCAACAGCTTCCTTGGCCGCGAAGCGCGCCGCCAGGGACCGGGTGTTGAGTTCCCGCTCGGCAGGAACAAACAGACGGTCTCGGAGCCCCGGTGTCCGTTCCAACTGCCGACCAAACCGCTCGATGTCTACGACGTCCACGCCGATGCCAACAATCATGGCACTACTCTACGGTGACGCTCTTGGCGAGGTTACGCGGCTGATCGACGTCGTAACCCTTGGCACCGGCCAGTTCAGCAGCAAAGATCTGCAGCGGAACCGTGGTGAGCAGCGGCATCAGCAGGGTGGGGGTTTCGGGTACGTAGAAGACGTGCTCTGCGTAATCCTTGACCGATTCGTCGCCCTCTTCAGCGATGACCAGGGTCCGGGCACCACGTGCACGGACTTCCTGGATGTTGCTGACAACCTTCGAGTGCAGCGAGTCGCGGCCACGCGGGGACGGAACCACCACGAAGACCGGCTGGCCGTCGTCAATCAAGGCGATCGGACCGTGCTTGAGCTCGCCGGCGGCAAAGCCTTCAGCGTGGATGTATGCGATTTCCTTGAGCTTCAGCGCGCCTTCAAGGGCTACCGGATAGCCAACGTGGCGGCCCAGGAACAAGACGGATTTCTCGTCCTTCATGCTGCGGGCAAGCTCACGCAGCGGCCCTGCGTTGTCCAGGATTTTCTGGATCTTGGCGGGGATCTTGTTCAGGTCCGCCAGGACATCCTTGATTTGGCCGGAGAAGATGTTGCCCCGCAACTGGGCCAGGTACAGGCCAAGCAGGTAGGCAGCAGTGATCTGCGCCAGGAACGCCTTGGTGGAAGCAACAGCGATTTCGGGGCCTGCGTGCGTGTAAAGCACAGCATCGGATTCACGCGGGATGGTGGAACCGTTGGTGTTGCAGATGGAGATCGTCTTGGCGCCCTGTTCGCGGGCGTAACGGACAGCCATCAGCGTGTCCATGGTTTCGCCCGACTGGCTGATGGAAACCACCAGGGTGTTGGAGTCAACAATGGGATCGCGGTAGCGGAACTCATGCGCGAGCTCCACCTCGGTGGGAATGCGGCACCAGTTTTCAATGGCGTACTTGGCTACCAGACCAGCGTAGGCCGCGGTACCGCAGGCCAAAACGATGATCTTGTCCACCTGCTTGAGGAGCTCAGGGTCGATGCGGACTTCGTCCAGGGTGAGCTTGCCGTTGAGGTCCGAGCGGCCCAGGAGGGTCTGCGCTACGGCGTCCGGCTGGTCGTTGATTTCCTTCTCCATGAAGGAGCTGAAACCACCCTTTTCGGCGGAAGCCGGGTCCCAGTCAACGTGGTATTCCTTGCCCTCGGCAGGAGCGCCGAAGAAGTCGGTGATCTCCACGGAGTCCGCGGTAATGGTGACGATCTGGTCCTGACCCAGTTCGACGGCACGGCGGGTGTAGTCGATGAAGCCGGAGACGTCGGAGCCGAGGAAGTTCTCGCCGTCGCCCAGGCCCACTACAAGCGGGGAGTTACGGCGGGCGGCCACGACGACGTCGGGCTGGTCAGCGTGGACGGCGAGAAGAGTGAAAGCGCCCTCGAGTCGCTGGCAGGCCAGGCGCATTGCCTCGGTGAGGTTGCCGCCGTCGCCGTTGAGCTGGGTGCGGAAAATGTCGCCGATAAGTGCGGCAGCAACTTCGGTGTCCGTTTCGGACTCGAAGGTGACGCCCTTGCCCAGCAGTTCCTGCTTGAGCTCGGCGAAGTTCTCAATGATCCCGTTGTGAATGACCGCCAGCTTGCCACCGTCGGAGAGGTGCGGGTGCGCGTTACGGTCCGTGGGTCCGCCGTGCGTTGCCCAACGGGTATGGCCGATGCCGGTCAGGGACTCAGGAACCGGGCTTGCTTCCAGTTCTGCGATCAAGTTGCTCAGCTTGCCGGACTTCTTGCGGGAAGAAATGCTCCCGTCAGCCACTACTGCGACGCCTGCGGAGTCATAGCCGCGGTATTCCAGACGGCGCAGCCCTTCCACCACAACGTCAAGAGCGCTGTATCCAGCTGCCTTGCGAGACGAATTGCCAACATAGCCTACGATTCCACACATGGGTACAAGCCTAGCGGCTAGTGCAAACAACTGATGTGGGACATCCTCCCTCCTTCTGTTCATTGACGGGGTTCCAGCCCTCGCAATTCACCTGCCCTTCGTCGCGCATTTCCTGATCCGCTCCGCGGAGGGCAGAATCATGAGCGTGACTTTGCAACGCACCGAAGCTAATGGCGACGGCGCTTCCCCGTTTGTAGAGCTGGACCGTCAAACGTGGTCCAGGCTTGCAGCGCAGATGGAGCAGCCCCTCAACGAAGAGGACGTCTTCCGTCTCCGCGGCCTCGGCGACCCCCTGGACATGAAAGAAGTTAGGGAGGTTTACCTCCCTCTCTCCCGCCTCCTTCACCTGTACGTGGAGGCCTCACACCAACTCCACGCAGCCACCACTACGTTCCTGGGTGAGCAAACCCAACGCACGCCGTTCGTGATCGGGGTGGCCGGGTCCGTTGCCGTTGGCAAGTCCACCATTGCCCGTGTGCTCCGGGAAATGCTCCGGCGCTGGCCCGGAACGCCCAACGTGGAACTCATCACCACAGATGGCTTCCTTTATCCTTTGGCTGAGCTGAAGCGCCGGCACTTGCTGGAGCGGAAAGGTTTCCCGGAGTCCTACGACCGCCGTGGACTTCTTCGTTTCGTTTCTGAAGTCAAAGGCGGCGCCGAGGAAGTCCGCGCGCCTTGGTACTCCCACGTCACCTATGACATCGTGCCGGGAAAGGAAGTCGTAGTGCGGCGCCCCGACGTCCTGATTGTCGAGGGACTGAACGTCCTGGCCCCGGCCCGCCCGCGGATGGACGGCAAGCAGGGACTGGCCGTCAGCGACTTCTTCGACTTCTCCATCTACGTGGATGCCAAGACCTCCTACATTGAAGAGTGGTACGTGGACCGCTTCCGGAAATTGCGGACCACGGCATTCGCCCAGCCCGAGTCCTACTTCCACCGCTACGCCACACTGTCGGACGAGGACGCCGAGTCAACGGCACGGGGCATATGGAAACGCATCAACGAGCCGAACCTCGAGGAAAATGTGCTGCCCACCCGCGGACGTGCACAACTGGTACTCACCAAGGACGCAGACCACTCGATCCGCCGCATGCTGCTCAGAAAGGTCTAGGGTGCCCAACAATTCCCAACCGTTGCCTAGCCGGAGGGTCTTCGCGAGCCTGCTGACCGCCGGCGCTGGAATGGCAGCATTGGCGGCCTGCACGCCTGAGGACGCCGCCCCATCCCCCGTCGCGGCCAACGCCGCCGGCGAGGCCCCTTCGTTACCCACACCGTCCTCCGTGGGCACCCCCAGCGCCGCAGCAAGCGAGCCTGCACCCGTTGAATCAGCCCCCAGCGCGACTCCCTCCAATACAGCCCCCTCGCACGCCGTTGCCCAGCAGCACTCCCTTACGGATCCAACGAGTCCCTGGGTAGTGGTGAACAAGCACCGGCCCTTGGTTCCCCAGGACTTCGTTCCGGCAGACTTGGTGCAGCCAGGCGTTAGGCTCGCCGTCAGCGGCGAAGCGGCCCTGCTTAACAGCACGACGGCGACTGCCGCTGAAAAGATGTTCGGGGCCGCAGCCACGGAGGGCGTCATCATGACGCTGGCCTCCGGATACCGTTCGTATTCCACCCAGGTTGCTACCTACAACGGCTACGTCGCCAGCACCGGCCAGGCCGCCGCCGACCGCGCTTCCGCCCGCCCGGGGCACTCCGAGCATCAAACGGGCTGGTCCTTTGACATCGGCGACGGTGCGGGAGCCTGCAGCTTCCAACCATGCTTCGCCGAGCAACCCGCTGCCATCTGGGCCAAAGCCAACGCCCACAAGTTTGGATTCGTGGTCCGCTATCCGTGGATGTTCCACGACACCACAGGGTACTTTTACGAGTCCTGGCATCTGCGGTACATCGGGGTGGAGGCAGCTACGGACATGACCGCCCGCGGCATCGCAACCCTGGAAGAGTATTTCGGGCTTGAAGCAGCTCCGGACTACTTCTAATCCGTAATAACTGAGGCTCTCATCCTTAGTAACTGAGGCTCTCATCCTTAAACACCGAGGCCCGCACCCCTGCTCCGACTCAAGCTGGGGTACGGGCCTCAAAATGTGGTCTCCTAGACTGCCATTTCGCTGGGAGCGCCCAAACGTTCCTTGACGACGGCGGCGAGCCCCTTGCAGACACGCTCGGCCGTTTCCATGTCAGCGGCTTCCACCATCACACGCACCAACGCCTCGGTCCCTGAGGGCCTGAGGAGCACACGGCCGGTCTCACCCAGTTCAAGCTCCGCCGCGGCAACAGCCTCGGCAACGCCCTCGTCAGTGGCAGCCCGGGCTTTATCAACGCCCTTGACGTTGATCATGAGCTGCGGCAGCTTGGTCATGGCGCTGGAGAGGTCCTTGAGGCTGCGTCCGGTCAGGGCAACCTGGGCTGCAAGCTGCAGACCGGTCAGGACGCCGTCACCTGTGGTGGCGAAGTCGGAGAAGATCACATGGCCGGACTGTTCACCACCAAGGTTGTATCCGCCGTCTCGCATTGCCTCCAATACGTAACGGTCACCAACACCAGTCTCGCGGATGGCGATACCCGCATCGCGCAGGGCGATCTTCAGGCCGAGGTTACTCATGACTGTGGCCACGAGGATGTTGTCCTTGAGCTTTCCTGCATCCTTGAGCGCCAGTGCCAGAATCGCCATGATCTGGTCGCCGTCCACTTCGTTGCCTTCATGGTCGACGGCCAGGCAGCGGTCAGCGTCACCGTCGTGGGCTACGCCAAGGTCCGCGCCATGCTTGACCACGGCCTCCTTGAGCGGGCCCAGGTGCGTGGATCCAACGCCTTCATTAATGTTCAAGCCGTCCGGCTCTGCGCCGATGACCACCACGTCGGCGCCAGCATCCTTGAAGACCTGGGGCGAACAGCCGCTAGCTGCACCATGGGCGCAGTCCAGAACTACCTTCAAGCCTTCCAAGCGCTTGGGAAGCGTGCCAAGCAGGTGCACAATGTACCGGTCCTCGGCGTCTGAGAACCTCTGGATGCGTCCGACGTCGGCTCCCACCGGGCGCTGCGGCTCTTTGCCCAGCTGTGCCTCGATGGCGTCCTCAACATCGTCCGGAAGCTTCTGGCCGCCGCGGGCGAAGAACTTAATTCCGTTGTCCGGCGCAGGGTTATGCGACGCCGAGAGCATGACTCCAAAGTCGGCGTCGAGATCCGCCACGAGGTAAGCCGCGGCAGGGGTGGGGAGCACGCCGGCGTCGTAGACGTCGATGCCGGAACTGGACAGCCCGGCTTCGACGGCAGCGGCGAGGAACTCGCCGCTGGCTCTGGGATCCCTTGCGACGACGGCGCGCGGCCGCTTGCCATCGGTAGAGCGTTCATGGCCGAGTACGACGGCGGCTGCTTGCGCGAGCTGCATAGCCAGTTCGGCGGTGAGCAATCCGTTCGCGAGACCGCGGACGCCATCTGTTCCAAATAATCTAGACATCGGGTCAAGTTTAGACGACGACAGGACAGCCCTGGTTCAAGCGGCCGCCAGAAGGTCATGTGCGGCGCCTTCCTTGACTCCGCTGCCTGGTATCTGAAACGGCTAAAGCCCGCCCCGCCGAAACGGCGGAACGGGCTTTCGAGCAAGCGTAGATTAACGCTTGGAGTACTGCTGAGCCTTGCGGGCCTTCTTGAGACCAGCCTTCTTGCGCTCGATGACGCGTGCGTCACGGCTCAAGTAACCGGCCTTCTTGAGGGTGGCGCGGTTGTTGTCGACGTCGATCTCGTTCAGCGAGCGAGCAACGCCAAGGCGCAGTGCGCCGGCCTGGCCGGAGATGCCACCACCGTGGATACGGGCGATGACGTCGTAGGCGCCTTCGAGATCAAGGATCTTGAAGGGCTCGTTGACATCCTGCTGGTGCAGTTTGTTCGGGAAGTAGTTGTCCAGCGTGCGGCCGTTGATGGTCCACTTGCCGGAGCCAGGCACAACGCGAACGCGTGCAACGGCTTCCTTGCGGCGGCCAACAGCTGCGCCGGCAACGGTCAGTGCCGGGCGCTCCTTCTTGGGAGCATCTTCGGCAGCGTTGCTGCTTTCAGAGGTGTAGCTGGTGAGGGTTTCCTCGGCCTCGACGGCTTCGGCGGTCAGTTCTTCGTTCTGAGCCACGGTTCTCCTTGTAATAAAAAGTTTAGTTGGTGGCCAGGACTACTGGGCGACCTGGGTGATTTCGAAAGTCTTCGGCTGCTGTGCAGCGTGGGGGTGCTCAGCGCCACGGTAGACCTTGAGCTTGCCCAACTGCTGTGCAGCGAGGGAGTTCTTGGGGAGCATGCCCTTGATGGCCTTCTCAACAGCGCGAACCGGGTTGGATTCCAACAGCTCGGCGTAGTTGACGGAGGTCAGGCCGCCCGGGTAACCGGAGTGGCGGTATGCGCGCTTCTGCTCCAGCTTGGCGCCGGTGAGGGCTACCTTTTCAGCGTTGATGATGATGACGAAGTCGCCCATGTCCATGTGGGACGCAAAGGTCGGCTTGTGCTTTCCGCGCAGCAGTGTTGCGGTCTGGCTGGCAAGACGACCAAGGACAACGTCGGTGGCGTCAATGACGTGCCACTGGCGGTTGATATCGCCGGGCTTCGGGGTGTACGTACGCACGGTTTTGCCTCGTTCTTGTTCTGGCGTTCATGTTTTAGGCGACACGCAATAAGGCGTGTACCTATCTATGTATGCGCTACCGGAGCAGAGGTGAGGGCTCTATGTACCAGTTATCCCAAGATCTCGAAAATGCCTAGGGAGTTAGCGATCCTGCAACTGGATCCCCCGCAAGGCATGTGTCATCGAGATAGGACACGCACAACGACTCTAAACAATACCGTCATGAGGGCGTCCGGGTCAAAATGGGGTAACCGCCCTTGGGGGCCATGCGCTGATTGAGGGAGAACAGATGCCCAACGGACCCGGCTTCGCACTCCTTCTTGCGCTCCTTGGTTTGCTGCTGAGCCCTGTTGCCGAGCTTCTGATTGCCCGCGCGCTGCCGCGACTCGGCGGCCTCCCTGTAGCTAAGGTCCGGATCACGACGGCGGCCGTCACCGCGCTGCTGTTTTGCTTGCTTGCGTGGCGGCTCGGTTTCTCTCCGGAGTTGCCGGCATTCCTTTTATTGGCATTACTCGGAGTGCAACTTTCACGGATCGATTTCACTCTCCATTTGCTGCCCAACCGCCTTGTATTGCTGTTGCTCGCTGGGGGTTTAGTACTTTTTTCCACATCCGCAGCTCTCGCGCCGGGCTGGCCGGACCTCTTCCGCGCCCTCGCCGGCGGGGCGATGATGTTCGCCGGCTACGTCATTCTCAAACTTATTTCGCCAAGAAGCCTCGGAATGGGCGATGTGAAGCTCGCAGCGCCCCTGGGTTTGTACTTGGGCTACTTGGGTTGGCAGCAAGTACTCATTGGCGGGCTACTGGGATTCGTGGTGGGCGGGTTGCTGACGGTGCTGATGTTACGCCTGCGATCCGCCGAAAAGCCCGCAGAAACAGCCCATGGACCCGCAATGCTCATTGCTGCGGTTGGCGTAGTTCTGTTCATGAACTAGCCCGTGGTTAGTACGTCCTTACCCAGGCTTCAGCCCGCCCGGAATACATAAGGCTCCTTTGTAAAGCAAGTAGTTTCCGCCCGTCCAGGCACCGAAACTGAGTACTTTCTGCTTGCTGGCACATCCGGCAAGTAATAGGCGCCCGGATAAATCGAGTACGGCTACGCATTGTGACTTCAGCGGCCCAGGGTGAATTCTTATCTCATCGAATTACGAACAGCTAAAGGCTCCACAGACGCGGTTCGATATTCGGGTAAATTTAGATAATTTGCCGCCCTGCTATTCATGATTTACTGCCACATTAATTCTGGGAAGGATTTTCCAATGTCATCTCTTATGGTTTCCGTTATCTCGTTCATCGCCGGCGTCAAGGATCGCTTCACCTCCGAGGAGAAGGGTGCGACGGCTGTTGAATACGGTCTGCTCGTGGCCCTCATCGCCGCAATCATCGTTGGCACTGTGGTTACTTTGGGCACGGACGTCCTCAAGGGCTTCCAAACCGTAGAAAAGGCGCTGCCGTAACCCATACCGGCCGGCTTCACTACCGATCCCGGGCCGGCTGCCCCGATGCATTCATCGGCTGCAGCCGGCCCGGATTCGTTTTATCTGGGAGTAGCTATGAGATCCAACGATAAGAAGAGGAAAAAGCTCCGCACACGGAAGCCCTCCACATCCAAGAACCAGTCCGGAGCCGTTGCGGTTGAATTTGCATTGGTGTTGCCCATATTCCTCGTGCTGGTACTGGGAATTTTTGAGTTCGGCCGCGCATTCAACATCCAGATTTCCTTGTCTGAAGCCGCCCGGGAAGCCGCCCGATATGCAGCCATTCACCAGTCGGACTCCACCTACACCGTGGGCGATGCACAGGCTGCCGGTGTGGCTGCGGCACCTTCGGTGGATCTGGATCCTGGTGACATTGCCATTACGTCAACCGGAACCAACCCTTGCAACGTGGAAGTCACCATCTCCTACAGCACGCCCTGGATGACAGGGTTCCCGGGCCTCGTGCCTGGAATGCCGGCTGAACTGAACATCTCAGGGACAGGGGTCATGCGATGCGGCGGCTGAAACACGGTGATGCCGAACGCGGTGCTGTTGCTCCCATGACGGCCATGCTGATGGTGGCGCTGCTGGGAATGACCGCCTTCGCCGTGGACGTGGCAATGATGTACTCCGAGCATGCTCAACTGCAGAATGGCGCCGACTCGTCGGCAATAGGCATCGCCCAGGCTTGCGCCAAGAGTGCAGGCTCTGCCGACTGCGTCTCGCCCGCATCCACAGCTACCACCTTGGCAGGACTGAATGCCCTGGACGGTGTCAGCAATGCGCCTGTGGCAACGGTGAATCTGGCCACCGGAACCATTGATGTCACTACCCAATCCCGCAACGCCTCCGGTGACAATCACTTCAGCTTGGTGTTCGCTCGGGCACTGGGTGTCCAGACGGCGGATATCAAGGCCACCGCCCAAGCCAAATTCGGTGGCTTTTCCGCAACGGATGCAATACCGCTGACTTTCTCGCAATGCGAAGCGGACCCGGGTTTCACTAAAGGCCTTCAGTTCTTCCCGGTCCACGGGACCAAGTTGTCCGATGACCCGGATTACGCGTGTAAGCATCAGTCTTCGTCCGGCTTCGAGCTTCCCGGCGGTTTCGGTTGGCTCAAACATCCCGGTGCTACGTGCACCGTGCATGTGGACATTGATGATCCGTGGGTGGAGGCCAACGAGGGCAACGACTTCGATTCCACATGCAGCTCGGCCTTCGCATCCTGGGAGGCCAAGCTCAAAGCCGGCAAGCCTGTGGAACTCCTGATTCCCATTTTTGAAACTGCCTGCCCGGTGAAGAAGGGTACGGGAACCAACCCCTGCGCTTCTTCTCCGTATAAGAAGTCCTTCAAGATCGAGGCCTTTGCCCAGATCTCACTCCGAGGATGGCATCTGACAGGCGGCGGACCGACCTACATGACCTCCGATGCCTCGGCGCTCCAGAAGTCTCTTGGCCTCAAGAACAGCGATACCGGGCTGTTCGGCACCTTCATCAAGAAAGTAAGTCTGACGGAAGCCGCAACTCTGGGCGGCCCCACCACGTACGGCGCCTTGGGCGTCCAACTCACCGAGTAGTAACCAATCTGGGAGAAAACTCCATTGCATTAAGGAGAATCAAAGTGAAAACTCGCCTACTGGGAGGCATAGTCGCAGTAGTGCTGGCAATAGTCGGCACGCTGTTACTGGTCACATACGTTCAAGCAGCAGACGCGCGGGCTCAAAAGGACCTCCAGCCCGTCGATGTTCTCGTTATTCAAAGTCAGGTTCCAGAGGGAGCCGATCTTCAGCAGATCAGGTCTGCTGTAAAACTTGCTTCGCTACCTGCGGCTTCGGTGCCCAATGGCGCCCTCAAGAGCCTCTCCGGTATGGAAGGCAAAGTCGCCGGGGCAGAACTCATGCCGGGTGAAGCGCTGCTGGGAAACCGTCTGGTGGACCCCAACAGCCTGGCGGCTCCGGGATCAGTCCCCGTTCCAGACGGACTTCAAGAAGTTTCAGTTCAACTGGACGCCCAGCGTGTAGTTGGCGGGCGATTGGCTGCCGGCGACACCGTCGGCGTCATGGTGCTGCTTGGCCAGTCCGGGCAGGCCGAATCTGAGGCATCAGCGCAGCTCGTCTTCCACAAGGTTCTTGTGACCAGCGTTCAGCGGGCCACCTCGAGAAACACCAATACGGCGCAGGCAAGCTCCGAGCAGGCCAATACCCAGCTGCCGGAAGGTTCCTTCATAGTGACCCTGGCCCGTAGCGATGTAGACGCTACCAAGATTGTTTATGGCGCCAAGTACGGGGACATCTGGCTGACCAAAGAACCCGCAGAAGCACAGGAAAGCGCACGCGTCACCATCAAGAAGGCAGAGGTACTCCAATGAGCCGCTTCCTAGTCATCACAGCTGACGTTGAGTTTGAAAAGCGCGTCCGGCACGCTGCGTCCGGTCTGCACGGCGATGTGCAGTCCATCATTGCCGACTACTTGCCGCAGGGCCCGGACGACGTCCTACGCGTGTTGTCCGGTCAACTGCTGGAAGTCCTGGTGCTGGGCCCCGGACTGCAAGCAGACGACGCCATCCGTTTGGCAAGCCTGTTCGACCTCCAGTATCCCGAGATCAGCGTCGTACTCGCGTCGACGGATGCGGCCGAGATCGCGCTGCCAGCCATGCGTGCAGGAATCCGTGACTTGTTGGAGCCATCTGCAGATGCAGTGGCCATTCGAGCACTGTTGGAGCGTGCCAGCCTCGCAGCTGCCGGGCGACGCAGGGGCTTGGGTGCCCAAGTGGACGCAGGTCCACAGGGAGGCCGGATCATCGCCGTTATGTCTCCCAAGGGTGGCGTGGGCAAAACAACCATCTCAACCAACCTGGCCATTGGCTTGGGGCGTACCGCGCCCATGAAGGTAGTCATAGCCGACCTGGACCTCCAATTCGGCGACGTCGCATCCGGTCTGCTCATAGACCCTGAACGGACCATCGCGGATGCCGTCACTGGCGCGGCAGTCCAAGACAGCATGGTGCTCAAGTCATACCTCTCAGCCCATCCCGCTGGCATCTACGCACTCTGCGCGCCGCGCAACCCATCTCAAATCGAACAGATCTCCGCAGAACAAGTGGGGCATCTCCTTGAACAGTTGGCCAAGGAATTCGATTACGTGATTGTGGATACGGCCCCCGGTCTCGGTGAACATGTCCTGGCCACTCTGGAACGTGCCTCCGACGTCGTCTGGGTATGCGGAATGGACATCCCCAGCATCAGGGGGCTCCGGAACGGCTTGGAGATTTTGGACGAGATTGGGTTGGTCCCGGAACAGCGCCATGTTGTCCTGAACTTCGCGGACAAGCGGAGCGGGCTCACCTTGGTGGATGTGGAAGCCACCATCGGTTGCCCGGTGGATGTCACGTTGCCCCGGTCCCGCTCACTCCCCTACTCAACCAACAGAGGCATCCCCGTACTCCAAGATGGAGCGAAGGATGTCACCCTTCGGGGTCTCCGCCAGCTTGTGGAGCGGTTCAAGCCCGGATGGGAAGAACGGCCACACAAGCAGTTGCATCGAAGGGCGGTAGTCAAGTGAACCTCGCAAAACGCCTTCAAACGGTCCGTGGACTTGAAGTTGAGGCACCTGGAACATCAACGCCGGGAGATCCGTGGGCCGGACCGGCAACGCAAGCCCCAGATTATCTCGCCGATTCGCCGGGGTCCGGAGGAGCCACCGAGGACTCCAGCCAGGCCTTGTCTGCGGTCAAGGAACGTACCAGCAGCGCTTTGTTTGACCGCATGGGCTCCCGGATCTCGGATACCACACTCGATGAAGCCGAGCTGCACCGCTATGTCAAAGAGGAACTCCGCGCCGTCATCGACGAGGACGATATCCCCCTCACGTCCTCGGAAAGGCAACGGCTGGTTCAGGAAATCGCTGACGACGTGCTTGGCCTGGGGCCACTACAGCGTTTTCTTGACGACAAGGACGTCACCGAAATCATGGTGAACGGCGCAGATAAGGTCTACGTGGAAATTGCAGGAAAACTCCATTTGACCAACGTTCATTTCTCGTCCGAAGAGCACCTGCGCAGAATCATTGAGCGGATCGTCTCAAAGGTTGGCCGCCGCATCGACGAGTCCTCACCTCTGGTGGACGCGCGGCTTTCGGATGGGTCCCGTGTCAACGCGATCATTCCGCCGCTGGCCGTCAATGGATCGTCGCTCACTATCCGTAAGTTTGGGCGCGTCCCTCTAACGGCCCAGAATCTCATCCAGTTGGGAACTACGAGCCCCGAGATCACGGAACTCCTTCATGCATGTGTACAGGCCCGGCTGAACATCATCGTCTCCGGCGGTACTGGAACGGGAAAGACAACTCTCCTTAATGTCCTTTCGTCCTTCCTGCCCTCCGATGAGCGCATCGTCACCATCGAAGACGCAGTGGAGTTGCAACTCCAGCAATCACATGTGGTTCGTTTGGAAAGCCGCCCCAGCAACATCGAAGGCAAGGGCGAAATCGCCATCCGGGACCTGGTTCGCAATTCGCTGCGCATGCGCCCGGACAGGATCGTGGTGGGCGAGGTTCGTGGCGGCGAAGCCTTGGACATGCTTCAGGCAATGAACACCGGCCATGATGGATCCATCTCCACTGTTCACGCGAATTCGCCACGGGACGCCATTGCACGCCTCGAGACGTTGGTGCTTATGGCTGGAATGGATTTGCCCCTCAGGGCAATCCGCGAGCAGATCTCGTCCGCCGTGAACCTGGTGGTTCAGATCTCTCGGCTGCGCGATGGAACCCGCCGAATCACCCACGTGACAGAAGTCCAGGGCATGGAAGGTGACGTTGTTACCTTGCAGGATGCTTTCACGTTCGACTACTCGGCAGGCATGGACGCCAACGGGAGGTTCCTTGGGAAGCCCGTTCCTACAGGGGTGCGGCCACGGTTCGTGGACCACTTCGCGGACCTTGGAATCTACTTGTCGCCGGCGGTCTTTGGCAGCGTGCACACTGGCGGTGGTCAGCGATGACCGCCACCAACCCGCTCCTGCTCATAGCCGGCGTGCTTCTCGGATTCTCCGCTCTGGCGATCGGGCTGTTCCTCATCCCCAGGTCGAGGAACTCAACGATTGCGTTGTCCCGGCGCCGTCCGGACTCGGGCCCACAGGAATCCGTCCTGACCCGAGTGACGAATTCCGCTGTGGCCATGGTGGATGGTTCGGTTTCTGCAAGCCGGGCTTCAGGAACCAGGATTTTGCTTGAACAGGCCGGCTCGCGGATGAGACCAGCGGACTACGTTCTTTTGGTCATCTGCGCCACGTTCACTGGCGCCGTTCTAGGCTTCATCCTTGGCGGCGTCTTGGTGGCGATTCTCTTCGGAATCATCGTGCCCATCGGCGCACGCATGGTTCTGAGCATTATGACCTCCCGACGCAGGGCCCAGTTCGAGGCTCAACTGGGTGACACGTTGCAAATGCTGTCCGGCAGCATGCGGGCCGGCCACAGCTTGCTCCGGGCGGTGGATGCTGTTGCCCAAGAGGCCCAGTCACCTACCAAAGAAGAATTTGCCAGGATCGTGGGAGAAGTTCGCCTGGGTCGCGACTTGCGTGACGCCCTCTTGGACGCGGCCTCGCGTCTCCATAGCGAGGACTTCCTCTGGGCGACGCAGGCCATCGAAATTCATCGCGAAGTGGGCGGCGACTTGGCTGAAGTCCTGGACCATGTGGCCGAGACGATCCGTGAACGGTCCCAAATCAAGGGGCAAGTCAGGGCACTCAGCGCTGAAGGACGTATGTCCGCCTATGTGCTCATAGCGCTGCCGACTGGCATGTTCCTGTACCTCAGCCTTGCGAACGGGACGTACATCCAGCCGTTGTTCACCCATCCCCTGGGTTGGATCATGCTGGTGGCCGCAATAGTCCTTTTGGGGTTGGGCACCTTCTGGCTCAGCCGCGTGGTCAAGATCAAGTTTTAGGGAGTGATCATGAACGTTATTGCATGGGCGTCCGTCGCCTTGATCGTCATCCCCATCGCTTTCATGGCGTGGGCCTTCATTTCAGTTGATCGTGCCGGCCTGGCGACTGTTCGAGCCAACTTGAGCCGAAGCGCCGGGATGGCAACGGAGCTGGGAGCACAGTCATCATCATTCAACCTCCAACGCCTCGGAGCAAGGCTCACCCCCAAGGGCTACACCATCTGGTTGGACAAGCTGCTGGCCAAATTGGGCCGACCAGCGGGAATGCCCCTTGGGCGCCTTCTCATCCTCAAGCCGGCGTTGGCCCTGGCAGCAGGGCTCGTGGGCCTGCTGTTCTTTCTGCGGGCACCATCCGGATCGGGCTTCGTGCTTTATCTGGCAGCGGTCTCGTTGGTGTATTTCATTCCGGACCTGCTCATCCACGGCCGGGCAGCCGAGCGGCAGAAGGCCATCCAGATGGAGCTTCCCAACACCCTGGACCAGATGCTGATCTCCGTGGAAGCCGGTCTTGGTTTTGAAGGTGCCATGGCAAGGGCCGGACAAAACGGTTCGGGACCGCTCGCTATGGAAATGCTCCGTACGCTGCAGGACATGCAGGCAGGAAGAAGCCGCAAGGAGGCCTACATTGCCCTGGCCGATCGTGTTGACGTTCACGACCTGCGGGCATTCGTTGGGGCCATAGTCCAGGCAGACACCTACGGGATCGCGATCGCCAACGTCCTTCGTACACAAGCCAAGCAAATGCGTATCAAGCGTCGGCAGAGGGCAGAAGAGCAGGCCATGAAGCTGCCGGTAAAGGTTCTCTTCCCCCTGATGTTTTGCATCCTACCGGTGCTCTTCATCGTCATCATGGGTCCGGCCGTCATCAACGTAATGACTAACCTTGCCGGAACGTTCTAGGGCTCTGGTGTTCTTGCCCTAAAGGCCGGCACTTCGCGGATCCCAGACCACGGAGTGCCACAACGGCCCCCTTCCGGTACCCAGAGCCGGGAGGGGGTCCCCCCAACGCCCGGATAGGTCCTTGGTCACGGACAGAAGAGCTACTCGCGCCGTGCCCGCGTCAGCTCGGCCCGCGCCAGCAACTCACTATCGGAAGGGTAGGCGACTTCTTCAAGCACCAGGGGATGTGGAGCAGCGAGCACTGATTTGGCGTCACGTTGACGTTCCAGAAGACGAGAGTGCAGCCAACCCGGAGTTTCCAACCCCTCCCCCACGCGGAGCGCAGAACCAACCAAGGACCGCACCATGTTGTGGCAGAACGCGTCGGCCTGGACGGTGGCAACTATGACACCGTCGCTTCCACGGTCGAACGAAAATTGCTGCAGCTCACGAATGGTGGTGGCTCCCTCGCGGGGTTTGCAGTAAGAGCGGAAGTCCTGAAGGCCCAGCAGAGAATGCGCACCGTGATTCATGAGCTCAACATCCAAAGGCGTTTTATGCCACAAAGTGATTCCCCGCAGCACAGGGTCCCAGCGACCCGGACCATCGGCAATCCGGTAGCTGTACCTGCGCCACAACGCTGAGAAGCGGGCGTCGAAACCTTCCGGCGCCAGACCGGCGTCGTGCACTTCAATGGACCCCGTCAGATCGCCGAGAATGCGGCTCAAAGCGCCGCGGAGTCGACGCAAAAGCGCGACGGCGGGATCGAGTTCGTGCCCACGCGGCAGTGACAGCCACTCGGCTTCCGTCAGGTCCAGGTGAACAACTTGACCCCGGGCATGGACGCCGGCGTCGGTCCTGCCAGCAACCGTCACGCGAATCGGGCGTTGCAGGATGAGCGCCAAAGCTTCTTCAAGGGATCCTTGAACGGTGCGAAGACCGGGCTGCACGGCCCACCCGTTGAAAGGGCCGCCATCGTAGGAAAGATCAAGCCGGACACGCAAAAACCCGCCGCCCCCCATAACGGGGGCAGCGGGTTTTCGTTCGTTCATAGACTTAAGTCTACTGTGAAGAATTCAGTGAATTACTTCTTGTCCTCAGCGGCCGGAGCCTCTTCGGTTTCAGCAGCTTCGGTCTCAGCAGCTTCTGCCTCAGCGGCCGGAGCCTCTTCGGTTTCAGCAGCTTCGGTCTCTACAACCTCTTCTTCAGCAGCCGGAGCTTCAGCAGCCGGAGCAGCCTTGGCAGCAGCGTTGGTTGCTTCAGCAACTACAGCCTGCTTGGGGGAAACCGGCTCGAGAACGAGCTCGATGACAGCCATGGGAGCGTTGTCGCCCTTGCGGTTGCCGATCTTGGTGATGCGGGTGTAGCCACCATCGCGGTTAGCAACGGCACCGGCGATGTCGGTGAACAGCTCGTGGACAACGCCCTTGTCGCTGATCAGGCCGAGAACGCGGCGGCGGGAAGCGAGGTCGCCACGCTTGGCGAAGGTGACCAAACGCTCTGCGTACGGCTTAAGGCGCTTGGCCTTGGTGACCGTGGTGGTGATGCGCTTGTGCTCAAAGAGAGCAGCTGCCAGGTTCGCGAGCATCAGGCGCTCGTGAGCCGGGCCGCCTCCGAGGCGCGGACCCTTAGTGGGGGTAGGCATAGTTATTTCTCCTGTTATGTAAGCCGTTCAGGTCCATCGCTGGACCCGGCGGCCAAGATCTGCTGTTTAGAGCTCGTCGTCGCTGAACGCGGCGTCGTCCTCTTCGATGGCTGCGGCGCGGGCTGCGAGATCGAAACCGGGAGGGGAGTCCTTGAGGGACAGACCCAGTTCCACGAGCTTTGCCTTGACCTCGTCAATGGACTTCGCACCGAAGTTACGAATGTCCATCAGGTCAGCCTCGGAGCGGGCAACGAGTTCACCCACGGTGTGGATGCCCTCACGCTTGAGGCAGTTGTAGGAACGGACGGTGAGGTCCAGATCCTCGATCGGCAGAGCCATGTCCGCTGCCAGGGCAGCGTCCGTCGGCGACGGGCCAATCTCGATACCTTCAGCTGCGGTGTTCAGCTCACGAGCCAGACCGAACAGTTCCACCAAGGTGGTGCCTGCGGAAGCAACAGCATCGCGAGGGGCGATAGCCTGCTTGGTCTCGACGTCGACAATGAGCTTGTCGAAGTCGGTGCGCTGCTCAACACGGGTAGCTTCCACGCGGAAAGTTACCTTCATGACCGGCGAGTAGATCGAGTCAACCGGAATACGGCCGATCTCGGAGTCGCCGGACTTGTTCTGAGCTGCCGAAACGTAGCCACGGCCGCGCTCGATGGTCAGTTCGAGTTCGAACTTGCCCTTCGAGTTCAGAGTGGCAATGTGCAGATCCGGGTTGTGGAATTCGACGCCGGCCGGCGGAGCGATGTCCGCGGCGGTGACGACTCCGGGGCCCTGCTTGCGCAGGTAAGCAACAACCGGCTCATCGTGCTCGGAGGAAACCGAAAGGTTCTTGATGTTCAGGATGATCTCGGTGACATCTTCCTTGACACCCGGAACCGTGGTGAACTCGTGCAGCACGCCATCGATCCGGATGCTGGTTACAGCGGCACCGGGGATGGAGGAGAGCAGGGTACGGCGGAGGGAGTTTCCGAGGGTGTAGCCGAAGCCCGGCTCCAGCGGTTCAATGATGAAACGGGAGCGGTTCTCGGATACAACTTCTTCAGACAGGGTGGGGCGCTGTGCAATGAGCACTTAGGTTTCCTTTCGGCGAGCATCCGCTATATGACGCAACACAGGTGGTGGAAATCGGCTTCGGTTTCCAGCCTGACCAGCCGGGCCATGCTGATGGATGATCGAAACCATCCATAGCAGGCCCGGCCGGTCAGGCGGGGAAGACCTAATTAGACGCGGCGGCGCTTCGGCGGGCGGCAACCGTTGTGGGCGCTGGGGGTGACGTCCTGGATGGAGCCAACCTCGAGGCCAGCGGCCTGAAGCGAACGGATTGCGGTTTCGCGTCCGGATCCCGGGCCCTTGACGAATACGTCAACCTTGCGCAGACCGTGCTCCTGAGCGCGCTTTGCAGCGGCTTCAGCAGCCATCTGGGCGGCGAAGGGAGTGGACTTACGGGAGCCCTTGAAGCCAACCTCACCGGCGGAAGCCCATGAGATGACAGCACCGTTCGGGTCCGTGATGGACACGATGGTGTTGTTGAACGTGCTCTTGATGTGCGCCTGGCCAAGCGCAATATTCTTCTTATCCTTGCGACGCGGCTTACGAACCGCTCCACGAGTCTTCGGGGGCATTGTTTCTCCTACAGAAAGTTATCGGGGGAAAACCAGGTCAATCCCGAGGGATTAACGTCCGGCCTTCTTCTTGCCGGCGACGGTGCGCTTCGGGCCCTTGCGGGTACGAGCGTTGGTCTTCGTACGCTGACCGCGTACGGGCAGGCCCTTGCGGTGGCGCAGGCCTTCGTAGCTGCCGATCTCTACCTTGCGGCGGATGTCAGCGGCTACCTCGCGGCGAAGGTCACCCTCAACCTTGTAGTTGCCTTCAATGTAGTCACGCAGCTGGACCAGCTCGGCGTCAGTCAGGTCCTTGACGCGAACGTCAGCGCTGATGCCGGTGGCAGCCAGGGTTTCGTGTGCACGGGTCTTGCCCACGCCGTAGATGTAAGTAAGCGCAATTTCCAACCGCTTTTCGCGGGGAATGTCTACGCCAGCGAGACGAGCCATAGTGGCGGTACTCCTTGAATAAACCGGAGGTCGTAGGCAGTACACCCACACGTTCAGTGTGGCCCCAGCCTCCGACCGGGGGTTCGCTGACCAGGCTCTGTAATGCAGTCCTGGCACAGCTTGTGCTGCCTTTATTTACTTGCGTGGGCTAGCAGCCCAGGTTTGTCCTTGCGGACGCAGATTCCCGTGAGGGGAATTAGCCCTGGCGCTGCTTGTGGCGCGGGTTCTCGCAGATCACCATGACCCGGCCGTTACGGCGGATCACTTTGCACTTGTCGCAGATCTGCTTGACGCTCGGCTTGACCTTCATGGCGTTCCTTTGCGTGTTTTGCAGTTGATCTGCTGGAGCGGCTTAGGCACTATTGCCTTGCCGCCCAGCAATTTACTTGTAGCGGTAGACGATACGACCACGTGTGAGGTCGTATGGGCTCAGCTCAACCACTACCCGGTCCTCGGGGAGGATTCGAATGTAGTGCTGTCGCATCTTCCCAGAGATGTGTGCGAGAACGACGTGCTTATTGGTGAGCTCAACACGAAACATCGCATTGGGCAGCGCCTCAGTCACAACGCCCTCGATCTCAATGACCCCGTCCTTCTTGGCCATATCCTCCGCTAACTGTTGTTTGCCGCCGTCCTTCAGTTAGGCACCGAAGATCCAGCGGACGTTTTTTGTTTGCTTGGCTCTCTTGGAACCACGACACTAAAAAGGGCGTGGCTGCACAGACAACCAACAAATAACTCTACGCCAATGAAGCCGGAAAGTTAAATCCGTCAATGGTAGCGCACCTGTCTCCAGTCGTCACTCCCCCGCTGGCCGATAGGCCGGGAAGTCGCCCGCCGCCGTCGAGACGGCTTGCGCTGCAAGGACACCATCCAGAATGGCTAGTCGAACGGCTTCCGCCGCCGCACTTTGGAGTGTTATCAAGGACGCCTGCCGCGCCTGTTCAGTACTGCGGTCAAGCACGACAGCGCCGGTCGCCACAGCGAACACGGTATCGCCGTCCGCGAGGGTATGGGACGGATCCAAAGCACGCGCAAGCCCGGCATGCCCGGAAGAAGCAGTCCGCTTGCACTCGGCCACATCCAAGACAGCATTTGTGGCGATCACCACGAGCGTAGTGTTGAGTCCCTGCGGTGGAGACGGTGGGCCTGCGACCCTCTGCGCGCTCGGTCGCTCCTCCCTTAGACGCGCGCTGCCGGGTCCCAGCCCCACCGGCGATCCCAGGGCGTTGACTATTGCGATGGCCCCCACTACCACGCCGTCGTCGAGTTCGATCGAGGACGTCCCCACGCCGCCTTTGTACTGGCCGCGGGCAATAACGGCGCCAGTCCCGGCACCAACGTTTCCGCGCTCGACGGCGGCATGGTCGCCTGAGGCGAAGGCTGCGGCGGCTGCCTGGTAGCCCATGTCGGCATCAGGTCGTGCCTTTACGTCGCCGCCCCTACCAAGGTCGAAGATGGCGGCCGCCGGCACAATCGGCACCACGGTCCCGGGAACAGCAAAGCCCCGCCCCTGTTCTTCACACCACAACTGAGCGCCCGTAGCCGAGACCAACCCGAACGCACTGCCCCCTGTCAACACCACAGCGTCCACAGTGGAAACCAACGTGGTGGGATCCAGCGCATCGGTCTCATGCGTCCCGGGCCCACCACCGCGCACGTCCACAGACCCCACGGTCCCCGGCGGAGGAAGCACCACAGTAACCCCGGACAACCACCCCTCCCCCACCCTCTGCACATGCCCAACCCGTATGCCGGCAACATCGGTGATCGAATTCATGGCTCCATTCTCCACTGGTGAGCCAACTGGCGGCCCAAGGCGCGGCAACAAGTGGGAGCCGGGCCTCAAATACGAACAGGCGAGTAACGCTGAGTAAACGGGTTAGGAAGTGTAAGCCAACTATCGCTGCGGCTCCCCATTTTGGCCCAAACGCAGGCTTTCGGTGTGGTGAGCTAGGCCTGTCTTCGCCGCCCCGGTCCGGGAGCTGGCGCCCCACATTAGCCAGAAACCGTTAGTGACTCATGACTACCCGACAGATTCACAGCAGCAGTGCTGCGCCTGCAGACAAGCCGGCCGAGCCTCCGGTTCCGCCCGCCACAGCAGCCAAGCCCAGACAGGTTAGGAAGCGCTGGTCCGGCCGAGACCGCCGGGATTTCCTGGTGTTCCTGGCCATGGCCTTGCCGAACTTGGTGTTGATCGGCACGTTCACTTATTGGCCGCTGATCAACAACATCTACTACTCCACGTTGGATTGGACCCTCGGCTCGGCCTCGGCCACGGTGGTGGGCTTACAGAACTACGTCACGTTCTTCACCGGTGAGGACGCGTCAAAGGTCCTTGGGACTACAGCGATTTTCACGCTGGTGACGGTTGGCGGTTCCATGATCCTGGGCTTGTTGGTTGCCCTTGCTTTGAACTTCAAGGTCCGCGGCACCACGTTCGCCCGTTCTGCCGTGTTCGCGCCTTATGTGCTGTCTGGTGTGGGTGTTGGCCTGGTGTGGCTGTTCATTTTCGATCCCGGCTACGGCGTACTTGCTTGGCTCCTCCGGGGCCTGGGACAGCAGAGCCCACAGTGGATCAACGATCCCCAGCTGTCCTTGGTGATGGTGATCATTGTGTACGTCTGGAAGAACCTGGGCTACTGCGCCGTGGTCTACTTGGCCGGCCTGCAGTCCCTTCCACGCGACGTCATGGAAGCTGCGGCACTGGATGGAGCCAATGGCGCACGCAGGTTCCTCAATATTTCCTTGCCGCTGCTGTCCCCCACCACGTTCTTCCTGTTGATTACCACCATGCTCAGCTCGTTGCAGGCGTTCGACCTCATCCGCATCATGACGCCGCTGGGCAATGGCACCAGCACACTGATCTACGAGGCATACCTGCAGGCGTTCGGGGCCTACAACAGGGCAGGCTATTCGGCCGCGATATCGGTGATTCTTTTCGCCATCCTGCTGATCATTACTGTTCTTCAACTGCGGTTCGTTGAGCGAAAGGTCCACTATTCATGAGCGCGCCTTCACCCGCCGTCGTCGTTGATTCCTTACAGGAGAGCATGCAGGAGAAGGCGCCGCATGAGCCGCCGCGACCATTCTCCAAAGCCAACCTCATCCGGACCATGGCAACCGGATACGTGCCCCTGATCATCGCCACGCTGGTGGTGTTCCTGCCGCTGATGTGGATGTTGCTGAGCTCGTTCAAGCAACCGGGCGAGATCGTTACCACGGACCTCAGAATCCTTCCGGAGTCTGTGAACCTGGAGAACTACGCCACGGCGATGACTACGGTTCCGTTCGCGCAGTTCTTCGCCAACAGCCTCATCGTCACCGTGGTTGGCGCGTCCATCAAGGTCATCCTGGCCATTCTGACGGCTTACGCGCTGGTGTTCGTTCGTTTCCCGTTCAAGAACGTGATCTTCGTGCTGATTCTGGTGGCACTCATGGTGCCCGCGCAGGTGTCCATCCTGCCCAATTACATCCTCATAGCGGGCATGGGCGGCAAGAACACCCTGTGGGGCATCATCCTTCCTGGCTTGGGCACGGCGTTTGGCACGTTCCTGCTGCGCCAACACTTCCTGACCTTACCGCCGTCGATTCTCGAAGCAGCTGAAATCGACGGTGCGGGCCATTGGCGGCGGTTGTGGCAGATCATCGTCCCGGTGTCGGTTCCATCTATTGCGACGGTGGCTTTGGTGACCGTGGTCAGTGAATGGAACGACTACATCTGGCCCCTAATCATCACGGACCGTCCCGAAACCATGACATTGCCAGTGGGGCTGACGTTGCTGCAGAACTCGGAGGGCAACGGCGCCGGATGGGGAATTCTCATGGCGGGAGCCGTTTTGGTGATCGTTCCCATCTTGCTGGTATTCGCAGCGCTCCAGCGATACATCGTTGCCGGGCTGACCCAAGGCAGTGTCACCGGCTGATTTTCTCCAACCGCACCATTCGCATCGAAGTAAATTATTGAGAGGAAGCACCATGCGCACCAACCTTGACCGCCGACATTTCCTGGGCCTAGCAGGCCTCGGCGCCGGAGCTGCGGCCCTTGCCGCATGCGGCGGACCGTCGACGGCGGGCACGGCAGACGCCGTCGACACCGCAACGATCGATTTCAGTGGCATAAAGCCCGCCGCCTCCATCGATTTCTGGACCAACCACCCCGGCAAGTCGCAGGACGTGGAAAAGGCGATCATTGAAAAGTTCCACGCCAAGTACCCGGACATCAAGGTGAACCTGGTGACAGCGGGCGCCAACTACGAAGAAATAGCCCAGAAGTTCCAGACGTCCCAGGCAGCCAAGACGGGCCTTCCCGGGTTGGTGGTCCTCTCGGATGTGTGGTGGTTCCGCTACTTCTCCAACGGCAGCATCATTCCCATCGATGGCTTGGTGAAGCAGCTGGACATCAAGATGGACGACTTCCAAAAGTCGCTGGTGGACGACTACAAATACGACGACAAGCAGTGGGCGCTCCCCTACGGCCGCTCCACGCCCTTGTTCTACTACAACAAGGACCACTTCAAGGCAGCGGGGCTTCCGGATCGGGCCCCGGCCACGTGGCAGGAGTTTGCCGAGTGGGCGCCCAAGCTCAAGGCCACATCAGGTGCGCAGTACGCCTACATCTACCCGGCCCTGGCTGGCTACGCGGGCTGGACGTTGCAGAACAACCTGTGGGGCTGGGGCGGAAGCTGGTCAAAGGACTGGGACATCACCTGCGATTCTCCCCAGTCCGTGGCTGCACTGCAGTGGGCGCAGGACACCATCTACAAGGACGGTTGGGCCGGGGTCTCGTCCAAGGAAGCAGCCGATGACTTCGCCGCAGGTATCACCTCGTCCACCATTTCCTCTACCGGCTCACTGCTCGGCGTCCTGAAAGCAGCCAAGTTCAACGTGGGCGTCGGATTCCTTCCCGGCGGCCCGGAGGCACCCAGCGGCGTATGCCCCACCGGCGGCGCTGGGCTGGGCATCCCGAGCGGCATCAGCAAGGAAGAGCAGCTTGCCGCCGCGACGTTCCTGAAGTTCATGACCGAGCCGGAGAACACTGCGGCGTTTTCGGCCGCCACCGGTTACATGCCTACCAGGCTCTCAGCTGACATGTCCGCGGTCCTGGCAGCAACACCGCAAATCAAGACCGCCATGGACCAGCTTGCAGCCACCAAGGTCCAGGACAATGCCCGCGTGTTCCTGCCGGGAGCGGACCAGGAGATGGCCAAGGCTGCGGCCAAGATCCTGACGCAGCAGGGCGATGTCCAGGCAACCATGACCGAGCTGAAGAAGACACTCGAGGGTATCTACACTAAGGACGTGAAGCCCAAGCTGAAGGCGTAACTGCTTTTCATCACTGCGAAAAGAGCTGGGCTACTGACGTAGCCCAGCTCTTTTTTGCGGTGTTACGGGATGGGGACGGGCACCACGCCGAGTGGCGCCAACTGCTCGGCTCCCCCATCCGGGGCCGAAAGAACCCAGATGCCTTTTTCATGCACAGCCACGGAATGCTCCCACTGGCAGGAACGCTTGCCGTCCGTGGTGACCACGGTCCAGTCGTCGTCGAGGGTCGCGGTCTCGATGTCACCACGAACCAGCATGGGTTCGATGGCCAGGCACAGGCCGGGCCGGATCTTGGGGCCGCGGTGGCCGGTCCGATAATTCAAAACGTCCGGGGCCATGTGCATTTCCGAGCCGATGCCGTGGCCCACATAGTCCTCCAGGATGCCCAAGGGCTTGCCCGGGACGGACGATACGTAATCATCAATTGCGTTTCCGATGTCCCCGACAAACTTGCCTGTGGCCAAGGCTGCGATACCGCGCCACATAGCTGCCTCGGTGACATCAGAGAGTCTCTGGTCTTCAGGATCTGCGCTACCGACGATCACCGTCCTGGCGGAGTCGGAATGCCAACCGTCAACTATGCATCCGCCGTCAATGGAGATGATGTCGCCGTCGTTGAGCACCTTGCTGCCAGGGATTCCATGGACCACTTCTTCATTGACAGAGGTGCAAATGGTGGCCGGAAAGCCGTGATACCCGAGGAAGTTCGACTTTGCGCCGGCATCGTTGAGGACCGCGGCGAAGACGTCGTCCAGGTCCTTGGTGATGACCCCCGGCTTGGCCGCCGCAACGGCAGCATCCAGTGCCCGGCTCAGGACGAGACCGGCCTGGTGCATGGTGCGCATCTGCTCGTTGGTTTTGTATTCAATGCGGGGCTGACCGAACGCCATGATCTCCTCTGGAAGGTTTGCTGTAGAGGCCGATCAGGCCCCATGCTTCAACCATTTTCCCGTACCGGGGTGCGTGGCCGAAATTGGAATGCAGGGTGAAAAGAAAAGAGGGTGTGTCCCGCACGCACTGTACGGGACACACCCTCACTCCACCACCGTTTTACCGGCTTCGTGGAGAACACACTAAACGGTCTTGGCCGCCTCGATCGCCGTCAGCACGCGGTCGGTAACTTCATCGATACCACCGATGCCATCTACCTGCGTGAGGATGCCACGCTCGGCGTACTTAGCCACAACTGCCTCGGTCTGCTCATGGTAGAGATCCAGGCGGTGACGGATTACGGCTTCGTTGTCGTCCGAGCGGCCCGTTTCCTTGGCACGGCCAAGAAGACGGGTCACCAGTTCTTCGTCGTCAGCGGTCAGCTGGAGCACGACGTCGAGCTCCTGCTCACCCTCAGCGAGGATCTGGTCTAGGTAGTCCACCTGCGCTGTGGTGCGCGGGTATCCGTCCAGCAGGAAACCGTTCTCCACATCGCTTTGGCTCAGGCGATCGCGAACCATGTCGTTCGTGACGCTGTCCGGAACAAAGTCGCCGGCGTCCATGTACTTCTTGGCTTCGATGCCCAAAGGGGTTTCGCCCTTGACGTTGGCACGGAAGATGTCGCCGGTGGAGATGGCGACTACGCCGAGGCGCTCCGAAATTCGCTCAGCCTGCGTACCCTTACCCGAACCGGGAGGTCCAATGATCAGCATTCTCGTCATCGCAAAAGCCCTTCGTAGTGACGTTGTTGTAGCTGCGCATCAATCTGCTTGACGGTCTCCAGGCCAACACCCACCATGATCAGAATTGACGTGCCACCGAACGGGAAGTTCTGGTTGGCGTTGATCAGGACGAGCGCAACCAGCGGAATCAACGCCACGAAGCCCAGGTAAAGGGCTCCAGGCAAGGTGATCCTGGAAAGCACGTACTGCAGGTAGTCCGCGGTCGGTTTACCCGCCCGGATGCCCGGAATAAACCCGCCGTACTTCTTCATGTTGTCCGACACTTCTTCAGGGTTGAAGGTGATGGCAACGTAGAAGTAGGTGAAGAACACAATCATGGCGAAATACAGTGCCATGTAGATGGGGTGGTCGCCACGGGTGAGGTTGTTATTGATCCACTCAACCCACGGGGCCATCTGCTCCCCCGGCGCGGGCTGGTTGAACTGTGAAATCAGCCCGGGCAGGTACAGCATGGAGGAAGCGAAGATGACAGGCACGACGCCGGCCATGTTCACTTTGATGGGAATGTAGGTGCTGGTGCCGCCCACGGTGCGGCGTCCGATCATGCGCTTGGCATATTGAACGGGAACGCGGCGCTGGGACTGCTCCACGAAGACCACCAGGGCCACCGTGAGCAGACCTACAGCCAGCACGGTGAAGAACGTTCCCGGGCCCTTGGATTCCCAGATGGAGCCCAGCGAGCCGGGGAAGCTTGCAGCGATAGAGGTGAAGATCAGCAACGACATACCGTTACCCACACCCTTTTCCGTGACCAACTCGCCCATCCACATGATGAGGCCGGTGCCGGCCGTCAACGTGATGATGATCAGGATGGTGGTCATGATGCTCTCATCAGGAATGATGGGCAGGTTACACCCTGGGAGCAACTGGCCGGATCGAGCCAGCGAAACCAACGTAGTGGCGTTCAGCAGGCCCAATGCGATGGTGAGGTACCGGGTGTACTGCGTCAACTTTGACTGACCGGAGGCGCCCTCTTCGTAAAGCTGCTGGAACCGGGGAATGACCACCCGGAGCAACTGCACGATGATGCTCGCCGTGATGTAGGGCATGATGCCCAAGGCAAACACTGAAACCTGCAGCAACGCGCCGCCGCTGAACAAGTTCACCAGCTGGTAGATGCCCTGCGAGGTGTCACCGGTGTTCAAGCATTGCTGGACATTCTGGTAGTTCACACCAGGCGAGGGGATGAAAGCTCCCAAGCGGAAGATTGTGATGATTCCCAGCGTGAACAACAACTTGCGTCGCAAATCAGGCGTCCGAAACGCCCGGCCGAATGCGCTTAGCAAGCGTCCTCCTGAGTAGAAAGTACAAGGATGTGGATGGGATCAATGAAACCCAACAACCGAGTCTAACCGCTTGGGACGCCGTCGGAATAATCGAGAGTCCACAACCACGCAAAAAATCCCGGTATACAGGGCCGAAGCCCCGCATACCGGGATCCTTTTACAACGGGCATTTGCCCAACTGGCTCTTAGAGAGCAGTGGTGCTTCCGCCTGCTGCAGCAATCTTTTCCGCAGCGCTGGAAGAGAATGCGTGGGCGGTGACGTCAACCTTGACGGTGATGTCGCCGGTGCCCAGCACCTTGACGGGCTGGTTCTTGCGAACGGCACCCTTCTCAACCAGGGACTCTACGGTGACAGTGCCACCTTCCGGGAACAGCTCGTTGAGCTTCTCCAGGTTCACAACCTGGAACTCAACCCGGAACGGGTTCTTGAAGCCGCGCAGCTTCGGCAGGCGCATGTGCAGCGGCAACTGGCCGCCGGCAAAGCCAGCCTTCACCTGGTAGCGGGCCTTCGTACCCTTGGTTCCGCGACCAGCGGTCTTACCCTTGGAGCCTTCACCACGACCAACACGGGTCTTGGCGGTCTTGGCACCCGGGGCGGGGCGCAGGTGGTGGACCTTCAGAGCGTGCTGCTTCTCAGCAGTCTCTTCGGCGGTCTTGTTCTCTGCCATTACTTCGCCTCCTCTACATTCACGAGGTGCGGAACCGTGTTCAGCATGCCCACGGTCACGGCGTCAGCGTTGCGGACAACGGTGTGTCCGATGCGCTTCAGGCCGAGGGACCGAAGGGTAGCCTTCTGGTTCTGCTTGGCGCCAATGACGCCCTTGATCTGGGTGATCTCCAACTTGGCGTTGGAGGGAGTCAGGTTCTTAGCCATGACTAAACACCTGCCTTCTGGTTCTGGAGCGCGCGCACCAGAGCAGCAGGAGCAACCTCGTCCAGCGGCAGGCCACGGCGGGCAGCCACGGAAGCGGGCTCTTCGAGCTGCTTCAGAGCGGCAACAGTCGCGTGAACGATGTTGATCGCGTTTGAGGAACCGAGCGACTTGGAGAGGATGTCGTGGATACCCACGCACTCCAGTACCGCGCGGACCGGACCACCGGCGATAACACCGGTACCGGCGGAAGCCGGACGCAGCAGGACTACACCTGCAGCGGCCTCACCCTGCACACGGTGCGGGATGGTGCTGCCAACGCGGGGAACGCGGAAGAAGGACTTCTTAGCCTCTTCAACGCCCTTTGCGATAGCCGCGGGAACTTCCTTGGCCTTGCCGTAGCCGACGCCGACCATACCGTTGCCGTCACCGACGACGACGAGCGCGGTGAAGCTGAAGCGACGACCACCCTTGACGACCTTGGCAACGCGGTTGATGGTGACAACGCGCTCTACGAACTGGCTCTTCTCAGCCTCACGACCGCCGTCGCGGCCACCACGGCCACCACGGTCGCCGCGGCCTTGGCCACGGTCGCCGCGCTCGCCACGACGTCCGCCGCGGCGGTCGTCGGTAGCGGGTGCGGTCTCAGTTGCTTCAGCAGCTACAGCTTCAGTCACCTGAACGTCCTTTTCGTTATTTTCAACGGTCACAGTGCCAGCCCACCTTCGCGAGCACCGTCAGCGACGGCGGCGATACGGCCGTGGTACTTGTTACCGCCACGGTCGAAGACAACAGCTTCGACGCCTGCAGCCTTGGCACGCTCGGCAACGAGCTCGCCAACGCGCTTGGCCTTGGCAGTCTTGTCACCGTCGAATGCACGGAGGTCCGCCTCCAAAGTGGAAGCGAAAGCCACGGTTACACCCTTGCTGTCATCGACAACCTGGACGAACATGTGACGTGCAGAGCGGTTAACAACCATACGAGGACGTACGGCCGTACCTGTGATGCGCTTGCGGATACGAAGCTGGCGACGGCTGCGTGCAGCCGACTTGCTCTTGTTCGTACGCTTCTTGTTAATTGCGATGGCCATGGTTTACTTACCAGCCTTTCCGACCTTGCGGCGGATGACTTCGCCGGCGTAACGGACACCCTTGCCCTTGTAGGGGTCAGGCTTGCGCAGCTTGCGAATGTTGGCAGCAACCTCGCCGACCTGCTGCTTGTTGATACCCGCAACAGAGAGCTTGGTCGGACCCTCTACTACGAAGGTGATGCCTTCGGGTGCAGAGACGCTAACCGGGTGGCTGTAGCCCAGAGCGAACTCCAGGTCAGAACCCTTGGCCTGAACGCGGTAACCAGTACCAACGATTTCAAGCTTCTTCTCGTAGCCCTCGGTAACGCCCTGGATCATGTTTGCGATCAGGGTGCGGGTCAAGCCGTGCAGCGAACGCGAGTTGCGCTCGTCGTTCGGGCGGGTGACCGTGAGAGTGTTTTCTTCCTGGGTAACCTCGATCGGGCTGGCCACAGTGTGGCTCAGCTCGCCTTTGGCACCTTTGACGCTGATGACGGAGCCATCGAGCTTGACCTCAACTCCGGCAGGAACGGTGATGGGGAGACGTCCAATACGTGACATTATTCTCTTCCTTTCCCGTTACCAGACGTACGCGAGGACTTCGCCGCCCACGCCCTTCTTGCCGGCCTGCTTGTCAGTCAGGAGGCCGGAAGAGGTGGACAGGATAGCGATACCCAGGCCACCCAGCACGTGCGGCAGGTTGGTGGACTTCGCGTAAACGCGGAGACCCGGCTTGGAGATGCGGCGGACACCAGCGATTGAACGCTCGCGGTTGGGACCGAACTTGAGGTCGATGGTCAGCTTCTTGCCAACTTCTGCTTCCTCTTCCTTCCAGCCGGCAATGTAGCCCTCGGCCTTAAGGATGTCGGCAACGCGTGCCTTCAGTTTGCTGTACGGCATGGACACGGTGTCGTGGTATGCCGAGTTTGCATTGCGCAGACGCGTAAGCATGTCTGCGACAGGATCTGTCATAGTCATTTGGGCTATAGCCCTTCCTCGTACCGGTTTCCGCTGCGCTTGCCCTCATGAGCAAACGCGGACGGACCTGTCACGTAGTTAGTTTTCGGTTTTGAACGGGAAACCAAGCGCCTTGAGCAGCGCGCGGCCTTCGTCGTCGGTCTTGGCAGTGGTCACAACCGTGATGTCCATGCCGCGAACGCGGTCAATGGAATCCTGGTCGATTTCGTGGAACATAACCTGCTCGGTCAGACCGAAGGTGTAGTTGCCGTTGCCATCAAACTGCTTGCCGTTGAGGCCGCGGAAGTCACGGATACGCGGCAGGGCCAGCGAAACCAGACGGTCCACGAATTCCCACATGCGGTCGCCACGCAGGGTAGCGTGTGCACCAATGGGCATGCCTTCGCGCAGCTTGAACTGTGCGATCGACTTACGGGCCTTGGTTACCTGCGGCTTCTGGCCGGTGATCAGGGTGAGGTCGCGGACAGCGCCGTCGATCAGCTTGGAGTCCTTGGCGGCATCTCCAACACCCATGTTCACAACAACCTTCACCAGACGGGGAACCTGGTTCACGTTCGCGTAGTTGAATTCGTCCTGCAGGGACTTCTTGATGTCCTCTGCATACTTGGTCTTCAGACGCGGAACGATCTTGTTTGCAGACAGTGTCTCGCTCATTAGATGTCCTTCCCGGAGGCCTTGGACACGCGGATACGGACAGTCTTTGAACGACCATCCTTCTCAACGGTGTCGAGACGGAAACCAACACGGGTCGGCTTCTTGGTCGACGGGTCAACCAAAGCAACGTTGGAAACGTGGATCGGGGCCTCAACGACCTCGATGCCACCGGTCTTGGTGCCGCGCTGCGACTGACCGACCTTGGTGTGCTTGGTGACGCGGTTGATGCCCTCTACCAACACGCGGTTGGTGTCCGGGAATACGCGCAGGACTTTGCCCTGCTTGCCGCGGTCTCCGCCACGTTCCTGCTTGGCGCCGGTGATGACCTGAACGAGGTCACCCTTCTTGATTTTAGCCATGGACTAAAGCACCTCCGGGGCCAGCGAAACGATCTTCATGAACTTCTTGTCGCGAAGTTCACGACCAACCGGGCCGAAGATACGGGTACCGCGGGGGTCACCGTCGTTCTTCAGGATCACAGCTGCGTTTTCGTCAAACTTGATGTAGGAACCATCCGCACGGCGGCGTTCCTTCTTGGTACGAACGATGACAGCCTTGACGACGTCACCCTTCTTTACGTTGCCGCCAGGGATAGCGTCCTTGACGGTTGCGACGATGACGTCGCCAATGCCTGCGTAGCGACGGCCAGATCCACCGAGAACGCGAATGGTAAGGATTTCCTTAGCACCCGTGTTGTCGGCGACCTTCAGTCGCGACTCCTGCTGAATCAATTTTTACTCCTTGCGTCGCGCCGGTTCTCAGACCGAAATCATGCATACGGAATGAGCCTTGCGGAACGGTTGATCGGGGTGTCTCTTGACCCGTCTGGATTTTGCCAGGACGGGCCTAAACGCCCGTGCCACAAGCATCAGCTTCCCTTGCAGAAAACTCTGCGCGGGGCAGTATGCAGCAGCACGATTGTTTACGAGGTAGTTGACGGCCCACTAATGGCGCTATACAAACTCAATATCCTAGCACGTTTATGCACTCGAAACCAACGCGCCTGAAACGCGGAAAGACCCGCATTCCCCAGGGAATACGGGTCCTTCCAGTCAACCCTGCCGGGCAAGCCCGGCGTTGGATTTACTTGGCCTTTTCGAGGATCTCCACCAGACGCCACCGCTTGGTAGCGGACAGCGGGCGGGTCTCAGAGATGAGAACGAGGTCGCCGATGCCGGCGGTGTTCTCTTCGTCATGAGCCTTGACCTTCGAGGTGCGGCGAATAACCTTGCCGTACAGAGCGTGCTTTACGCGGTCTTCAACCTGAACAACGATGGTCTTTTCCATCTTGTCAGAGACAACGTAGCCGCGACGCGTCTTACGGTAACCGCGCTGTTCAGCGCTGGCTGCTGCTTCCGTCACAGTTTCCTTCTCGCTCACTTGGCGTCCTCTCCAGCTTCAACCTCGGCCTTTTCAGCCTTGGCAGCCTTCTTGGACTTCTTTTCTTCCTTGGCTTCCACAACCGGTGCGGCAACCTCGGCACGAATGCCCAGCTCGCGCTCACGGAGAACGGTGTAGATGCGTGCGATGTCCTTCTTTACCGCACGCAGGCGACCGTGGTTCTCCAGCTGTCCGGTGGCGGACTGGAAACGCAGGTTGAACAGCTCTTCCTTGGACTTGCGGAGTTCTTCAACGAGACGCTCGTTGTCGAAACCGTCCAGCTGTGCGGGTGCGAGATCCTTCGACCCTACTGCCATTTCTATTCACCACCTTCGCGACGCACAATGCGTGCCTTCAACGGCAGCTTGTGGATTGCCAGGCGCAGTGCCTCGCGAGCTACCTCTTCATTGACACCGGAGAGTTCGAAGAGAACCCGGCCCGGCTTGACGTTTGCGACCCACCACTCAGGAGAACCCTTACCGGAACCCATGCGGGTTTCAGCAGGCTTCTTCGTCAGCGGACGGTCCGGGTAGATGTTGATCCAGACCTTACCGCCACGCTTGATGTGGCGGGTCATCGCGATACGAGCGGACTCGATCTGACGGTTGGTTACGTATGCCGGGCTGAGAGCCTGGATACCGTACTCACCGAAGCTGACCTTGGTGCCGCCCGTTGCAGCGCCGGAACGACCCGGGTGGTGCTGCTTACGGTGCTTGACTCGACGTGGGATAAGCATTTAAGCCTGTCCTCCTTCTGCTGCAGGTGCAGCAGCTTCAGCGGCCGGTGCTTCAACGGCAGCAGGTGCTGCCTCAGCTGCCGGACGGTCGTTACGACGACGGCGGTCGCCACCCGGGCGGCCCGGACGGTCTCCTGCACGGCCACGGGAAGGAGCAGCAGCTGCCTGCTGAGCCAGTTCCTTGGCAGTGACGTCGCCCTTGTAGATCCAGACCTTCACGCCGATGCGGCCGAAGGTGGTCTTGGCTTCGTAGAAGCCGTAGTCGATGTTCGCACGGAGGGTGTGCAGGGGCACACGGCCTTCGCGGTAGAACTCCGAGCGGGACATTTCTGCGCCGCCCAGACGACCCGAGCAAGCAACACGGATACCCTTGGCACCCGCACGCTGTGCGGACTGCATGGCCTTCTTCATCGCACGGCGGAAAGCCACGCGGGAAGTCAGCTGCTCAGCGATGCCCTGGGCAACAAGCTGTGCTTCCATCTCGGGGTTCTTGACCTCGAGGATGTTCAGCTGAACCTGCTTGCCGGTGAGCTTTTCGAGCTCGCCGCGAATGCGGTCTGCTTCAGCGCCGCGGCGGCCGATAACGATACCCGGGCGTGCCGTGTGGATATCCACGCGGACACGGTCACGGGTGCGCTCGATCTCGACCTTGGCGATGCCGGCGCGCTCCATGCCCGTGGACATGAGCTGACGGATCTTGATGTCCTCGCGGACGAAATCCTTGTAGCGCTGTCCGGGCTTGGTGCTGTCAGCGAACCAGTGCGAAACGTGGTCGGTGGTGATGCCGAGTCGGAACCCGTGCGGGTTAACTTTCTGTCCCACTTAGCGAGCCTCCTCTTTCTCCGGGGTTGCGACAACCAGCGTGATGTGGCTGGTCCGCTTCCTAATGCGGTAGGCGCGGCCCTGGGCACGCGGCTGGAACCGCTTCATGGTCGGGCCTTCATCAACAAATGCTTCGGTGATGAAGAGGTCGCTGTCGTCGAATGCAACGCCGTCACGGTCCGCGAGGACACGTGCGTTGGCCATTGCCGACTGAAGTACCTTGAATACCGGCTCCGAAGCTGCCTGGGGGGCAAACTTCAGAATTGCCAGAGCCTCATTCGCTTGCTTACCACGAACAAGGTTGACGACGCGCCGGGCCTTCATAGGCGTTACGCGGATGTGACGCGCAATAGCCTTGGCTTCCATTGCTTTCCTTCTCTCGTCTAAGACGTAAAGTCAGGCGCCTAGCGGCGCTTGCCCTTACGGTCGTCCTTAACATGGCCGCGGAATGTCCGCGTGGGAGCGAATTCGCCGAGCTTGTGCCCGACCATCGACTCTGTGACAAACACCGGAATGTGCTTGCGTCCGTCGTGTACGGCGATCGTGTGCCCGAGCATGTCGGGGATGATCATCGAACGGCGGGACCAGGTCTTGATGACGTTCTTGGTGCCCTTATCGTTTTCCCGTGCGACCTTCACAAAGAGGTGCTGGTCAACGAAAGGACCTTTTTTCAGGCTGCGTGGCATGTGTCCAGGCTCCTATCGCTTGTTCTTGCCAGTACGGCGGCGACGAACAATAAGCTTGTCGCTCTCTTTGTTCGGACGGCGGGTACGGCCCTCGGGCTTGCCGTTCGGGTTAACCGGGTGACGTCCACCGGAAGTCTTACCTTCACCACCACCGTGCGGGTGGTCAACCGGGTTCATGGCTACACCACGGACGGTCGGGCGAACGCCCTTCCAGCGCATACGGCCGGCCTTGCCCCAGTTGATGTTCGACTGCTCGGCGTTGCCAACCTCGCCGACGGTTGCGCGGCAGCGCACGTCAACGTTGCGGATTTCGCCGGAGGGCAGACGCAACTGAGCGAAGCGGCCTTCCTTGGCAACGAGCTGCACCGAAGCACCTGCGGAACGTGCCATCTTGGCGCCGCCACCCGGACGCAGTTCAACTGCGTGGATTACGGTACCAACCGGGATGTTGCGCAGCGGCAGGTTGTTGCCCGGCTTGATGTCAGCGTCAGGACCAGCCTCGACGAAGTCACCCTGGGACAGCTTGTTAGGAGCGATGATGTAACGCTTGGTGCCATCAACGTAGTGCAGGAGTGCGATGCGAGCCGTACGGTTCGGGTCGTACTCAATTTCGGCAACGCGGGCGTTGATGCCGTCTTTGTCGTGACGACGGAAGTCGATCAGACGGTACTGGCGCTTGTGCCCACCACCCTTGTGACGGGTGGTGATCTTACCGGAGTTGTTACGGCCGCCAGTTTTGTGCAGCGGACGCAGCAACGACTTTTCCGGAGTCGATCGCGTGATTTCAGCGAAGTCGGCTACGCTCGAGCCACGACGGCCCGGGGTAGTCGGCTTGTATTTACGGATTCCCATAATTTATTTCCTCGTTAAAGTGGTCTCCGCTACGCGAGCGGACCGCCGAAGATGTCGATTGTGCCTTCTTTGAGGGTGACAATTGCACGCTTGGTGCTCTTGCGCGTACCCCAGCCGAATTTGGTGCGCTTGCGCTTACCGGCACGGTTGATGGTGTTGATCGAGTCAACCTTGACCGAGAAGATCTTCTCAACGGCCAATTTGATCTCGGTCTTGTTCGAACGAGGGTCCACCAGGAAGGTGTACTTGCCTTCGTCGATCAGACCGTAGCTCTTTTCCGACACGACGGGTGCAAGCACGACGTCGCGCGGGTCCTTGATGGTGGTTACGCTCACTTGGAGGCCTCCTCGTTCTTTGCCTTGTCAGCGACGAACGCCTCGAAAGCAGCCTTGGTGAAGACCACGTCGTCGGAGATGAGCACGTCGTAGGTGTTCAGCTGATCTGCGTACAGAACGTGAATACCTTCGAGGTTGCGCACGGAGAGTGCTGCAACATCATTGGCGCGCTCGATAACGACGAGCAGGTTCTTGCGCTCGGAGACTGCGCGCAGCGACGCCAGTGCTTCTTTGGCGGACGGCTTGGTGCCGGCTACCAGTTCAGCGATGACGTGGATACGGCCGTTACGGGCGCGGTCAGACAGGGCACCGCGGAGTGCAGCGGCCTTCATCTTCTTGGGGGTGCGCTGGCTGTAGTCACGAGGGGTCGGACCGTGGACAACGCCACCGCCGGTCATGTGAGGAGCACGGATTGAACCCTGACGGGCGCGGCCGGTGCCCTTCTGCTTGAACGGCTTGCGACCTGCACCGGAAACCTCGGCGCGGGTCTTCGTCTTGTGGGTACCCTGGCGTGCAGCAGCGAGCTGTGCGACGACGACCTGGTGCAGCAGCGGCACGTTGGTCTGGACGTCGAAGATCTCTGCGGGCAGGTCTACCTTGACAGTGCTAGTCATTTAACTAGGCTCCCTTCACGGCGGTGCGTACGAGTACGACCTGGCCGCGGGCACCGGGGACGGCACCCTTGATAAGGAGCAGCGACTTCTCAGCGTCAATGGCGTGAACCGTGAGGTTCAGCGTGGTGTGACGCTCGGCGCCCATGCGGCCGGCCATTTTCAGGCCCTTGAAGACGCGGCTCGGGGTGGATGCGCCACCGATGGAGCCAGGCTTACGGTGGTTCTTGTGGGCACCGTGGGAAGCGCCAACGCCGTGGAAGCCGTGACGCTTCATAACACCGGCGAAGCCCTTACCTTTGGAGGTGCCGACGACGTCGATCTTCTGGCCGGCTTCGAAGATCTCAACAGAGAGCTCCTGGCCCAGCTCGTAGGATGCGGCGTCTGCGGTACGCAGTTCGACGACGTGGCGGCGAGGAGTTACGCCAGCCTTTTCAAAGTGACCAGCCAGCGGCTTGGTGACCTTGCGGGGGTCGATCTGGCCGTAGCCGATCTGTACGGCGACGTAGCCATCTACCTCTGCGTTACGCAGCTGGGTGATGACGTTGGAGTCAGCCTGGACAACAGTTACCGGGATGAGCTTGTTGTTCTCGTCCCAGACCTGGGTCATGCCGAGCTTCGTGCCCAGCAGGCCCTTTACGTTACGGGTTGCGGTCATAGTCTCTCAGCACCTCCCTAGAGCTTGATTTCGATGTTCACGTCTGCGGGCAGGTCGAGACGCATAAGCGAGTCAACAGCCTTCGGCGTGGGGTCGATGATGTCGATCAGACGCTTGTGAGTACGCATTTCGAAGTGCTCACGGCTGTCCTTGTACTTGTGAGGAGAGCGAATAACGCAGTAAACGTTCTTCTCCGTGGGCAGCGGCACCGGGCCGACTACCGTTGCGCCTGCGCGCGTGACCGTCTCAACGATCTTCCGCGCTGAAACATCAATGACCTCGTGGTCATATGACTTCAGCCGGATGCGGATTTTTTGTCCCGCCATGTCGCCTGACTCTCTTTCAGCTAGTGCTGCTCTAGTTAGGGCTGCTCTGTTTACTTACCTGTTGATGTGGCCGCCGAAGCGTTTGAGGCAGTGCCACCACACGCCGCACAAGCTGAATCCGGAAAAATCCGGGTTCCTCACCTTGCCGGCGCACCGACCCCCGCGGTCGGGCGTGTCGCGATTTCCACGCAAACTCGACCGCAATCATGGGGTTCAGGGTTATGTTTGGGCTTCAGCCTGGACCCTGACACCCGGCATTATCCGGATCGGGACACGAAGAAGCGCTTGAACAACTCATCCAGTATGGCGGAAATATGGTGTAAAGGCTAATCGGCCCTGAAGAGCCATTGCCCGCCACTCGTCCCGTGAGGATGATAGGGGCATGAACGCCCAGGATTCAGGCTCCGTGGAAGATCTCGCCGCCCGCCTGCCTCCCGGGTTCACGTTGGGTGTGGCTGCTGCAGCTTTCCAGATTGAGGGCTCGCTGACCGCTGACGGCCGCGGGCCGTCGGGATGGGATGCTTTCTCCGAAAAGCCCGGGGCAATAGTCGACGGCGGCTCCCCCGCCATGGCCTGCGATCACTACAACCGCTCCGACGAAGATATTGCCTTGATGCAGGAGCTTGGTGTCGATTCCTACCGCTTTTCGCTCTCGTGGCCGCGTATCCAACCTGGAGGCAAAGGTGCAGTCAACCAGCGCGGCCTGGACTTCTATGATCGCCTGATCGACAAACTCCTGGCCGCAGGCATTTCCCCCATGGCAACGCTGTACCACTGGGATACCCCGCTGGAGTTGGAGCATGCCGGGGGGTGGATGAACCGGGACACTGCAGAACGCTTCGGAGTGTACTGCGAAGCCGCCGCCAAACGGTTCGGTGACCGCGTTGAGCACTGGGTCACCATGAACGAGCCTGTGTCCGTCACAGTTCAGGGATACGCGCTGGGTGTGCACGCCCCTGGCCGGCAACTGCTGTTCGACTCACTGCCTGCCGCGCATCATCAATTGCTGGGTCATGGGATGGCCGTGCGGGCTCTCCGGAACGCTGGCGTCAAGGGGCAGATCGGGGTGTCAAACATGCATTGCCCCGTGGAGCCGGCCAGCAACAGTCTCGGCGACAGGCTGATGACGCAGGCGCTGGACCTGATCCTCAACCGCATCTACGCCGATGCGATCCTGCTTGGCCAATACCCCAAGCCACCGTGGCCCATGAAACCGTGGTTCCGCTCGCTGGGTACCGTTCACGACGGTGATCTTGAACTGATCAGCCAACCTCTGGACTTTTACGGGCTCAACTACTACTACCCCGTGAAGGTGGCAGTGGGCCCTGGACCGGCGGAGATCCCTACCGGAAGTTCTCCCGAGATGACCAATGTTCCTTTCCATTTGGCCGCCTACCAGGAGTATGAGACCACAGGGTTCGGCTGGCCTGTTGCGCCGGAATACCTGGCGTTGCTGCTCCGCGACATGAAGGACCGGTATGGAGCGGCACTTCCCTCCGTCTACATCACGGAAGGTGGAGCAAGCTTCCCCGAGCCTGCCCACGTTGACGGACCCATCCAAGACACTAACCGCATTACCTACCTGGCTGAGCATCTTGGCCATGCCTTGACGGCAACGGGGCCTGGTGGCCTCGCCGCAGATGTGGATCTCCGGGGATATTACGTCTGGACCTTACTGGATAACTTCGAGTGGGCAGCAGGCTACTCACAACGGTTCGGCCTGACCCACGTGGACTTCGAGACCATGGAGCGGACTCCCAAGGACTCGTTCTACTGGTATCGATCCCTGGTCCGCGCACGCCACCATCACTCGTAGCATGTGTGAGTTAAATCGATCAGGCTTGGAGTCCGAACCCTACTTGCTCTTGTTGGCGCGACGTATCCGCTTGGCGCGTTCGATCTCGCTCTTGAAGTTCTTTCGACCCCACAGCACCCCGCCACCGATAGCGGCAATGACTGCCAGGAAAATCAGAAATTCCATGGTGCTCTCCTGTTCGTAGACTGCAACATTATCGGATTCCGTCACGGGTCCGCTCCGGCGGAACATCGCTCGGATCCCCGCCCTTGACCGGCCCGCCGGTATTACTGGGCGGCTTCCGATTCAAACGCCATACCGCCAGCACGATCAGACCCAAGGCGACCAACGCGAGCATGGCAAAGGCGTAGGACCGCAGCGCCCACATAATGCTCAGCGCTACGGCGACGGCTCCCCACCACACCAGTACGCGTTCAGCCAGGAGCAGGCCCGCCGCCAGAAGCACGACGTGTGCCACCAGTACGTAGAGCTGTTGCGAAGACGTACCGCCGACGACGGTCCCCAGGGACATGAGAGACAGCAAGCCAGCGGCAAGGCAAAGCCGAAGGAGGGCCTCCGCGCGCTGCCCCTTTGCATAGCGCAGCCCTGCTATAACGGCCCCCGCCACCACGTACCATTGCGCGGTCCAGAACAAATCAGGACTGGATCCGTCCACGAAAAGCACCGCCCGTTGCAGAGCCGCGACGGAGACAATCCCCGCAAGCTCCGCTGCCAGCCACTTCCCGTTCGGTACCTCAATCACAACCAGTACCCCGGTAGCCACCACCAGGACAAATCCCAGCATGGATGTTTGATCGCGCCCCAACCCCACGGCCGCAGATGTTGCAACCGCCACGGCCGCAATGGCGGCCAGGGAGTTACGTCGCCAGTCATTGCCTTTGATGGCCGCTCCGCCAAATACTCTCAGGGAATAGAGGAGCACCGCGGTCCCCACTCCGCCAATAAGCCAGGCAGCGTAGTCGCTCCAGACACCCGCAGGCAGCTCCACCAACAAACCGTCGACGGCGGGCACGGCCCCTACCAGCACAGCCGGGGCAGCTGCGGTGTAAAGGACCGGCATCCGTTCAAAGTGCGAGGCAGCGAACAAGACACCAGCCAGGACCAGTACCGACAGTCCTGTCAGGGAGTGTGAGATGCCCAAGGTCAAAGTGCCGCCAACCAACGTAAATGCCATTGCCGAGATGAGCCAGAACCAGCGCTCCGCGCCGCCGGCAGCAGAACCCTCGTACGACTTCTGCGGGCGGGATATCCCCCGCGCAGCAACCGTGGCAACAGCCAGGGCGAGCAGGACAACAGGGACTTGAGACTTGTCCAGAAGCGGCTGATACAGCCACGTTGAAGCTGGGAACACGAGGGCCGGCCCAGCAGCGATGACGCCAGCCACAACAGCCGCGGTACCGAAGTACTGGGATCCTCGGGCTCGGAGAATCCGCCATGCAATAGCGGCCGAAGCCGCGGCCACAGCCAATTCAAGCATCGCTACCCAGCGGCCTCCGCCGTCGTAATCCCCTGCGAGCAAGTATGAGAACGGCAGCAATAGCTGGGCACCCAAGGTGGCGTGGACTGTTGCCTGCTGGAAGGCGACATCAATGCCTCGCCCTCGCAGGACCATGGTCAACGCGTGCTGCAAGGCAAGAACCAGAGCGAGGCTGATGGACAGAGCCGTCGCCGAGTCCGTGACATCAGCCACTGTCACAGCGACGAAGGCGCCGGTAAGCACCCGGACCGCCAGCAAGTAGCAACCGCGGATCAATCGGTGGCGAACCGCGCCCATCATGAACCCGCTGTAGGCGGCAAAGATGCCCAACAGAATTTCGACGTCCCGGACGTTCCCTCCTCGGAGTGCCAGGAGGAGGACAAAAGCAGCGGGCGCAAAGATCCAGCCAGCGGAGTGGCGTCGCAGAATCGCACTGACGAGGACGGCCGCCAAGGCAGTCGATACCGCTGCAACTCCAGGCTGCCAGCTATCCCTAACGGTCCCCCCGGAAAACGCTCCAGTGACAGTAAGGAACGTGGTTGCCGCCGCCATGACGGCAACCACAACACCGGCATCTGCTACGGAAGCTCGAGGGTAACGGCGTCGGCTGCCGACAAGGAGGGGAAGGACCAGCTGGACCGCGGCCGCCACCACCAGTACAAATCCTGTGGTGGGAACTTCACCGGCGACCCGAATGCTCCAGCCATCGCGCATCGCGTCCCCGTAAGCCGAGAACGCCAACAGCGTGCCAGCCGCCCGGGACAGCCACCAGTAGCACTGCCTGTGGAAGGACGGGGAGATTCTTAGGGCAGTGACCACGAAGTAGGCAAGCAATGCCAAAAGGACGCCATTTCCCAACGTCAACGACACGAATGCAGTTGCCATTGCGCCCGCGATGACTGCGGTTGCGGGCGCAATGACTTCGGCCACTGTTGCACGCCATCCAACCTTGCCAGCGGATTCCGTACGAACTGGCGGAAACATCAGAAGTCCCGCTACCAAACCTGCCAGCACAACAAGGAGTACAGCTACTGCAACAACCGGACGCCCGGAAGTGTCGTCAAATATCGGCAGTACAAGAAGGCCCGCGACGGCGGCGGCGCCAAAGCCGGCTACCGAAGCCTGCGGCGCCAACAGCCGGACTCCCCCACGTGCCAACCCGGCGCTCAGTAGTTGCTGCACGGCGGCCGCGGCCACGAGCGCAATCAAGGAGTACGACGTTCGTTCCGGATTTCCCGTCATCACACCGGCTACCCCCAAAGGCACAGCCAAGGTGAGCGCGATCCTCCCCGCGAGAATCAAGTATTGGCGGGAAGTGGTTGCTGCGGTCAGTGCCAGCAGGAACCAGTAAAGCGCTGCTGACCCCAGGAATATCGAGACGGGCCATGCCCCGAGCAACGCACCGAGGGCTCCGCCCACTCCCAGCACAGCGGCCGGGGCAAACTCCAGGCCTTGGCGCAACTTCCAACCCATCACCATGGCAGTCAGCATCGTCACAGCGAGAGGAACATAGTTTGGGGGGTCGAACGGCCTGAACTCCAGCACCACGGTGAGGATAGTTGAAGTTATCAGTTGCAGCGCCAAACATGACACGGCGTCAGCCCACCAGGAGCGGGGCAGCAACTTCCTTCCTCCGAAGGCAACCCCCAAGGCCTGGACTCCGAGGCAGATGACGGCGGCCAACAACACTGTGCTCACGTTCGCGGTGACATCCCACACCACCCCGAGCAGGGCGAGGGTCAGCGCGGCCCGCGCCGCATAGAGGTGCTGCACCCTATAGCGAGCCCGCGGAACGAAGAACATCACGGCGAAGTAGATGCCGCACATCAACATGACCCAGGCGTACTCCCCCTTGGACAAAAGGTGAGGGGTGAGCGTAACAGCAACGGCTACAAGGGGAACCAACGCCGGGTGCAGCATCATCAGAGGACGGACGTAAAGAGGCGGAAGCCACTTAGGACGCAGCAAGGACACTACTGTCAGGAGAACTGCCACCCCAATGAGCGCCGTGAAGTACCAGACCAGCGCGCCGCCAAGGACCGATACGCCGGACCACGCCGTTGAGACGATGAAGCTGAGGGACAGGAAGGCCAGGACTTTGTTGTCCAACTTCACTGCGGTGTAAGCGTAGACTGCGGTGCCCAGCAACGAAGTGACCAACCATGCCGCCGGGCCGTTGTGAAGCACAAAGTTGTACATGGCCAACCCGGTGACCGGAACCAGCGCAAGTCCTGTTCCAACAAAGGCCACAGCAGCAGGCCGAAGCCGCGGTACGCGCGAGTGGATGACCATGCCTGCACCATAGAACAGCGCAGTGATGAACCAGATCCCCACGAACCGCAAGAGGGCCGGAAGGCTCGTGCCCAGGAACAAAGCTCCGGCTGCAACCAAGAGGAGGCTGGCGACGTAGAGCGTGATGTTGATGTTCTGCTGATCGCGCTTTTCCTTGCGCGCAGCGGCGGCCTCAGGAGTCTCTCGAACTACCGGGGGTTGGTTGACGTAGAAACCAGGTTGCTGTTGTGCCACAGGTGGCACGGCCCGTTGTGTCGCCTGTTCCCGGGGAGCAGTCCATTGCCGAACGGGCTGCTGTGGATTCGACGGCTGTGGGTTCGGCTGGTGCGGGTTCGGCTGCCGCCGGACGGGCTGCTGCGGAAGGGGCTGCTGTGGGATGGGCTGCTGCGCGGCCGCGGCCTGTTGTTGTGCAGGTGGCTGAGGCGTAGGCGGGTGGAAAGCGGGCGCCGGCGGCGGCACTGGGCGGTACGGGGCAGACGGAGCCGGCGGGCTAACAGAGGCAGGAGCAGGACTCCCGGCCGCGGACCCGCCCAATGCCTGCCCCTTGGCCTCAGCATCCCGCCAACCAGCCAGGTGCCCGGCGAGAAAACCTGCCTGGTAGGAGGCTGCGTGGTGAGGCTCCGCAGTAGGGGCATGAGCAGTCCCGCGGCGTCCCTTCGCAAGCCCGACTGCAAAGCCAATCCCGCCGACAATGACGACGAGCAGCAGGATGAGAAATGCAGTCATGGTAGCTCCTTGGTTGCGCCGGACGCAGCAAGTGCACGGCCTTTATCCATTCGATAGAGTAACTGTAGCAAAAAGAACCCCACCGCCGTAGCGGTGGGGTTCTCTTAGCTAACTACCGGCTGGGCCGGAGTGTCACCGATCTACAAGTAGAGACTACTTGATGATGCTGGTAACACGTCCCGAACCAACGGTGCGGCCGCCTTCGCGGATAGCGAAGCCGAGGCCCTCTTCCATAGCGATCGGCTGGATGAGCGCAACGGTCATCTCAGTGTTGTCGCCAGGCATAACCATTTCCGTGCCTTCCGGCAGGGTGATAACGCCGGTTACGTCCGTGGTACGGAAGTAGAACTGCGGGCGGTAGTTGGAGTAGAACGGGTTGTGACGTCCGCCTTCGTCCTTGGAAAGGATGTAGACGTTAGCCTCGAAGTCGGTGTGCGGGGTGATGGAACCCGGCTTGACGACAACCTGGCCACGCTCGACATCGTCGCGCTTGAGACCGCGGAGCAGGAGGCCACAGTTCTCGCCGGCCCATGCTTCGTCGAGCTGCTTGTGGAACATCTCGATACCGGTAACCGTGGTCTTCTGGATCGGGCGGATGCCAACGATCTCAACCTCGGAGTTGATGGCGAGGGTTCCACGCTCGGCGCGGCCCGTAACAACGGTTCCACGACCGGTGATCGTGAAGACGTCTTCGATCGGCATCAGGAACGGCTTGTCGCGGTCACGTACGGGGTCCGGAACGGACTCGTCGACTGCTGCCATCAGGTCCTGGACGGACTTGACCCAAACCGGGTCGCCTTCCAGAGCCTTGAGACCGGAAACGCGAACAACCGGAGCCTCATCGCCATCGAAGCCCTGCGAGCTCAGGAGCTCACGAACTTCCATTTCGACGAGGTCGAGGAGTTCTTCGTCATCAACCATGTCGGACTTGTTCAGTGCAACCAGCAGGTAGGGAACACCAACCTGGCGGGCGAGCAGAACGTGCTCACGGGTCTGAGCCATCGGACCATCGGTTGCAGCAACCACGAGGATTGCGCCGTCCATCTGGGCAGCACCGGTGATCATGTTCTTGATGTAGTCAGCGTGACCCGGGGCGTCTACGTGTGCGTAGTGGCGCTTCTCGGTCTGGTACTCCACGTGGGAGATGTTGATGGTAATACCGCGCTGGCGCTCTTCCGGAGCAGAGTCGATCGACGCGAAGTCGCGCTGCTCGTTGAGATCCGGGTACTGGTCGTACAGCACCTTGGAAATGGCGGCAGTCAGCGTCGTCTTACCGTGGTCAACGTGACCAATGGTGCCGATGTTGACGTGCGGCTTAGTCCGCTCGAACTTTGCCTTTGCCACAGGTTCCTCCTAGAACGATTTCAAGTGAAGTGCTCCTCGGCCGCGCTTTTCGCGGCAGAAACTTTAGCAAGTCTACTTGGGGGCTTGGTTTTGGTGAAATTGCAGATTCAGGAACCAATGGTAGTTCCTCGAGCCTGTTTGCGCAGGGGCCGGGCTGCGGCTCTCGCCGCAGCCCCTCCTCAAGCGCTCAGATGCCTTCCCGATACCGGAATTGCATCCGTTACCGGGAGATTACTCGCCGCGGGTTTTCTGGATGATCTCGTCGGCTACTGCCTTGGGGACCTCCGCGTAGCTGTTGAACGTCATGGAGTACACAGCGCGACCCTGGGTCTTGGACCGGAGGTCACCGATGTAGCCGAACATGCCGGACAGCGGAACGTGTGCACGGATAACCTTCACACCTGCTGCGTCTTCCATGGACTGCATCTGGCCACGACGGGCGTTAAGGTCACCGATAACATCACCCATGTATTCCTCAGGTGTGCGGACCTCAACATCCATCAGCGGTTCAAGCAGAACAGGGTTCGCCTTGCGTGCAGCTTCCTTGAAAGCCATACGTCCGGCGATCTTGAACGCCATTTCCGAGGAGTCAACATCGTGGGACGCGCCATCAATCAGCGTGGCCTTGATGCCGACAACCGGGTAACCGGCCAGGACGCCGTCATTCAGTGCATCCTGGATACCAGCGTCAACGGACGGGATGTATTCGCGCGGAACACGGCCACCAGTGACCTTGTTTTCGAACGCGTACAGCTCGCCGGAAGCGGTGTCCATGGGCTCGATCGCAATCTGGATCTTTGCGAACTGACCCGAACCACCGGTCTGCTTCTTGTGCGTGTAGTCAAGGCGCTCAACGGCGCGCTTGATGGTTTCGCGGTAAGCAACCTGCGGCTTGCCAACGTTTGCCTCGACCTTGAATTCGCGGCGCATGCGGTCCACCAGGATGTCCAGGTGGAGCTCGCCCATGCCGGCGATGATGGTCTGGCCCGTGTCTTCGTTGAGGGAGACCTGGAAGGTCGGGTCCTCAGCGGAGAGCTTCTGGATGGCCGTGGAGAGCTTCTCCTGGTCACCCTTGGTGTTGGGCTCGATCGCAACAGAGATCACGGGCTCCGGGAAGCTCATGGACTCGAGGACGATCTGGTTGTTGGCATCACACAGGGTGTCGCCCGTGGTGGTGTCCTTCAGACCGATAGCCGCGTAGATGTGGCCGGCGGTAGCGCCCTCAACAGGCATTTCCTTGTTGGCGTGCATCTGGAACAGCTTGCCGATGCGTTCCTTCTTGCCCTTGGTGGAGTTAACCACCTGGGCGCCAGCCTCGACGTGACCGGAGTACACGCGAACGAAGGTCAGCTGACCGAAGAACGGGTGCGCAGCAATCTTGAAGGCGAGGGCCGAGAACGGCTCGTCAGCAGAGGGCTTGCGGGTGAGTTCCTTCTCTTCGTCGCGAGGATCGTGACCGATCATCGGCGGGACGTCGAGCGGGTTCGGCAGGAAGTCAACAACAGCGTCAAGCATCGGCTGGACACCGCGGTTCTTGAAGGCAGAACCACAGAAGACCGGGTAGAGCTCAGAGTTGATGGTCATCTTGCGGATGCCGGCTTTGATCTCTTCGAGGGTGAGTTCTTCACCTTCGAGGTACTTCTCCATAAGTTCTTCGGAAGCCTCGGCCACAGTCTCAACGAGCTGTGCACGGTACTCTTCGGCCTTGGCCTGGAGATCCGCCGGGATTTCCTGCACTTCGTAGGAAGCGCCCATGGTGACGTCACCCTTTGCGTCGCCAGGCCAAACCAGGGCGCGCATTTCGAGGAGGTCAACAACACCGATGAAGTCGTTCTCAGCGCCAATGGGCAGCTGCATAACCAGCGGCTTGGCACCAAGGCGGGAGATGATGGTATCTACGGTGAAGTAGAAGTCAGCACCCAGCTTGTCCATCTTGTTGACAAAGCAGATACGCGGAACGTTGTACTTGTCGGCCTGGCGCCAAACAGTCTCGGACTGCGGCTCCACGCCTTCCTTGCCATCGAACACTGCGACTGCACCGTCGAGGACGCGCAGGGAGCGCTCAACCTCAACCGTGAAGTCAACGTGGCCCGGGGTGTCAATGATGTTGATCTGGTTCTTGTCCCAGAAGCAAGTCACGGCGGCAGACGTGATGGTGATGCCGCGTTCCTTTTCCTGTTCCATCCAGTCAGTCGTCGAAGCGCCGTCGTGCGTCTCGCCGATCTTGTGGTTCACACCCGTGTAGAACAGGATGCGCTCGGTAGTGGTGGTCTTGCCGGCATCGATGTGGGCCATGATGCCGATGTTGCGGACCTTATTAAGGTCGGTAAGCACGTCCTGTGCCACGGGGTCTCCCTTTCGGATGGACTACACGTTCGCCGCCGGCTCAGTGAGCCGGCGGCGTCCGGAAAGTTTTTACCAGCGGTAGTGTGCGAAGGCCTTGTTGGACTCGGCCATCTTGTGGGTGTCTTCGCGACGCTTCACAGCGGCACCAAGACCATTTGAGGCATCCAGGATTTCGTTCTGGAGGCGCTCGGTCATGGTCTTCTCGCGGCGGGCCTTGGAGTAGCCCACGAGCCAACGCAGAGCGAGAGCGGTGGAGCGACCCGGCTTGACCTCAACCGGAACCTGGTAGGTAGCGCCACCAACACGGCGTGAACGCACCTCGAGAGAAGGCTTGACGTTGTCCATGGCCTTCTTGAGAGCGGCAACGGGGTCGCCGCCGGACTTGGCACGTGCACCTTCGAGTGCACCGTAAACGATGCGCTCTGCGGTGGACTTCTTGCCGTCGACAAGAACCTTGTTGATCAGCTGCGTGACCAACGGGGAGCCGTAAACGGGATCGGAAACTAGCGGCCGCTTCGGGGCCGGACCCTTGCGAGGCATATTACTTCTTCTCCATCTTTGCGCCGTAACGGCTGCGAGCCTGCTTGCGGTTCTTGACACCCTGGGTGTCGAGTGCGCCGCGGACGATCTTGTAGCGGACACCCGGAAGGTCCTTAACACGACCACCACGGACGAGCACGATGGAGTGCTCCTGGAGGTTGTGGCCAACACCGGGGATGTAGGCGGTAACTTCTACGCCACCGTTGAGGCGCACACGTGCCACCTTACGGAGAGCCGAGTTCGGCTTCTTGGGGGTGGTGGTGTAAACGCGGGTGCAAACACCGCGGCGCATCGGGCTGCCCTTCAGCGCGGGAGCCTTGGTCTTGGAGACCTTCGGCGTGCGGCCCTTGCGGACCAGCTGGTTAATCGTAGGCACTTTCGTGTTCTCCGTTGTTTGATCTCTGCCCCCACACACAGGCGCCAGCCTGTGTAAACGTGGGAACTTTGGCGTTGCTCGTGCAGCCGGCCGAAACTCCGGTAGGCGTGCAAAAGTGCGGCATTCGTTGCGCATGTTGCCCGCAACCCGGAAACAGGCTCCACCCAGCACCATGAGAACAAAACCAAAATGATGCTGCGGCGGCCTTCATCCACTGCCACACAGAACAATTACCAAAAGTCTAGCACGGCTTGATCTAGCGCCTTAATCGGGTGTATGGAGGACGACGGCGGAAGCCGGGCGCCGCCGTCGTCCTCCCCTCCCCCGGGTTCCCGCCCGAAAGGCGGCGTTAACGGGCCAGGCCCCGCACTCGAAAGTGCGGGGCCTGACCTTTTGGCGTCAACTCACGCGTCAGCGGAAGTCGTTACCGAGATCGTAGTCATCCAGCGGGATGGCGTGGAACTCGGGAGCTCCGTCGCCGCCCAGGGCGTCATAGGAGAAGTCGGTGAAAGCGCTGGGGCCCGTGAACAGGCTTGCCTTTGCTTCTTCCGTCGGCTCCACGGTGACCTCTGTGTAGCGGGGCAGACCCGTACCAGCCGGGATGAGCTTACCGATGATGACGTTTTCCTTGAGGCCGAGCAGAGGATCGCTCTTGCCTTCCATGGCCGCCTGCGTCAGGACGCGGGTGGTTTCCTGGAAGGAAGCAGCCGACAGCCAGGACTCGGTAGCCAAGGAAGCCTTGGTGATACCCATGAGTTCCGGACGACCGGACGCCGGCGCCTTGCCCTCGGACACGACGCGGCGGTTCTCGTCCTCGAAGCGGGCGCGCTCTGCAAGCTCACCGGGGAGCAGGTCGGAGTCGCCGGATTCGATGACGGTCACGCGGCGCAGCATCTGGCGGACGATAACCTCGACGTGCTTGTCGTGGATACCAATACCCTGGCTGCGGTACACGCCCTGAACTTCGTCCACAAGGAACTTCTGTGCAGCACGCGGGCCCATGATGCGCAGAACCTGCTTCGGGTCCACAGGACCGTTGATCAGCTTCTGGCCGACGCTTACGTGATCGCCATCTTCGATGAGCAAACGTGAACGGCGGAGCACCGGGTAGGCAATCTCTTCGGAACCATCGTCCGGAGTGATGACCAGGCGCATCTGGCGCTCGGACTCTTCGATGGTGATGCGGCCGGCTGCTTCTGCAATCGGTGCCACACCCTTCGGAGTACGGGCTTCGAAGAGCTCCTGGATACGGGGCAGACCCTGGGTGATGTCGTCGCCGCCACCGGCGGAAACAGCACCACCGGTGTGGAACGTACGCATGGTCAGCTGTGTACCGGGCTCACCGATGGACTGTGCGGCAATGATGCCCACGGCCTCGCCGATGTCCACGGTCTTACCGGTAGCCAGCGAACGGCCGTAGCAGAGTGCACACGTGCCCACCTTGGACTCACACGTGAGTACGGAGCGGACCTTGACCTCGGTGATGCCTGCAGCCAGCAGCTGGTCGATAACGACGTCGCCGCAGTCGGTGCCGCCAGCAGCCAGGACGTTGCCCTGGGCATCGACGACGTCGACAGCCAGCGTACGTGCGTAGGCGCTGTTCTCGACGTTCTCGTCCAGGACGAGCTCACCGTTGGAATCCGGCACGGCGATCGGGGTGACCAGACCGCGTTCGGTACCACAGTCCTCTTCGCGGACGATGACATCCTGCGAGACGTCCACCAGACGACGGGTCAGGTAACCCGAGTTGGCAGTACGCAGAGCGGTATCGGCCAGACCCTTACGGGCACCGTGCGTGGCGATGAAGTATTCCAGAACCGACAGGCCCTCGCGGTAGGAGGACTTGATCGGGCGAGGAATGATCTCACCCTTCGGGTTGGCCACAAGACCACGGATACCCGCGATCTGGCGGACCTGCATCCAGTTACCACGTGCACCGGAGGACACCATGCGGTTGATGGTGTTCATCGGGGACAGGCTGTCACGCATCGCCTGGGCGATTTCGTTGGTTGCCTTGTTCCAGATTTCGATCAGTTCCTGGCGACGCTCGTCGTCGTCGATCAGGCCCTTGTCGTACTGGCCCTGGATCTTGGCGGCCATGTTCTCGTAACCGGCCAGGATGGCAGGCTTGGAAGTAGGCACCTCGATGTCAGAGATGGCAACCGTGACACCCGAACGGGTGGCCCAGTAGAAACCGGCATCCTTCAAGTTGTCCAGCGTTGCCGCGGTAACAACCTTCGGGTAGCGCTCGGCGAGGTCGTTGACGATACGGGACAGTTCGCCCTTATCCGCAACAGCCTCAACCCACGGGTAATCCTCAGGCAGCGTCTGGTTGAAGATGACCTGGCCCAGGGAGGTTTCAACGAGAGCCGGCTGACCGGGCTCCCAACCTTCCGGAGCTTCCCATCCTGCGTAAGGCACGAAGTCGTCCAAGCGGATCTTGACCTGGGAGTTCAGGTGCAGATCACGGGCATCGTAGGCCATGATGGCTTCCGAAACCGAGGAGAAGATGCGGCCTTCGCCGGCGGAGCCGACGCGCTTGGTGGTCAGGTGGTACAGGCCGATGATCATATCCTGCGAAGGAAGGGTCACCGGACGGCCATCAGAGGGCTTCAGGATGTTGTTCGAGGACAGCATCAGGATGCGTGCTTCGGCCTGGGCTTCCGGGCTCAGCGGCAGGTGGACTGCCATCTGGTCGCCGTCGAAGTCAGCGTTGAAGGCGCCACAAACCAACGGGTGAAGCTGGATTGCCTTGCCTTCCACAAGCTGGGGTTCGAAGGCCTGGATGCCGAGGCGGTGAAGGGTAGGTGCACGGTTGAGCAGCACCGGGTGTTCGGTGATGATCTCTTCCAGCACGTCCCAAACCTGCGGACGGTAACGCTCAACCATGCGCTTGGCCGACTTGATGTTCTGTGCGTGGTTGAGGTCAACCAAGCGCTTCATCACGAACGGCTTGAAGAGCTCCAAGGCCATCTGCTTGGGCAGACCACACTGGTGCAGCTTCAGCTGCGGGCCGACGACGATAACCGAACGACCCGAGTAGTCAACGCGCTTGCCGAGGAGGTTCTGGCGGAAACGACCCTGCTTGCCCTTGAGCATGTCGCTCAGGGACTTCAAGGGACGGTTACCCGGACCCGTAACGGGGCGGCCACGACGACCGTTGTCGAAGAGGCTGTCAACAGCTTCCTGAAGCATGCGCTTCTCGTTGTTGACGATGATCTCCGGAGCACCGAGGTCAAGCAGTCGCTTGAGGCGGTTGTTGCGGTTGATCACGCGACGGTAGAGGTCGTTGAGGTCGGAGGTCGCGAAGCGGCCACCGTCCAGCTGGACCATCGGGCGCAGTTCCGGCGGGATCACCGGGACGGCGTCGAGAACCATGCCGAGCGGGCTGTTGTTGGTGGTCAGGAACGCGTTGACAACCTTCAGGCGCTTCAGGGCACGCGTCTTGCGCTGGCCCTTGCCGTTCTGGATGGTGTCGCGCAGTGACTCGGCTTCAGCCTGCATGTCAAAGGTCTCGAGGCGCTTCTTGATCGCCTCGGCACCCATGGAGCCCTCGAAGTACAGTCCGTAACGGTCGCGCAGTTCGCGGTACAGGCCTTCGTCACCTTCAAGGTCAGCAACCTTGAGGTTCTTGAAGCGGTCCCAAACCTGCTCAAGGCGCTCGATGTCGGCGTCGGCACGCTTACGGACGTTCGCCATCTGGCGGTCAGCAGAGTCGCGGGCCTTCTTCTTGTCGGCAGCCTTGGCGCCTTCGCCTTCAAGACGGGCAAGCTCGTCTTCAAGGTCGCGGGCGATCGTGGCGATGTCGCTGTCGCGGTTGTCCACCATCTGCTTCTTCTCGAGGTCGTGCTCAACCTGGAGGTTCGGCAGTTCTGCGTGACGGCTCTCGGTGTCAACGCTGGTGATCATGTAGGCAGCGAAGTAGATGACCTTCTCAAGGTCCTTCGGTGCCAGGTCCAAAAGGTAACCCAAGCGCGAGGGGACGCCCTTGAAGTACCAGATGTGGGTTACAGGCGCGGCCAGCTCGATGTGGCCCATGCGCTCACGGCGCACCTTGGCACGGGTGACTTCAACGCCACAACGCTCGCAAATGATGCCCTTGAAGCGGACGCGCTTGTACTTACCGCAGTAGCATTCCCAGTCGCGGGACGGGCCAAAGATCTTCTCGCAGAAGAGGCCGTCCTTCTCAGGCTTGAGCGTGCGGTAGTTGATGGTTTCCGGCTTCTTGACCTCACCGTAAGACCATCCGCGGATGTCTTCCGCGGTGGCGAGGCCGATCTGCATGAGGCCGAAGGAGGATTCGCTGGACATATGGTCCCTGTTCTCTCTTGTTCTCTAAATTCTGAAGTCTTGGTTACGGGAAGAGGGAGTTGTTCCGACGGACAGTTGTTGAAGCTGTCCGCCGGAACAGCTGCTAAACCTCTTCTACGGAACTGGGCTCTGCACGAGACAGATCGATGCCCAGTTCTTCCGCAGCCGTGAAGACTGCGTCATCAGAGTCACGCATTTCGATCGTGGTTCCGTCCGTGGAAAGAACTTCCACGTTCAGGCACAACGACTGCATTTCCTTGATCAAGACCTTGAAGGACTCGGGAACGCCAGGCTCAGGGATGTTCTCGCCCTTGACGATGGCTTCGTAGACCTTCACACGACCATGGATGTCATCGGACTTGATCGTGAGGAGTTCCTGAAGGGTGTAAGCAGCGCCGTAAGCTTCGAGCGCCCACACTTCCATTTCACCGAAGCGCTGGCCACCGAACTGAGCCTTACCACCCAGCGGCTGCTGCGTGATCATGGAGTACGGGCCGGTGGAGCGCGCGTGGATCTTGTCGTCCACCAAGTGGTGGAGCTTCAGGATGTACATGTAACCGACGGAGATCGGGTCCGGGAACGGCTCGCCGGAGCGGCCGTCGAACAGACGGGTCTTGCCGGAGGAATCGATCAGGCGATCGCCATCGCGGGTCACGTTGGTGGAGTCAAGAAGGCCCGTGATTTCTTCTTCGCGGGCGCCATCGAACACCGGTGTGGCAACGGTGGTCTGGCCGGTTTCACGGGGCAGGTTGGGCAGGTTCTTGACCCACTCCGGCTCGCCTTCGATCTTCCAACCGGTCTTGGCAACCCAACCGAGGTGGGTTTCCAGGACCTGTCCAACGTTCATTCGACCCGGAACACCAAGGGGGTTCAGGACGATGTCCACCGGGGTACCGTCTGCAAGGAAGGGCATGTCCTCGATCGGGAGGATCTTGGAGATAACACCCTTGTTGCCGTGACGGCCGGCGAGCTTGTCGCCGTCGGTGATCTTACGCTTGGCTGCAACGTAGACGCGGACCAGCTGGTTCACGCCCGGGGGCAGTTCGTCGTCGTTGTCGCGGTCGAAGACGCGCACGCCGATGACCGTACCGGACTCGCCGTGGGGCACCTTCAGGGAGGTGTCTCGGACTTCGCGGGACTTCTCACCGAAGATTGCACGGAGGAGGCGCTCTTCCGGGGTCAGTTCGGTTTCACCCTTAGGGGTGACCTTTCCGACCAGGATGTCGCCGGCTTCAACCTCGGCACCGATGTGGATGATGCCGCGCTCGTCCAGTCCTGCAAGGACTTCCTCGGACACGTTGGGGATATCACGGGTGATTTCCTCGGCACCAAGCTTGGTGTCGCGGGCATCAATTTCGTGCTCCTCGATGTGGATGGAGGAAAGAACATCCTCAGCAACAATGCGCTGGGACAGGATGATGGCGTCCTCGAAGTTGTGGCCTTCCCATGACATGAATGCCACAAGCAGGTTCTTACCGAGGGCAAGCTCACCCTGGTCCGTTGCGGGACCGTCGGCGATGATGCCGCCAACTTCCAGGCGCTGGCCTTCGTTGACCAACACGCGGTGGTTGTAGCAGTTGCCCTGGTTGGAACGGGCGAACTTGTTGATGCGGTAGTTGGTCTCGGTACCGTCATCGTTGATCATCACAACGAGCTCGGCGGAAACCTCGGTAACCACACCTGCCTTCTTCGCGATGACAACGTCACCGGCGTCGACTGCTGCTGCGCGTTCCATGCCGGTGCCCACGAAAGGAGCCTCGGAACGGACCAGGGGCACGGCCTGACGCTGCATGTTGGCACCCATGAGTGCACGGTTGGCATCGTCATGCTCGAGGAACGGAATCAGGGCGGTTGCCACGGAAACCATCTGGCGCGGGGAAACGTCCATGAACTGAACGTCTGCAGCGGGAACCAGAACGGGCTCGCCTCCACCACCACGGGCACGGACAAGCACGGTCTCTTCCGCGAACTTCTTGTCAGCGTCCAGCGGAGCGTTGGCCTGTGCGATCAGGACCTCTGCTTCGTCGTCAGCCGTGAGGTACTGGACCTCATCGGAAACGACGCCTTCGGAAACCAGACGGTACGGCGTCTCAATGAAGCCGAACGGGTTGATGCGGCCGTAGGAAGCCAGCGAGCCGATCAGACCAATGTTCGGGCCTTCAGGGGTTTCGATGGGGCACATACGTCCGTAGTGGGACGGGTGAACGTCTCGAACTTCCATGCCTGCACGGTCACGGGACAGACCACCCGGGCCAAGTGCCGACAGGCGGCGCTTGTGGGTCAGACCCGAAAGCGGGTTGTTCTGGTCCATGAACTGCGACAGCTGGGAGGTTCCGAAGAACTCCTTGATGGCTGCCACAACGGGACGGATGTTGATCAGTGTCTGCGGCGTGATGGCCTCGACGTCCTGCGTGGTCATGCGTTCGCGAACGACGCGTTCCATGCGGGAGAGGCCGGTGCGGACCTGGTTCTCGATCAGTTCGCCCACGGCGCGGATGCGACGGTTGCCGAAGTGGTCGATGTCGTCGACGTCGACGCGAAGTTCGTGGTCTTCGCCGTCGCGCTTGCCCATGAGGGTCTTCTCGCCGGCGTGAAGCGCGACGAGGAACTTGATCATGGCGACGATGTCTTCAACGTGCAGGACCGAAGCTTCCTTGTCACCAAGGGAACGGTCGATGCCGAGCTTGCGGTTGATTTTGTAACGGCCAACCTTGGCAAGATCGTAGCGCTTGGCGTTGAAGTACAGGTTGTCCAGCAGGGACTGGGCAGCCTCAACTGTGGGCGGCTCGCCCGGACGCAGCTTGCGGTAGATGTCCAGAAGCGCATCTTCGCGGGTTTCGGTGGCGTCCTTCTCCAGCGTTGCACGCATGGAGTCGTACTGGCCGAACTCTTCCAGGATCTGGCCTTCGGTCCAGCCGAGGGCCTTCAGGAGAACCGTGACCGACTGCTTGCGCTTACGGTCGAGGCGTACGCCGACCTGGTCGCGCTTGTCGATTTCAAGTTCGAACCATGCACCACGGGACGGGATGATCTTCGCAGTGAAGATGTCCTTGTCACTGGTCTTGTCAGCCGTGCGCTCAAAGTAGGCGCCCGGTGAGCGGACCAACTGGGAGACAACAACACGCTCGGTGCCGTTTACGACGAACGTACCCTTCTCAGTCATGAGGGGGAAGTCGCCCATGAACACGGTCTGCTGCTTGATTTCGCCCGTGTTGTTGTTCATGAACTCGGCCTTGACATACAGCGGTGCCGAGTAAGTGGCGTCACGGTCTTTGCATTCGGCCATGGTGTACTTCGGGTCAGCGAACTCCGGCTCGGAGAAGCTCAAGGACATGGTGCCCTGGAAATCCTCGATGGGGGAGATCTCTTCGAAGATGTCGGCAAGTCCGGAGGTGGTGGCGACGCTGAGGTCGCCCTCCTCGACAGCCTTCGCTACCCGCGCCTGCCAGCGTTCGTTTCCGACCAGCCAGTCAAAGCTGTCTGTCTGCAGGGCGAGAAGATTCGGAACGTCAAGCGGTTCGTGAATCTTTGCGAATGAGAGGCGGCGGGTGGCACCATCGGTGCTTGCCGTGTTAGCGGTTTCGTTATTAGAGGTGCTCGAGGCGACCAAGAGGGATCCTTCCACAGACCTTCAGGCGTTTTCAGATCTCCCCCGTTTGCATCCTGCAGAGTGCTCCGCAGAATACTTGTTCCGGTTCCGCTATATGACCCGGACCCAGTCCGCTTATGACAGTGCACGTTTCGGAACGGCACGTCAATGACGCAGCTGAGAGGTAAAGCCCACCGCTATATGAAGGCTGAAGGTTAACAGGGAAGACGCAAATATCTACGATACGGCAAAGTAGCCTTTCTGTCTACCCCAGATCGTCCGTGATTGCAAGCACGGTTGCTGCGGGCACCAATGCCAGCGAAAATTCGCCGAACCGTGAAGGCCGAACTGTCAGAGGAGAGCAGGCAAGGAATGGGATGATCAACGCAGTTGTTGAAGAAGTGGGCTCGAGCGCACTCCGCGATAGCCTTGCTACACCACTCCCGGATCGGAAGAGAGACCATGACCAACTCCGCTGACGACAATGACGTTGTCATCCTTGCTGCTTCCCGCACCCCACAGGGTCGGCTCAACGGACAATTGGCGGGATTCACCGCCGTCGACCTTGGCGCTCATGCCATCACCGCCGCTTTGGCGGCCAGCGGGGTCAAAGCCGAACAGGTGGACGCCGTCATCATGGGCCAGGTGCTTCAGGCCGGCACGGGCCAAAATCCGGCCCGGCAAAGCGCCATCGCCGCCGGTGTTGGTTGGAACATCCCTGCCGTCACCATCAACAAGGTCTGCCTCTCCGGGCTCACCGCCGTCATTGATGCCGCGCGCATGATCCGCAGCGGCGATGCCACGGTGGTCGTCGCCGGAGGCCAGGAATCCATGACCCGGGCACCCCACCTCCTGCCTGGCTCGCGGCAGGGCTGGACCTATGGCGCCATTCAGGCCCTGGACGTTGCTGCCCATGACGGCCTCACGGACGCGTTCGACGGGCAGTCCATGGGTCTGTCCACAGAAACCAAGAACGTGACACTCGGCATTGACCGCAAATCCCAGGATGAAGTAGCGGCTGCTTCCCACCAGCGCGCCGCTGCCGCTATCGCGGACGGAATCTTCGACGTCGAAATCGCCCCGGTAAGCGTCAAGCAGCGCAAGGGAGATCCCGTGGTACTCACCACGGATGAAGGCGTTCGACCCAACACTTCCTTGGAAACCTTGGCGCCGCTCAAGGCCGCTTTCGCCACCGACGGCACCATCACAGCCGGCAACTCCTCTCCCCTGTCCGACGGCGCCTCCGCGTTGGTGCTGACCAGCCGCCGCTTCGCCACGGACAACGGGTTGGACTTCCTGGCCGTCGTGGGAAAGCCCGGCCAGGTAGCCGGCCCCGATAATTCGCTGCACTCCCAACCATCCAACGCTATTGCCCAAGCTCTGAAGCGGGCTGGCTGGACGGCGGAGGACCTGGATTTCATCGAAATCAACGAGGCCTTCGGCTCGGTGGCCGTCCAGTCCCTCAAAGACCTCCGCTACCCACTGGAGAAGTGCAACATCCACGGCGGCGCCATCGCCTTGGGCCACCCCATTGGAGCATCGGGAGCGCGGTTGGCACTGCACGCCGCGCACGAGCTCAAACGCAGGGGAACAGGGAAAGCGGCTGTCTCCCTCTGCGGAGGCGGAGGCCAGGGTGAAGCCCTCCTCTTGTACCGCGACTGATGGCTGAGGGAGTGGCTGCACCCGGGATGGCAGGTGCGGAACGTTTCCTGTCCGACGCCGCGGCGCGCGGACTGGACGTCGACGTCGTCGAGCGCCCGGCTGCCCGCAGCCTCGAAGAGGCCGCCGCAATCCTGGGCATAAGCCCCGCAGACATCGTGAAGTCGCTGGTGGTCAAGCACAAGGATGGCAGCTTCTTGTTCGCGCTGATACCCGGAGATCGGCAAATTTCCTGGCCCAAGCTGCGCGCCCTGCTGGGCGTCAACAAGCTCTCGCTCCCCCACGCCGACGTTGCCCTGGCCGCCACCGGCTATGAACGCGGCACCATCACCCCGTTGGGCAGCACCACCCCATGGCCGGTGTACGCCGACGCCACCATCACCGGGCGTCGGATCTCCATGGGTGCCGGCGCGCACGGCCGGAGTGCGTTTGTGGACGCGGACGCACTCACGGCAGCTCTGGGAGCGGTAGTAGCGGACATCAGCGAACCTAACTAAGTCGCAGTTAAGCGCGTTTAGAACCCTCAAAACGCGCACAACTGCGACCTAATTGGGTGCTGTGGAACGCAGGAAGCCCCGCCCGGCGAACCGGACGGGGCTTCCACAAAGCAAAACGAGTTACTTGAGGGTAACCGTTGCGCCAGCTTCTTCGAGCTGAGCCTTAGCCTTCTCGGCAGCTTCCTTGGTGGCGCCTTCGAGAACAGCCTTCGGTGCGCTGTCAACCAGGTCCTTGGCTTCCTTGAGGCCGAGGGAGGTGATGGCGCGAACTTCCTTGATCACTGCGATCTTCTTGTCGCCAGCAGCTTCGAGAACGACGTCGAATTCGGTCTTCTCTTCAGCAGCTTCAGCAGCACCGCCGGCAGCGGGGCCAGCAACTGCAACAGCAGCAGCCGTAACTTCGAAGGTCTCTTCGAAGAGCTTGACGAACTCGGAGAGCTCGATGATGGTCAGTTCCTTGAAAGCTTCAATGAGCTCTTCGTTGCTGAGCTTCGCCATGGTGGCGTCCTTCCATTAGTTGGTGCAGGCCCGGACAAATCCGTTCCGTGCACCGGAGTTTGATTGAGGGGAGAACTTAGTTCTCTTCGGTTGCAGCTTCGGCAGCTGCCGGTGCTTCTTCAGCAGCCGGAGCTTCCTCGGATGCAGCCTCTTCAGCCGGAGCTTCTTCAGCGGCCGGTGCAGAAGCGCCGCCCTCTTCTTCAAGCTTGAGGCGCAGAGCGTCGATGATGCGTGCAGCAGCGGATGCGGGAGCCTTGAGGACACCAGCAACACGTGCAAGCTGCAGCTCGCGGGACTCGAGGGCTGCCAGTGCGGCAACTCCTGCTGCGTCCAATGCCTTGCCTTCGAAGACGCCGGTCTTGATAACCAGCTGCTTGTTGGCCTTGGCAAAGTCCGTCAGGCTCTTGGCAGCAGCAACAGCGTCACCCTTGATGAAGGCGATTGCAGTAGGGCCGGCAAGCTGATCGTTGAATGCTTCAACTCCAGCTTCCTTGGCTGCAATGGCACTCAGGGTGTTCTTGACGACCGAGAACTTGGTGTCCTGGCCGAGCGCAACACGCAGTTCCTTGAGCTGTGCAACAGTGAGCCCGCGGTATTCGGTCAGGACAGCCGCGTTCGATTCCTTGAAATCGTTGGTGATCTCTGCAACTGCGGAGATCTTGCTAGGCGTTGTCATAACCCTCCTTCCGGGGAATAAAGCCGGTCTTCCGGGTCCCCGCTCACGAGAGCTAAAACTAAAAACGCCCCGCGCAGATGCACGGGGCTTGGCTCAACACGGTTTTGACCCGTGGAGACTTGCTTCGTTCACCTGCGCCGGCCGCCCTATGTTCAGGGTCCTTCGTCAAGGAATTCACTTTCATCTCACGGGCGCAACTACAGAATTGAGCTGTGCTCGTAAGAGTGGATTCCCATCAACCGACGGTCTTTGGTACTTCAAGGTTACGGGAGAGCGTTCGGCAAACCAAATCGGCCCTGCCTAGTCTGACAACGTTGCTCCCGACAGCCTGCCTGGCAGTTCCTTCTGCCACAGTCCCGTGATGCCCGCAGTGGTGAATCCCAGCTGCTTATTCACGGTCAGGAGGTACCTGTTCTCCGGCGCATTCCAAGTGTAGATAACGCGGGCATCCGGGAACTGCTCGCTCAGCCGTTCCATATTGGCAACCTTAATCAACAAGCCGAGCTTATTGCCACGGTGCTCCTGCAGCACCAAGGTGTCGTCTTGGAAAACCACATCCTGGCGGTGGGCAAGGACGCTGATGGTGGTCAGGCCCACCAAGCGTCCGGTCTCGATATGCTCGACGGCGGTCACCACCGTGCGTCGGCCCTGCGCCAAAGCGGCGTCCTCGGTTTCGCGCAGGACCGCTGCATCGAAAACCATCCCGCTCGCCTCAACTTCAGGTGCGTCTTCGTCCCCTTCGTCACGAACCACCTCACCGGCGGCGTTCTCCAGCGCGGCCACGGCTTCCAACCAGGGTTCGGGGCACCGGTCCGTCCAGTGGTGCACGGTGTACCGGCCACCGTTGGCTTCTTCGGCTTCAAGCTGCAGATCCCCCACAAGCTTGGAATCCAGGGGCAGCAGGCAGGAACTGAACTGCTCAATATGCTGAAGGGTGTACCCGGCCCGTTTGGCGAAGTCCACTTCCCTGCTGCTCACAGGGACAAATCCAGCGCCGCTGCCCGGGATCAGCTGGTCCTCAGGTATCTCGGTGAGAGACGTTGCCGGATGATTGGTATCCACCAAGGCCATGATGCGGCCCTCAGCCCGGGCGAGCTGCTCCGCGGCCTCCAGCAATTGACGTCCGACGCCCTGGCCCTGGAACTCGGGAAGGATGTCCAAGGTGAACTCTGCCAGATCAAGGTTGTCCGCCAACGGCAAGGCGATATCCACGGTTCCCACAATGACGCCATCTACTTTTGCCACCAGGATGACTTGGCGCTCATAGGGGTCGGACAACTCCAGCAGCTTTTCCATGGGCGTGTAGGCGAGGTCGTCGCTCCCCCAGGTTTCCATGCGTACCCGGCGCCCTACTTCTACGGCATCCAGGAAATCAGCGGCGTCGGGGCTGTCCAGGGTGTCGGGCACCCACAGTTGCTCGACGTGAACCGTCTTCGCCTCTTCTACAGTCATTCCAGCCGTTTCTGCCATTCGCCGTCATAGCCGGAAGGCTTGAACCCCAAGGCGATATTTATGGCCAGCATATGCCGGTTTTCATTGGCGTTCCACGTCATCACAGACGTGGCGGCCGGCCATAGCTCCTGAACACGGCGAAGGTTGGCGATCTTGACCAACATGCCAAGGCTATGTCCGCGGTGTCCAGGAGCAACCAAGGTATCCTCCTGGTAGACCATGCCCGGGGTAGCATCGCGGTGGGTGAGGGTGGTGTACGCCGCTAAGTCCCCTGTGGCGTCGTGGCGTGCAACTGAAACCGTGGAAGCGATACCGCCTGCCAGCCACGTGGATTCCTCGAGGCGGACGCGGTCGGCATCCCATTCCTCGCCCTCCCAACCCAGTCCTGCGATGGGCACCTCGGTGCTCATGAGGCTTTTCAGCTTGGCAAATACGTCTACGAGTTCATCAGGGCAACGGTCCTGCCATCCGATTAAGCTGTAGCCGGCTGCCCTCTGCGTTGCCTGCGCTTCAAGGTCCTGCAGCAGCCTTTCCCCTACCGGGAGGGCCAGAGTGCTGTTGGTTTCAACCTGCTCCAGGGAATACCCGTGGTGAACGGCAAAACGCGTTGAGACGGTGTCCAGCGGGACGCCACCCGTGCCGGACTTCGCCTCCAGCAACTCACCACCAGGGATTAGCAGCCCAAGAGGTTCCGCGCAAAACCCGTCAAAGGAGGTGCGGCCCCTCTCGCGGGCAACCCCTTCCAGCACCAGGAGGATTTCCGACCCGATGCCGCGTCGACGACAGCCGGCGTCCACCAGGACGTCCACACCCGCCGTCGTCGTGTTCTCGCTTAAGGGCAACGTCAGTGTGCCCCTGCCAACCACAGTTCCGTCGAGGCGAGCCAGGAATACGTGGCGCTCTTCGTATTCATTGCCCCGCCAGAAGAGGACTGCCTCGGCCAGGGTGGAGCACCGGTCGAGGTTGCCCCAAAGATCCATATGGTGGGCAACGTCCAGATCATGGAAGGCACGGAAGTCGGGCGCCCCGCTCGCGTCGGTGCTTGACGGGACCGGAATCCGTTCAACGGACAACCCGGCAAGGGCGTGAAAGTTCGACGACGACACGAACCACAGCCTACGGCGCACCACCGGCGGTGAACAGGTAGCAAGACAAGAAAAAGGACCGCCCGGCAATGCCGGACGGTCCTTTTATCAGAGCAAGTGCTCGCGAAGCTTACGCGTCGACGAGGACCTTGGTGACGTTCGGGTCAACGGTGATGCCCGGACCGAACGTGGTGGCAACGGTAGCCTTCTGGATGTAGCGGCCCTTGGAAGCGGACGGCTTCAGACGAAGCACCTCTTCCAGTGCAGCTGCGTAGTTCTCAGCCAGCTTGTTGACGTCGAAAGACACCTTGCCAATGATGAAGTGCAGGTTGGAGTGCTTGTCGACGCGGAAGTCGATCTTGCCACCCTTGATGTCGTTGACAGCCTTGGTGACATCCGGGGTAACCGTACCGGTCTTCGGGTTCGGCATCAGGTTACGCGGACCGAGGACCTTACCCAGGCGGCCAACCTTGCCCATGAGGTCAGGGGTAGCCACTGCGGCATCGAAGTCGGTCCAGCCGGCTGCGATCTTTTCGATCAGGTCGTCGGAACCAACGAAGTCGGCGCCGGCAGCGATTGCTGCTTCAGCCTTGTCGCCGGTCGCGAAAACGAGGACGCGAGCGGTCTTACCGGTGCCGTGGGGCAGGTTGACGGTGCCACGAACCATCTGGTCAGCCTTACGCGGGTCAACGCCCAGGCGGAAAGCGACCTCAACGGTTGCGTCGAACTTGGAAGGGTTGGTGTCCTTCGCGAGGGTGATGGCCTCGACCGGGGCGTAGACCTTGTCTGCCTCGATCTTGGCTACGGCTGCCTCATATGCTTTGCTGCGCTTTGCCATGCTGCTATTTCTCCTTGTGCAGTTGTGGTCTGCGGACCGCGCTGGGCCCTGCCACAAGCCGCGGATCCGGCAAGGATCCTGCGACATTTCAATGTTTCAGATGCCGGTTTCCCGGCGGGTGAAGGCCACAAGGGCCTTCGAAGGTTACTAGCCTTCTACGGTGATGCCCATGGAGCGGGCGGTGCCGGCGATGATCAGGGCGGCAGCCTTGATGTCGTTGGCGTTGAGGTCTTCCATCTTGGTGGAAGCAATTTCCTCAACCTGTGCCTGGGTCAGCTTGGCAACCTTGACGGTGTGCGGGGTAGCCGAACCCTTGGCAACGCCTGCAGCCTTCTTGATGAGCTCTGCAGCCGGCGGGGTCTTAGTGATGAAGGTGAAGGAACGGTCCTCGTAGACCGTGATTTCAACCGGGATAACGTTTCCGCGCTGGGATTCCGTTGCAGCGTTGTACGCCTTGCAGAATTCCATGATGTTGACACCGTGCTGGCCAAGCGCAGGACCGATCGGCGGAGCCGGGTTAGCGGCACCTGCCTGGATCTGCAGCTTGATGAGGCCGGTGACCTTCTTCTTGGGAGCCAATGTAGGGTCCTTCTCTCAATAGCTTCCTGGGACACAGGAGCGCGTCCCAGGTTGGTGGCCGCCATGGCGAGGCGGCCGGCCGCTCCCGAACTGCTAAGCAGGCAGGGCTGGAGCGAAATTTTGGATTCAGCTAGATCTTGGTGACCTGGTTGAACGCGAGCGTAACCGGGGTTTCGCGCTCGAAGATCGAGACCAGAACCACCAGGGTCTGGGACTCGGGCTTGATCTCGGAGATCGTAGCCGGGAGGGTCTCGAACGGACCTTCCTTGACGATGACCGACTCGCCGACCTCGAAGTCGACAGCCACGGGAGCCTGGTTCTGCTTGTTGACGGGCTTGCCCTGCTCTGCCTGCTCTTCTTCGAAGACGGGGGCGAGCATGGAGAAGACCTCATCGAGCCGCAGCGGGACAGGGTTGTGGGCGTTACCCACGAAGCCGGTGACACCCGGAGTGTGACGAACGGCGCCCCAGGAAGCGTCAGTCAGGTCCATACGAACCAGAACGTAGCCGGGAATGCGCACGCGGTTGATGACCTTGCGCTGCGCGTTCTTGATCTCGACAACCTCTTCCATGGGGACCTGGATCTCGAAGATGTAATCTTCCATGTCCAAGGTCTGGATGCGGGTCTCAAGGTTTGCCTTCACGCGGTTCTCGTAACCGGCGTAGGAGTGGATGACGTACCAGTCACCTTCCTGGCGGCGCAGCTTGGCCTTGAACTCTTCGGCCGGATCAGCCGGCGCTGCTGCAGCAGCAACTGCCAGGTCGTCGCCGTCGGACTCTTCCGAAGCGTCGTCTTCATCGGCAACATCACCGGACGCGTCGTCAGACTCGGCGTCTACGTCAGCTTCGAAATCCTCTACGGAATCGTCGGCGTCGGCAGATTCGGGCGCAGCAGAATCGACCTCGGACTCTTCCACGACAATTGCCGTGGCGTCGGCTGAGTCCTCGGCGGATTCGCCCAGCTCAGTCTCGTTTACCTCGAGCTCCTGCTCAGACACTTGGTCTCCTGCTTCCTCATTGCCTAACATGCCTATTTAAATGGCTCAATTCCGCAAACCCCGCAAAACCCTTGAATCACTAAGGAATTTCGCACAGTTTGCGGACAGATCCGTCTAGCGGTCCGTAGCGCCTGACCCACCGAAGACCCAGCTGACTCCCGTGCCGAAAGCCAGGTCCAGCAGGGTAACGATGAGCATCATGATGGCCACGAACACCAGCACCACGAGCGTGTAGTTGATCAGTTCCTTGCGGGTTGGAGCAACGACCTTCTTCAGTTCACCAATAACCTGGCGGACGAAGAGTGCAATTCGGGCGAAGAAGCCGCGGTCGGCTTTCTTGGCGGGACGGCCCTTCGAGCTGCTGGCAGCTGTTTCGGTCACCTGGTCCTCACTCACCTTGCAAAGTCGTTGACCCGACTCTGATCAGAGCCATGGTTGCTGCGCGTGCCCCGGCGTTTCCGCCGGAACAGCTTGCGCAGGGCAGACAGGACTCGAACCTGCAACCTGCGGTTTTGGAGACCGCTGCGCTACCAATTGCGCCACTACCCTATGGATCGAATCCATGTTTCAGGCCGCACTTCAGCCTGTGGTGCTTTTCAACACCGGTGAACCAGTCTACGCAAGAATTTCGCGATAGTCGAACCGGACTGATTCCGGACCTCCCAGCCCTAAAAGCCTGTGACCAGCATTATCAGTCACAAAGTTCTGCAGGCACCCGGGAGCTCCGCAGAACAGCATAAGGTAGTTTACGTCGAATCCCATCATCCAGCCCACGAGCTGCCTGCGAAGAACGGTACATAGATGTCTGCCGGAACAACTACCGCCCGCATTTCACAGCGAATCTCCGCCATTGCCGAGTCCGCCACCCTTGCCGTTGACGCCAAGGCCAAGGCACTGAAGGCCGCGGGACGTCCCGTGATCGGTTTCGGTGCCGGCGAACCCGATTTTCCTACCCCTGACTACATCGTTCAGGCCGCGATTGAGGCAGCCAGCCAGCCGAAGTACCACCGCTACTCCCCCGCGGGCGGTCTCCCCGAGCTGAAGAAGGCCATCGCAGAGAAAACCCTGCGGGACTCCGGCTACACGGTTGACCCGTCCCAGGTCCTGGTGACCAATGGCGGCAAGCAGGCCGTTTACAACACGTTCGCAACCTTGGTTGATCCGGGCGACGAAGTCATCATCCCTACCCCCTTCTGGACCACGTACCCGGAGGCCATCCGCCTTGCTGGCGGCGTGCCGGTTGAGGTCTTCGCCGGTCCCGAACAGGGCTACCTGGTAACTGTCGAGCAGCTTGAGGCTGCGGTGACGGACAAGACCAAGATCCTGTTGTTCGTTTCCCCCTCCAACCCCACCGGCGCCGTGTACAGCCCGGAACAGGTTGCCGAGATCGGCAAGTGGGCAGCGTCCAAGGGCCTTTGGGTTGTTACCGACGAAATCTACGAGCACCTGACCTACGACGGCGTGGAATTCACCTCCATCGCCACTGCCGCGCCGGAACTGGGCGACAAAGTGGTCATCCTCAACGGTGTGGCCAAGACCTACGCCATGACCGGTTGGCGCGTGGGATGGATGATCGGCCCTGCCGATGTCATCAAGGCGGCCACCAACCTTCAGTCGCACGCGACGTCCAACGTCTCCAACATCATGCAGATTGCCGCTGCCGCTGCGCTCACGGGCCCGCTGACCGCCGTCGACGAGATGAAGGTGGCCTTCGACCGCCGCCGCAAGGCGATCGTGGCCGGCCTGAACGCGATCGAAGGCGTTGAATGCCCGACGCCGACCGGCGCCTTCTACGTCTACGCGGACGTCCGCGGCCTGCTGGGTAAGGAATTCGAGACCTCCAACGGTCCCGTCCGTCCGGAGACTTCCGCTGAACTCGCGACGCTCATCCTCGACGAGGTTGAGGTTGCCGTGGTTCCGGGCGAGGCATTCGGTCCCTCCGGCTACGTACGGTTGTCCTACGCACTCGGCGATGAGGATCTGGCAGAAGGTGTCCGTCGCATCCAGGAGTTCCTGGGCAAGGCCAAGTAGGAATCAGCCAACGAAAACGCTCTTCCGCCGTGACAGGTGGAAGAGCGTTTTCGTTTAAGGCGCGGGATGTGAGAGAGCGTCCGGTTTAGGCCCGAGAGATGTGATAGAGCGTCAGAGGAGACGGCGCTCTGCAGCCCACTTGGTGAGTTCGTGGCGGCTGGAAAGCTGGAGTTTGCGCAGCACGGCCGAGACGTGGGTTTCCACCGTTTTGATGGAGATGAACAGCTCCTTGGCCACCTCCTTGTAGCTGTACCCGCGGGCGATGAGCCGCATGACTTCCAGTTCACGGGCAGAGAGCTTGTCCAGTTCATCGTCAGCGATGTCCGCCGGCGCAGTCCCGAAGGCATCGAGCACGAAGCCTGCAAGCCTTGGCGAGAACACGGCATCGCCATCGGCCACACGGATGACGGCGTCCGAAATTTCCTTCCCGGAAATAGTTTTTGTGACGTACCCCCGGGCTCCTGCCCTGATGACCGACACCACGTCCTCAGCGGCGTCAGACACGCTCAGGGCCAGGAAGCTGGTGGTGGCGAGCAACGACATGGACCCCGCAATGACTTCACGTCCGCCACCACCCAGACCGCCGGGAAGGTGCACATCCAACAGCACTACTTCGGGGCGGATCTCGGCTATGACAGCGATGGCCTGTTCCACGGTTCCGGCTTCGCCCACAACGTCGATGCGTTCGTCGAGGTCGGCCTTCAATCCGGAGCGGAATATGGTGTGATCGTCCACGATGACCACGCGTACCCTGCGTCCAACGCCGTTTTCAGAGCTGTTGTTCATTGCTTGGCTTCTCCATTCCGCTGTTCACCGTTTCGCGCATCAGCATTCCGTTGCTCGCCGGTGTCCGGATTTGCTGACGGGAGGGACAAACGAACTTCCGTTCCATCACTGCTGCTGTTGATGACCGCTGTACCGCCGTGCCGCTTCATCCGGCCAATGATCGATTCCTTGACGCCCAGCCTGTCGTCCGGAACAGCGTCGAGGTCAAAGCCCGGGCCGCGGTCCTTGATGAAAATCTCGGTACTGCCGGTATTGCTCTCCAAGTACACGGATACTGTTCCGCCGCCGTGCCTTGCGGCATTGAGCATGGCTTCCCTTGCGGCCTGGACCAGGGCTTCATGCCGGTCCGTCATCTCGGTATCTCCCACTGTCACCACCTCAACCGCGTGGCCGTGGGAGTCTTCCACTTCCGCGGCCACGGACTTGATCCGGTCAGCGAGGAGGCCAGACTCCTTGGCGGGGTCGCTGAACAGCCAGGACCGGAGCTCGCGTTCCTGGGCCCTTGCAAGCCGCACCACGTCCTGCTCGGAACCTGCACGCCGCTGGATGAGCGCCAAGGTTTGAAGTACGGAGTCGTGCAGGTGGGCAGCGATCTCTGCGCGCTCGGTTTCGCGGACGCGGCCGGCGCGTTCGGCCTCGAGGTCCTTCCAGAACTTCAGGCCCCACGGCAGCAGTACCAAGGCAACTCCGCCGAGGACAGCGACGGAAGCCAGTAGTGCCAGCCAAGTCTGCTCCCAGGATCCAGACCCGGAAACCATCACCAGGACGCCGGCCACCACCAAGGCCAACCCCGCTGCCAGGCGGGTCCATCCACCTGCTTGATCGGCCTTCGTCTTGTCCACCAACCCGGCTCGCCGGGTCTCATCCAGTTGCATCCAGGCGATGGCAGCACCACCCAGGATGGCGGCTGCCGGAATGAGCGTGCCCAAAGGGACATCAACGCCCAACTGGCGTGCAATCAAGATCGCGGCCACCAGGAGCAGTGCCGCTCCGAGCAGGATTTCCTTGCCGTAGTGGATCTTGCGGAACGAGAACCACGTCGCCAGCGTGCTTTCGTTGCTGCCACCTGCAGTGCCCGAACGGGGCGGGCCCGCAAGCTGACCGGATGGAGCGTCCGCGCCGATCAATGAATCAGTAGCCGGCAAAGGACCGCTGCCGGGCAAAGACACACCGGGCAAAGGGGTGCCGGGCATGGTCCCTGCAGTAGGGCTATAAGCCGTACCAGGAACAGGAGGGCCGGCCTGGACGGAACCGGATACCGGTGGTGCGCCGACCCCCGCCGGCGACGCGCCGGCGTCGTACGTTTTTGGTGCCACGGAAGGGGCGGGGGCGGAGACGGACGGAGGCGCCAGGCTCACCGCAGGAGCAATGGGCGATGCCGGACGGCGGGCGTTGCGCTTGGCGTTTTCATCCGCGGTGGGAACCATGGTCCACAACCATGCGTAGAAGGCCACGCCTGCTCCGCCGGCGAAACAGGCAAGGATCATGCCAAGCCGGACCAAATTGACGGGCCAGCCCAAATGGTCGGCGAGTCCGCTGCAGACGCCCGCGATCATGCGGTCGCTGCTGCGGACCAGCGTGGGGCGTTGTACAGCGGTTGTCATATACCAATCCAAACACGGATCAGAGTGCCCCGGACGGGAAACCGGCGTTGTTCGGGGGTCCCTCAGGGATCATTCAGGGTATCCCCCAGTAGAGGGCGGGGTGGTCTGGGCGGCAGGATCGAAGTATGAACGCGAACAGCATGAACCCAGAGGAACCCGGAACGCCAAGCACGGCCAGCGGATCCGGCTCCAGCGCCCACACCGGCGCTTCCACCGGCGCCACCGGTGCCACGTCCGGGACGCCTTCGGGAACACCTGGAGAGGCCGGGACTTCCGCGGGAACCGGTCCCACCGGGGGCAACTACCCGCCCACCGGCACCGCTCCGGCAACCTCCCAGCAGAACTTCTTCGACTGGATCCGCAACCAAGGCATCCGCCGGGGACCGGACCGTTGGATTGGCGGCGTCGCAAGCGGTGTGGCCCACCGGTTCGGCATCGACCCCCTGATCGTGCGGGGCATCTTCATTGTCCTGGCACTCTTCGCAGGCGTCGGCGTGCTGCTTTACGGCATTGCCTGGGCGCTCCTGCCCGAGCCTGACGGCCGGATCCACGTACAGGAAGCCGCCGCGGGCCGTTGGTCAGGGGGTATGACCGGCGCATTGATCACCACCATCATCGGCCTGCCGAGCCTTGGCCGCGGATTCTGGGGCTGGGGCTGGGATGGTATGCCCGGCCTGTTCTGGACCCTCTTCTGGCTGGGCGGAGTCTTCTACCTCATCTACTTCCTGGTCCAACGCAACAAAACCTCAAAAGGAGCACCGACCGTGGGTCAACAAAATTACTCCTCAACGCCCTATGCCGCGGCTCCCGGCGGCACGGGTTACGGTACGCCCACGCAGTTCGCGTCCAGCACAACCACCGGCTCCACAACCACCGGAACCAATACCGGCGTACCCGTATACGGCGCGCCCGGCAGGTCAGGTGCCACACCGTCCGGGCCCTCCGGGTCCGTGCCCTCGCCGTCCGGGCCTTCCGGCCCTCGCCCTCCTTACGGACCAACTCCCCCGCAACAATGGCAGCCTAAACCCGCCGCTCCTAAGCACAAGGGTCCAGGAGCTGCAATCGTCTCAGTCTCAGCCGGTGCAGCCCTCCTTGCCGGCGGCACGCTGAAAGCGCTCGACGCCGGAAATGTCATTGAACTGGGTAACTCGGGTAACGCCGTGGTGTGGGCTACCGGCGCAGCCGTACTTGGCTTGGGCATCCTCATTGCAGGACTTCGCGGACGGACCTCGGGCTTCCTTGGCTTCCTCGCCGTGGCGGCCCTGATCACTGGCGGAATCTTCAACGTGATCCCCAGAGACGGCGACCGCTTCACCTTCCACGACGTGAACTGGGCACCCACCAGCATTGAACAAGCACGGCTCGGCATTGACGTCACGGGGGCGCAGGGGCGGGTGGACTTGAGCGAGATCGCCCTAACGCCTCCGCTGATCTCCGAGGTACTCATTCCGGTTGACGCCACCGCCAGCAATGTCACGGTCATCATCCCCGACGATGTTCCTGTTGAGGTCAGGGCCGATATGACGTTCGGCAACCTCAACGAACGTGGCACAGACCGCGGTGGGCGCCTCCAGGACGAGAGGACGCTCTACAACACTGAAAAGCCGGGAGCCAACCTCGTGGTGGAAATTGACGGCACGTTCAGCAACGTGACCATCCAGGAAGGAAACTGACATGAACACCAACGAGCCAGGCAAAGCACGCGACGCGCAGCCGACTGAGCCTGCGCAGCCAACAGAACCGCTGCCCAGGGAGCAACGTTCGGCGGAAACCCGCCCCACGGAAGCCCTCCCC